>JAJRZU010000112.1 GCA_024275075.1 Deltaproteobacteria bacterium | reverse complement strand
GAACCCGCCGATCATGGCGCCCGGGATACTGCCGATCCCGCCCAAGACAGCCGCGGCGAAAGCCTTTACTCCTGCGGTGTAGCCCATCGTCGGGTATATCGCGTTGAAGTACACGCCTGAGATGATACCGGCCGCCGCGCCCATCGCGCTCCCTATCGCGAATGTCAGCGAGATGACCCTACCGGAGTTGACGCCCATGAGGTTCGACATCACCTTATCCTGCGCCGATGCCCGCATCGCGATACCGATCCTTGTCTTGTTGATGAGCAGGTGCAGGCCGGCCATCATAGCGATAGTCACGGTAAAGATGAATATCTGCATCCATGTGACATTAAAAGAACCAAGGGTGAATACCGTGTCCTTGAAATACGCGGGAATGGCGCCCGGGGGGTATGGCTGCTTTTTTGATGTCCAGATGATCGCGGCGATGTTCTGCAGGAATAGTGAGACACCGATAGCGGTGATGAGCGCTGCAAGTCGCGGCGCGTTTCTCAGCGGCCTGTAGGCGACAAACTCGATTATCACACCCAACAGCGCGCACAGCGCCATGCTGATGAAGAACGCGAGGAAGAATGGCACGCTAAAAGTGCTGACCATGGTGAACGCGAAGAACGCCCCAAGCATGTATATCTCGCCGTGGGCGAAGTTGATAAGGGATATTATCCCGTAGACCATAGTATAACCGACAGCGATAAGGGCGTACATGCCCCCTAACGTGAGACCGATAATAAGCTGTGAGATGAATAGATCAGAGTTGAACAAAAAGCTCCCCATATTTGTCGGGTTACGCTCCACGTTGTTACGCTACCTCGACGGCTTTTTAGATCCCGGATCAAGCCAGGGATGACGGTCTTTCAAATAGTGTAGCGCCTCAATCTAATAACTGCTTTTTAGCCGCGACAAATTTCCCGTCCTTTACGGTCATGACATATATCGGTTTGTAACAGTCGCCGTTCTCGTCGAAGTATGTGATACCGGTGACACCATAGTAACCCTTTTCCCTTGAATCCATAGAGGCCAGATAGTTCCTGACGCCTCTTCTGGTGGCGTCACTGTTCTTGATGGCGTCGATGAGAATCCCCGCGGCATCGTATGAAGTCGCTGCCATCCAGTCCGGGTCTTTACTGTAGCGCTCTCTGAAAGCCTTACCAAACTCCTTCGCCTTACCCGTGGCGGCGTCAAGCAAAAACGGTTGTGTGATCAGAGTACCCTCGGCTGCTTTCGCGGCGTTGTCGATATAGCCTGGGGAACCGATACCGTCGCCGCCCATGATCTGGGCAGAGATACCAAGCTGCCTTGCCTGCGCCGCGATAAGAGCGCCCTCGTTATATAAACCCGCGATAAACAGCACACCGGGTTTCGAGTCCTTTATCTTTGCAAGCTGCGATGTAAAATCAGTGTCCTGCGATGTGTACGCCTCAACAGCCTTCACTTTCATGCCAAGCTCTCTGGCTCTCTCCTCAAACGCGTTCTTTAGGCCGATACCGTAATCGTTGTTCTCGTAGAATATTGCTACGGATTTCTTACCGATAGCTTCTTTCGCGTATTTCGCGAGGAACTTACCTTGAAAATCGTCCCTGTATACGTCTCTGAACGTCCAGATGCTGCCCTTACCGATATCAACCTGGGTCGATGTCGGTGAGAACTCGACGAGACCGGCCTCATCATAGTAGGTCTGAGCCGCCAGGGTAGCCGATGAGCATAGGTGGCCAATGACCGCGAGGATTTCATCATCAGCGATGAACTTCTGCGCCACGATAGCCGCTTCTTTCGGGTCGCACAGCTCGTCGCCCTTGTCAAGCTCTATCATCTTGCCATTGATGCCGCCCGCGGCGTTCACCTGGTCTACCTTAAGCTCTATGCCATTATATACCATATTCCCGTATTCGCTGTACTGACCGGTAAAGGGCGCCGCTACACCAAGCTTGTATACTGACGCCTCCCCCTTCTCTCTCTTTGAGCAACCGGTAAAGGCCATCACTGTAACCGCGATAATCATGATGCAAACTTTAGTGACTGATAAGAACCTTTTCATGACTTCCCCCCTATAAAAAATTAATTGTAAGTTGTAAATGTTAAATACCATAAAAAATAATTATTTTCAACTCCAAATACGTCACACTGTCACCTACAGATACAGGCCGTTTTGTAAGATATACTTCTCCACGCTTCCCGGCAGCAAGTACTTTATGCTCTTGTTCTCCTTGCAAAGCGTGCGAATATTTGTGGCGGAGATATCCAGCTGCGTGATCTCGAAGAAGTATATGCGGGTGTGCGCGTCGCTTTCGTATAAGTCGCGTTTCTTATCGAAACTGAACCGCTTGCAGATATCTCCGGGTAATATCCGCTCAAGATCCTTCCTTTCCGCCGCCGGCCTTGTCATCACAACGAAGTCGCACAAGAAGATAAACTCCTCGTAGCCCTTCCACGTGTTCAGCTCGCTGAAGGCGTCCGTACCTAATATGAAGAATATTTTCGCGTCCTTGTGAATCTTTTTGACAGCTGTGACAGTATCGTATGAGTATGATACTTCCTCCCGCGTGATCTCTAAATCAGATGCCTTGAAACCGCAGAATCCCTTTATCGCCAGCTGCGTCATCTGAAATCTTCTTTTAGGAGCCGCAATGTTCTTCGCT
The DNA here is from genome assembly GCA_024275075.1 of Deltaproteobacteria bacterium. Classification (GTDB taxonomy): domain Bacteria; phylum Desulfobacterota; class JAJRXV01; order JAJRXV01; family JAJRXV01; genus JAJRZU01. The sequence continues at coordinate 12,055 of JAJRZU010000112.1, read as the reverse complement.
TTTTTGTGGGGGGGGAGAAATGACGGTACGAACAGCACGCGGTCAAGGTCAAAACCGTTATAGACCTCTAACGCCGCCCGCAAGTGTCCGAAATGCGGCGGGTTGAATGTACCGCCGAAAATACCGATCCTCTCCATGATAACACCTCTTTGTATTGCTAAGCGAAAACCGCACCTTCTTTTAACCTGTAACCGTTAATAAAATCTTTTGCCGGCATAACTTTTTTGTTCTCTGGCTGAAGCTCCAATACCTTCAACACCCCTTTTTTCGCGGCGATGAAAAAGGACGCTTTTGTGACCATCGTCACAGTGCCCGGCGCCGCACCGCGCGTATCCTCATCCATATCATAATCAGTCTTAAGTATCTTCACCGGTCTCCCGTTCAAAACAGTGTGAGCCGCCGGCCATGGCAAAAGCCCCCTCACCATGTTGTGGATATCTTTCGCGTCCATTATGTCAAACAAGATAAGTCCGTCTGATTTTGTCAGTATATGCGCATAAGTAGCGAGCATTTCATCCTGCGCCGCCGGTACTATACTCCCGCCGGTCACGCCCTCTATGGTACGCACCAAAAGAGTGGCCCCCAAGTCCGACAACCTCTTCGCAAGCGCGATCGAGTCTATCGTATCGTCGATATCCGTCTTGGTTTTCATAAGGATATCTCCGGTATCCATACCCTCATCCATCATCATGGTCGTGACGCCGGTGATCCGGTCGCCGTTCATGATCGCGCGGTTTATCGGCGCCGCGCCGCGTAGCCCGGGCAGAAGCGACGCGTGGACATTGATACAGCCGAACCCTGGGATGTCAAGTACCCGCTTCTTCAGGAGCTGGCCGTACGCGACGACGACGATAAAGTCCGGTGCGACACCGGCTATGGTTTTCACCGCGTCATCGGAGTTGATATTCTCCGGCTGGAAGAGCCTCTCTTTCACCATGACAAGATCGCTCTTCATAAGAGCCTCTTTTACCGGCGGCGGCGAGAGCGCTTTCCCGCGCCCCTTGGGTCTGTCCGGCTGCGTGATGACGAGCCTTATATCGTACCCTGCCCGCACGAGTTCGTGCAATACCGGTACGGCGAAGCGAGCGGTACCGATGAAAACTATTTTTAGTTTTTTATCTGGCAATTATTTCTTCAATTCTCTCTTTTTAATTTTCTTCAGATAGAGGTTTCTTTTCAGGTATGACGCATAATCGACTATCAGTATCCCGCTTAAGTGATCTATCTCATGCTGCACAGCTATCGCCAGAAGCCCGCCGCATTGCAGCTCTACCTCATCACCGTCCGCGTTGAAAGCGCGGACAACGATCTCAGCCGCGCGCTTTATCTTTACAAGCAGATTCGGTACGCTCAGACAGCCCTCCTCTATGGAGGCTTCACCTTGCGCGTGAGTGATCTTCGGGTTGACAAGGACGGTCAGGGGGCTGTCTTCATCTTTATCGCAGGAATCGACAATGACGATGTTTTTCAGGATACCGATCTGTGTGGCGGCCAAACCGATGCCCGGCGCGTCATACATGGTCTCGATCATGTCGTTTATTATACTCTTTATCGCATCGTTCACACAAGCTACATCAGAAGACTTCTTCGTCAGCCTCGGGTCAGGATATGTAAGGATCTCTCTTATCGCCATATTATTTATTACCTGTTGTGATTATTATCGCAGGATTATAACATATTGACCGGATCTACATCAATACTTATTTTTACATAATTGCCGCTCACCACCCCGCAAAGGTCATTGTACAGCTCGTTTACGAAGTGGTGCAGACGGGTAGAGTCCTTCGAGCGCGCGAGCATCTGCCAACGGAACTTGTTCTTTATCTTGAATATCGGGCAGGTGACAGGCCCGAGCAACGAAACGCCCTTATATTTACTCTGCCTTAAGAGCTTCTTTGAGAGACGGGCAAGGTGACCGAAAGCGTCTTTTCCGTGGCTCTCGCTTTTCGACACTATCCTTATGTTGATAAGCCTTGAAAATGGCGGGTAATTCAGCTCCCTCCTGAGCTTTATCTCCCTTTGGTGATACTCGTCCACCTTGGCCTGAAGCGCGAAGTTTATCGAATCGTTGTCTGGGTTAAGCGTCTGGATGATAACGTGACCCGGGATCTCGCCGCGCCCTGCCCTGCCGGATACCTGGGTGATTATCGCAAAGCACCGCTCCTCGGCGCGAAAATCCGGTAACATGAGAGCGGAATCGGCGCTCAGGATACCGACCAACGTTACATTCGCAAAATCATGCCCCTTCGCGATCATCTGCGTACCGATAAGGATATCTATCTCGCCCTGGATCATCTTATTATAAAAATCCTTGTACGAATCCTTCTTTGTCATCGTGTCACTGTCCATCCGAAACACGCTAGCCTCTGGGAAGCGGTTTGTGACCTCCTCAAAGATGCGCTGGGTACCAAAGCCAACAGGTTTCAGGCGCGAGCCGCCGCAGTTTGGGCAGAGCTCGGGCAACCTCTTTTTAAACCCGCAGTAGTGACAGACAAGGATGTTGATTGAGCTGTGATATGTGAGTGATATAGAGCAGTTCGGGCAGATCTGCGCGTCACCGCACTCGTAGCATACGATGAAGGTCGAGTGCCCGCGGCGGTTCAAAAACAGCATTGTCTGCTGCCGGTTCTCAAGGTTCTCACCTATCTTTTTAAGAAGCTCATTTGAGAGCACAATATCTCTCTTTTCACCTTTCTCCTTCTCCACCTTCATATCGACAATGCGGATATCCGGGAGTGTGCTCTTTTGTACCCTGCTTTGCAGTTTCAGGTACTTATACTTACCGGCGCTTGCGTTATAGTATGATTCGACGGAAGGCGTCGCAGAGCCTAAGACGACGACCGCGTTCTTCATCTTCGCCCTTACAAGAGCGATATCTCTCGCGTTATACTTAAAACCGTCATCCTGCTTATAGGTGGTCTCGTGCTCCTCATCGATCACGATCAGACCAAGCTCGTCAAACGGCGCGAAGATGGCGGAGCGGGCGCCGATAATCATCTTCAGCTTACCCTCCCTCACGCTCTGGTAGTACCGGTACCGCGCGCGCGGGGATACCGAGCTGTGCACCACACCGATCTCATCGAAATGCTGCTCGAACCGCCTTAGCAGATTCGGTGTCAGGGCGATCTCAGGTATCAGTATTATCACGCCCTTACCGTTTTGTATCGCGCGTTTCGCCGCCTGGATATACACCTCGGTCTTACCGCTGCCGGTAATGCCGTGCAAGAGGAACGGTTGGTACGAGTTAGAATCGATCGCGTCGTTTATCGTATCTATCGCCTGCTCCTGCTCATTGGTAAAAACGATATGCTTGTTCTCGGGCTCAAACTGCTTCTCATAGGTCGCTTCTGGCTTTTTTTGTGTTACCGACACATAATCCATATTCTCAAGTATGTCGATGAACTTCTTGACATTATTGAACCTTTTATTCAAGTAAGCGGACGGAACAGAGCCGTTTTCAAGGATATAAAGAGCAATCTTTGCCCTCCTCGTCGCTCTCTTTGGCAGTGATGTTATGTAATCATGGAAGGCTGCCTTGTTCTTCATGACCAATTCCACATGCTTCACGAAGGTCTTCGTTACCGGTGTGTTCGGTAGCGACGCCACGACATGAACATACCCCTTCTGCTTCAGCTTGCGTAGCTTGGTTGGTACGTTTTGCGCGGGGAACTCCTTCTTGATGGCATTGACCGTACAGTCAGGGCGGCTCTTTATGAACGCCAGCAGGTCAGCGCCCTTCTGCGCACTTTCGATATACTCCTCACCGGCTGGAGTGAGGGCGTAGTACTCCTTGTGCGTAACGTTTATACCCGCGGGCAGAGCCGTCTTTATCACTTGCGCGATGGGTGCGATGTAGTATGAAGAGAGCCACTTGAAAAACCTCAGGTAATCGTGGGAAAAGAGCGGCGTTTCATCGAGAACCTGAATGATCTCCTTTAGTTCACTAAACTCGCACTTGTCGGTGGTACCGATGACATAACCGGTCAGCTTCTGGTTCCTGAATGGGACGAGTACCCTCTTCCCGATCTTTACCGAAGCTATGAGCGGATCGGGTATCAGGTACGAGAACACCTTGTTTATCTTCAATGTGACTGCGACTAACGCGATATTTTTCATTATTTATTCAGGCTTGCCTGTTTCTATGGTTTAATACCTCGCAACTTGCTTCGTAATTATTTAAAATTGATACCTCGTAGCTCTGCTGCGGGGTAGTTCATTTGATGGGTTTATTGTGCGATATCAATTTTATATTCTTTTCTTATTTTCTTTGTATTAAAAACAGAGTCATCATCAATCACAGTGCGGGTTATCTTAGTCGCCGCGAACTCGAGCTTGAGCTTGTCATCATGGTAAAACCTGACATTCTTCGGGAAGTATAGCCCGCTCTTGGCATCGTAGCCCGTAAACTCGTACCTGAACGCTATAGTCTCCCCATTGTCACTGTAGAATATCACCAGCTTCTTTGGTAAGAGCGTCTTCTTGTCAATCCATAACTGGTTCTTATATTCATTGAGGTTATCACTGCCGATCACATAGCATATCTCACGGTCTATCAGCCCCATCGTTACTTTCTCCTGGTCTATCTTCATGATAGTAAGGTAACGCAGGAAGTCATCGATATTGTCAAACGAGAACAGCTCGTAAAACAAGAAGGTGGCGTTTCTCTTGAACGATATTATTGTATTGTCATTTATCTCTATGATATCATCATCTTGTACTATGTATTCCCGTTTCAGGTTAGAGTTCAGGGTAACTTTTAAAGTGAACGGGTACTTTATCATCACCTCAGCATTTGAGTAGAACTCCTTATCGGTACCGCCATTTTTGTAAACGTCCTGCTCTACTCGCACCGGATTATCGAAGCTGAACTGTTTCAGAAGGTTCTTGATCAAGACGTAAGAAGCTGGTGTGTATGAATATGCCAGCCCCGCGTAGAACAAAGTTGCTAAGATTGCGATAAAACTTATTTTTTTTTTCATAGAGACCTTTATATATTCTTTTCTTTGATGATATTTTTTATCGTCGCCTTAAGCTCGGTCAAGTCCGCTGTCTTCACAATATACGCGTCTGATGCCCATGTGCAAAAATCCTGCTTATACTGCCCGTAAGCAGAGCAAAGGATGACCGGCAGGTCCCTGCTTTCATCTTTCAGCAGCCGCAGCGTCTCAATCCCGTCGATTTTCGGCATCTTAATGTCCAAAACGACCAGATCGACACCTTGTTCCTTTACAATATCAAGCGCCTCGTACCCGCTTTCCGCTAAAACAACGTCGTAACCCTCCTCGGTGAGCTCCTCTTTATACAATAATCTGATGTTCTCCTCATCATCAACGACTAAAACCCTCAAACTCATTTTTGCCTCCTTTTTTTTACCACAGAGCGCACGGAGTACAACACAGAGAACTCAGAGATTTACTTATATAAAAAATATTTTCTCTGCGAACTCTGCAAATCCCTTTGTGTTCTATGTGGTTGATTTTATAGCATCTCTTCTTCATTCCTCTTCGTCCATTTTTACAGGTAAATTGATTATGAATGTCACCCCCAGGCCGGGTTTATTATCCACCTCTATGCTGCCGGAATGATTTGCGATGAACCGGTGGGTGATCGCAAGCCCCAGGCCGGTGCCGCCATCCTTCGTCGTGAAGAATGGGTTGAATATATTGTGCAACACTTCGTTGTTCACCCCGCCGCCGGTATCGCTGATCTCAATCACCACCGAATCCTTATTCCTTACAAGCGATTTTCTTGTTGTTACCGACAGCTTACCGCTTCTTGGCATAGCCTGGCATGAATTGTTCACCAGGTTTATGACCGCCTGTTTCACCTGCTGGTAGTTGCAAAGCACCATAGGCAGGTCATAATTCAAGTTAGTCTCCGTTGTGATATTATTCTCTAACATCTCGTTATCAAACATGATCAAGGTCTCGTTGATGATCTTGTTGATATCGTTTAGCGCAAAGTTATTCTCCCTCTCTTCTTTGGAGAAGTTCAATATCTCATTTAATATCTTCTCTAATCTTGAGACCTCTTTTATTATGATATTGATATATGTCTTGTCTGGTGAATCTTCCGCGAAGCGTTTGTCCAGCCGTCTGGCAAAGCCGCCTATCGCCATCAGCGGGTTCTTTATCTCGTGAGCTACACCCGCCGCCATCTCCCCTAACGCCGCCAACTTCTCGCTGTGCAAAAGCTTGCTGTGAGTATCTTTAAGCTCACTCAGCGTCTTCTTCAGGTTGCTGTATAATGTCGAGTTCTCGATCGCCAAACCGGCCTGGTTCGAGAAAAGAGTCAGGAAACTAAGGTCATCACTGGTTATCGGTTGCTTTGTGATGCTGTTATCGACAACGATCACACCGATCACCTTATCCTTTGATATTAGAGGGACAACAGCGTAACTCGTGGAATCCAAAGAGATAGCCTTGTTTGATAAATAAGAACCGTTTGTGACCATGACAGCTTTTTTCTGGTCAATTGCCCTGATCATGGCGTTCTCCTCTTCATCCAAGGGTATCCTGATCGACTTGACCTTTTCATCAAATTGCGATCTCTTCCTTGAACCACTTGAAAGATCCGGGGTTATCCACTGCAAAAGGGTCTTCTCCTCCTTCTTAAGCTCCGTCCAGATCGCGTCTGCCTCCTCACCGGTATCAGGACCGATACAGAGCATACCCTGCAATGTGTTCATCCTGTGGTTGATAAGAAAGAGCCCTGCGCGGTTGAACCCCAGCCCGCCGCTTATTGTCACGGCAGTAAGTATTTTTTGCAAAAGGTCATCGAGCTTCATCGTGGTCATCATCGCTTTACTTACATCATAAAGTATTTTCAGCTCCGACGCCTTGTCCTCCTTCTCCTTTATAATCGACTCCCGCTCCTTTGTCATAAGTAAATTCTCAACAAAGTTCGCAAGCTGGTTCGTCATCGATATCAGGATATTAAAATCATCCTCAGAGAAGTGCTTTTTGGTGACAAACAGGTTCGCTTCCTTATCGAACAGCGCGATAATACCGATCACATCAGAGTTATACTCAACGGGTGCAAAGAGCGCGGATCGAAAATCAGGGTCACTTCCGCTGCAACGCGCGTCCGTCGACGCGTCCTTGATGTAAGTCGGGCGGCATCTCCTTTTAGTCTCATCTATGATGCCTTGTATCAAAGCCCCGTCAAGATCATATACCTTATCTTTGTTGAAGACGTATTTCTGCACGGTAGTCCCCGTACCTTGCGCAAACAGCTCCAGCATGACAGTATTTGAGTATAATAAAGTAGATATGTGCTCAACCATCTTATTGCAAAGATCATCTAATTTATCATTCTTTATAAATAGTTTCGAGATGCTGAAAGAGGTGGAGAGCTCATGGATCTTCTCCTTAAGCTTGATCGTGTTAGACTCATTGTAGATCATACCGGTTATCTCGATGCTGATCAATGACAACAGCTTCTCATCGAGCTTTGTCAATTCACCATGCTTCTCACCAAGCATGACACCAATAAAACTGTCAGAATTACATATCGGTAACGCGAACATCGCATTGCAGCCTGAAGCATGGTCGATCAGTTCGCTGTCAAAATCGGCGCCCGGCCTTAAGTCGTCGATGAATACATTCCTCTTCGCGGTGACGGCATCAAAGAGAGCGGGGTCGTCAGGAGGTATCCACTTATGCTGGTTCACCAACTCATTATTAGAACTGTAATTGATCAAAAACATATTCTCGTCTTCTTTGAATAATAATAAATGAATACCGTTAAGGTCTAACTTATCCTTCAGGTAGTTTATGACCTTATCGATCTTACTTTGTATAGCCTCTTTAGAATGTGTAATCTCGACAACTTGTGCGAGCACATCAAATTCAGACATCTTTTTACCGTTTTTTTGCCTTTTTTATTGCTTTCTTATAAAGCTCTATGTATTTCCGGCCTGACATCTTCCATGAAAAATCAAGCTTCATATCATCTTTTACAAGCTTTGTAAATGCCTTCTTGTCAGCATAAAGCTTCAATGCTCTCATGATAGCCTTCATAAGCTCACCACTGTCATATTTGCTGAACTTGATACCGGTGCCCTTCTTTGTCCGCGGGCTGTAATTGATTATCGTATCATCAAGGCCGCCGGTAGCGCGCACTATCGGTACAGCGCCGTACTTAAGGCTGTATATCTGGTTCAGCCCGCACGGCTCGTACCGCGACGGCATCAGGAAGAAGTCCGAACCCGCCTCGATCTTGTGCGCGATGGTATTATCGTACGCTATCTTGATACCGGCCTTCTTCGGGTACTTCTTACCGATCGCAGCAAAGAGGTCGTGGTACTTCTGCTCACCGGTACCCAAAACGATCAGTTGCAGCTCCAGCGCCATCATCTTGTCGATGACCTCGGCGATCAGGTCAAACCCCTTCTGGTCTGCGAACCGTGAGATGATACCGATAACCGGTACGTCGGGCCCTTGCGGCAGGTTATATATTTTCTGCAAATCTTTTTTGCAAACGGCCTTGTTTTTGATATCCTTCGGACTGTAATTCGCCGCGATGAGCTTGTCCGCTTCAGGGCTCCATATGCTGTAATCGACACCGTTGAGCACACCGTAAAGATCCTTCTTCCTGTCAGAGAGAACGCCTTCTAAACCGCATCCATACTCCTTTGTCTGGATCTCTTTACTATACTTGTTGCTGACTGTCGTGATGATGTCAGAAAAGACTATGCCGCCTTTCAAGAAGTTGATATTGTTGTAAAACTCTATGTACTTGTAGCTGAACAGCTCCCAGCCTAAATTAAGAATAGGCATGTCATAAGCCCAGAATATCCCCTGGTACGCCAGGTTATGTACAGTGATAAGTGTCGCGGTATTCTTGAAAAACGGGTCATCGGAATAAAGAGTCTTCAAATATACCGCTATAAGACCGGACTGCCAGTCATTCAGGTGGATCACATCTGGTTTATAATCAAATTTTTTGCAGAACTCCAGGACAGCCCTGCTAAAAAACGTAAACCGCTCACAGTTATCAGGGTAATCGCCCTGAGGCGTGCCGTATAGCTGGTCACGCTTGAAATAGCTATCCTGCTTTATAAAATAGGTCGTGACATTATTGACCGTATCGGTTTTACATATCTTCGCCTTAACGGTCTTGTCACGCACCTGAGCGGAGATGGTCTTACCCGTGCTCTTCACCTTGAACTTCGCTTCATTTATTTTACCGTAAAGCGGCATGATGACGCTTATCTCCAGACCAAGCGACCGAAGCTCACCAGGCAACGAACCGGCGATGTCGGCAAGACCACCGGTCTTCGCAAAAGGCGCTACTTCCGAGGATACAAATAGTACTTTCATCTCAACCTCCTATAATGGTTGTTTTAAAACACCCAACTTTTTTGTTAGTGACAAAGTTTATATTATTCACATAATACGCGCGTAATTATTGGGCATTATGCCCTCTTATATTAGAGAATATTCACCACAAAGAACTTTTCACCACAGAGGGCACAGAGGTTGCCGAGTTTTATGGTGGGTACAGCCCACCCTGCTCCAGAGGGCTTTTGCTTTTAACATTTTTTTTCTCCGTGTACTCTGTGGTTAAATATGTTTTCTTAAAATACAATCACCTGTCGGTGTTATATTGTAGTTTCCCGCAAGAACTTAGCTGATTCCTCGGGTGGGGTCGGGTTTATGTAGAACCCTGATCCCCACTCAAAGCCGGCGATACGTGTCAGTTTTGGCATTATCTCGAAATGCCAGTGATAATACTCGTTATTATTCTCTTTAAAAGGTGATGTATGCAATATGAAGTTATACGGCGAGTAGTTCAGCACCTTATCAAGTTTATTAAGCACCTCTGAGAATATCTTCGCGAGCAGCTCGTTCGAATCGCTTGAAGTATGCTCAAACGACGAATGGTGCTCCTTTGGTAATATCCACGTCTCGAAGGGGAATTTCGGTGCGAACGGCGCCAGCGCCAGAAACATCGAGTTCTCGCTGATCACCCTTACCTGGTCACGGATCTCCTGCCTCACTATGTCGCAGTATATGCACCGCTCCTTGTAATTATAGTACTCCTTCGCGCCTTTAAGCTCCTCTGTTACACGTTTGGGGACTATGGGAAGCGCGATGAGCTGGGAATGAGAATGCTCCAGCGAAGCGCCCGCCGCCGCACCCTGGTTCTTGAACACAAGAGCGTATCTGAACCGCATATCCTTCTTAAGATCGAGCATCCGCTCTTTGTAAGCGTACAGCACCTCCATAAACCTGCCGATGGAAAGAGTGGAAAGAGTATCATCATGGTTAGTCGATTCGATTATTACTTCATGCGCACCGATACCGCTCATCATGTCATAAACCCCGACTCCCTGGCGGTCAATCTTGCCTTCTATCTTTAGCGCGGGGAACTTGTTCGGTACTACGCGCAACGACCAGCCGGGTGTGTTCGGGCGTGTGTTCTTGTCACGGAGAGCGAAAATCTCCGCAGGGGTCTTATCCTCATTACCAGGGCAAAACGGACAGAAACCGCCCTTCTTGCGCTCAATATCCATAGCAAAATCGATAGGCCGTTTACCGCGCTCCGTCGAGATGATGACCCACCTGCCGATAATAGGATCTTTTCTTAACTCTGACATCTATCCTCCATAAAAAATTATTTGACTAAGATGATTATCCGGGAAAAAGCTCCGTAAAAATACTAACCAATAATACAAACATTGTAAAGGGTAAAAGATAAATACTTGCTTTTTTTTAGGGGTTAGGGGGGAATTAACGTTTCAGAAAAAGTGGGATTCCTGCAAAAGGGAAAGGTAACGTCAAGAGTTTTGTGTCAGTATCAGAACAAAATCTTGACAGCAGATCAAAGCCCCTCCTGAAAAACCATCAATGATGGGAAATATCGTATTGTAATTTTCTATGAAATATTATATAATATTAACAAATAAATTAATATATACAGGTATTTACCAAAATCATGAGGACAGATAAGCCTGCAAGTACTGGATATAAAAAGAGAAAATATATAGGTATGTACTTCGAGGAATGCAACGTATATTCACGAATATATATTAACAGGGGAAAGACCGCTTATGTCGGGTTCTGCCCGGTATGCGCAAGGAAGGTCACTGTAAAAATCGGTAAGGACGGGGTCAGTAGCAGGTTCTTTAAATCGACGGTACAGAAGTAAGGTGCGGGATGAATACATACATTTTAGGTGACATACACGCCCAGTACGACAGGTGCTTCGAGATACTTCTGTGTACCGGCCTGGTTGACGATGACGGGCATTGGCAAAAGGGTAAGGCTGATACTCTTATTCAGGTGGGGGACGTTTTGGACAGGGGCGCCGAATCGATCCGGTCGTTTGACCTCCTTAAGACTCTGCAACAAGAGGCGCTTTGCGAGGGCGGGAATGTAGTGCGTCTTTTGGGCAACCATGAGCTGAGCTACATCGGCGGACCGGTGATAGCCAGTGAGATCGAAGGGCATTTTTTGGCCGACACGATCAAGCAAGAGATCGTCGATGGTAATATAGTCGCCGCACACCTTATGGATGATTGGGTCGTCGTACACGCCGGTATTATGCCGTATATATTTACAAGGGAGATGGCAAAGGATGAAACAAGCCTGCTGGCTCTTGTAAATGAATTGAATACAAAATTGATCGACGCGGTCAATAACGCTGACTTTTCCGATGAGATATTTTTTGTCGGTAAGTCCCGCGGAGGCTGGCAGAACCCTGGTATCTTCTGGGCAGACTACTACGATGACCTTCTACCTTGTGAGGATAATCTGATAAGGCAGATTGTCGGTCACTCCCCACCACTTTACAGAGGGGTTGAAATAAAGATGAGCCCGCAAAAAAGACTCATCAACGTCGACGTGGGGATGTTCAGTCTATTAGGTGGGAACAAAGCTATATTGAAGTATAACGGGGATGGATTCGTACCGATAGAGTTTAATCAAAAGAATTCCTCGCAGCTCTGTTGCGGGGTAGTTAATTGGACAAACGCATATTTTGTAGGACTTTTTATTTGCAAGACGTTTACTTGCAGGACTACAAAAATCAGCTACAGGAGAAACCGGTT
>JAJRZU010000111.1 GCA_024275075.1 Deltaproteobacteria bacterium | reverse complement strand
GTCGTCGCCAGCGGGAGCGTACAGCTCGGCGCGAGAACCGCCCTCATCGAAAAAGAGCGGCTTGGGGGCGACTGCCTCTGGTACGGGTGCGTACCGAGTAAGGCGCTGATACGGTCTGCGAAAGCCGTCCAGATGATGAAGCGCGCGCAGGATTTCGGTATAGACCCCGTTGACGTGAAATTTGATTTCAAGCGTATAATCGCGAAGGTACAGGAATCGATAAGCGCTATCGGTGTCCATGACGACCCGTCGCGCTTCAAGGATATGGGTATCAAATTATTCATCGGCAGCCCGAAATTCATATCCGGTGAAGAGCTCGAGGTGAACGGTGAGCGGATAAAGAGCAAGAAGTTCGTCATCGCGACCGGTTCCTCCTCGTTCGTACCGCCTATCGAGGGACTCGAAGAAGCGGGCTACATCACCAATGTAGAGGTGTTTGGCCTCTCAAAGCTCCCTGAATCACTGATAGTAATCGGGGGCGGCCCCATCGGGATCGAGCTTGCCCAGGCGTTTTGCCGCTTTGGCAGCAAGGTGACCGTCGTCGAGATGTTAGACGGGATCCTAATCAAGGAGGACAAGGACGTCTCTGAGACGATGCGGGCGATTTTAGAGAACGAAGGGATGAAGATCATGACCTGCGCGAAGGTCGTGCGGGCGGGCAAGTCCGGCAGCGCGAAGGTCGTGACAGTCGAGCTTGAGGGTAAAACTATCGACCTGCCCGCCGAAGAGATACTCGTCACGGTCGGGCGCGTACCGAACGTGTCCGGTCTCGGGCTGGACGCCGCGGGTGTGGAGTTTGACCGGCGCGGCATCAAAGTGAACAAGAGCCTGCGCACGACAGCCGGCCACATCTGGGCGTGCGGCGACGTCGCCGGCCCATACCAGTTTACGCACATGGCGGAGTACCAGGCGGGTATAGTGATCAAGTGCGCGCTGTTCCACCTGCCGTCACACGTTGATTATAAGGCGGTGCCATGGGCGACTTACACTGACCCGGAGATAGCGACGGTAGGTATTACCCAGGATGTCGCGAAAAAAGATGGCATCGACCATAAAGTCTATACGTTCCCATTCGCCGACCTTGACAGGGCGATCATAGATCAGGAGACGAAGGGTTTTTGCAAGATAATCTGCACACCATCAGGGAAGATGCTCGGCGCCACAATAATCGGGCATAACGCCGCCGATCTGATCCATGAATACGTACTCGCCGTGAAATAAGGCTTCGCTTTGAGTAAAATATCATCGACTATACACGGTTACCCGTCGATCAGCCAGATAGTGAAGAGGACGGCAGACAAGTACTACAGCGAGAAACTCTTCTCAGGTAACCTGAAAAAGGTAACAGAAAAGCTGATCCACTTCCTGCCGTGACAAGTACGCGTACTTGATGCACGCAGACCGCTTCTGGGGCTGTTTACTGCGGGCACCCCTTGACTTTACAAGCGTTTTGTCTTATCATTAGTATAAGTAAATAAGACTCCTTGGCGGCCTCAAAAAACATCCCTCCCCCTTTGATGGGGGGCATCGCGATGCACGGGTTAGGGTGGGGGTGATTCTTTCATAGTACAGATTTTGATATTATTAGAGTATTCACCCACCCCCTCGCCCCCTCCCATCAATGGAGGGGGGAGCTGTGCGCCTCCGTGCATCTGGCCATCAATGGAGGGGAACAGTTTATGGGTCACGCAGAGGTCTTATATAAGTAAATAATATAAGGGGTGCAACTTGAAGCGTATTGCGCTAAAAGCTGTTCTTACGGTTATATTCCTTTCGCTGGCGTTCACCGCGATGGCTGACACTATCAAGACTTACACAGTTTCCGACGGTCTGCTCGGTAGAAGGATAAGTTGTGTATATCAGGATACAAGCGGAATCCTGTGGTTTGGCAGTGAAAAGGGGATCACACGGTTCGACGGTATGAACTTCACGAGACACCAGACATCCAATGGCGATGAGCGTATCGGTGTCCTCGCGATATTTCAGGATAAAAGCGGGGTAATGTGGGTAATCACCGAGATCGGTGTTTTGATGTGGAGCGGGAAGGGTTTCAACCAGATGTTCAAATTTCACGGGCTCACCTCTTTTTTCCTTGATAACGAGGGTAACAAGTGGCTCGGTTCGGAGTCGGGCATCATCATCTTAGGTGAGGGGCTCGACGAAAAAGATAACGACGCCATCGGTGATATAAAGAACGTAAACGCGCTCTTCCAGGATAATGACTCAAATGTATGGATCGGCACCGATAATGGCGCGTACATGTATGATGGCAGGGATGTAACGAGATTTACTACCAAGGAGGGTCTCGCCGGTAATCAGATCAACCATATCTATGAGGACGCGGATACCATATATTTTGCGACAAACGACGGTATAAGTTACTACAACGGTGTCCTGTGGAATTCCTACCGTGTCGCAAGCGGTCTCGCGGACAACTATACCACGAGTATAGTCAAGGACTTCAGGGGGAAACTGTGGATCGGCACAAAAAACGGCCTGTCGGTCTATGATGAATCCGAGGCGAGCCTGTATGACTCGTGGAAAAAGATGACGACCGATGACGGTCTCGCGGATAATACTATCACCTGCCTTTACCTTGACGGCAGCGCGAACTTATGGATCGGTACAAAGAACGGTGTGACGAAATTGAACATATCCTTCGATTACCTGATAAAGATCCAGGGTGTGAAGGAACAGCTGTCCGCACCGGTATTCTATCATAAAGACAAAGGCCTGTGGTTCTCGATGGAAGACGGCGTCACTTCATTTTCCGGCAGTGAGTTCGAGCGCCTGAAGGAGGAGGACGGTATGCCCGGCAGGGCGCTTAGCGTCTTCTATGACCCTGACGATGACAAACTCTTTTTTGGTACTGACTACGGCGCCGTAGAGTATGAAGGGGACAGGATATCCACGACACACACTCCCCTGCCCAAAAAGAAGGTGGGCAGGATAAGCGATAAAGGGGTATTCACATACTTTGAGGTGTTCCCTGAAAAAGACACCGGGCTGGTCGGCAAGAGAGTGAGCGCGATCGCAAAGGATGGCGACGGCGACATCTGGTTCGCGACGGAGAAGTGTTTAAACCGGCTAAGCGGTACTGAGTGGACGACGTTTACAACCGAAGAAGGCCTTATTAGCAACTTCGTGAACGATATTTTACTAAGTGATGACGGTACGTTATATATCGCGACAAAGGGCGGGATCAGCCGCTGGTCAGATGGCGGGTTCTTAGAGCCGATCACTGATGACGACGGCCTGCCGCACAGGGATGTCCGCAGTTTGTATAAGGATTCTGACGGTACGTTATGGTTCGGTACGAAGATGGGGGTCTGCTCGTATGACGGTGAGAAGATAACCCGTAAGATAACTATGGATGACGGTTTGGGCGGCGATGTCGTCTCTGCGATCTACCAGGATGCGAATGGGTTTATGTGGTTTGCCACCGATGGGGGGCTCGCAAAATATGACGGTATGAATATAAGCGTATATACCGCGTCTGATGGTATCTGGGCGAGCGAAGTGCTCAGTATTGCTCAGGATGATAAGGGGATAATGTGGTTTGGTACGCCTTATGGCATCATGCGGTACCTGCCGGATAGCGCCGCGCCATCTTCCATCGTGCTGAACGCCCCGGAAGAACCTATCGTCATGCCTAAATACACTTTCGAGGTGACTGGCGCCGACCTTAACAGCCGCTTGAAAGACCTGCTCTTCTCATACAAGCTCGATGACCGGTCATGGACGGAGTTTAAGCCGCACAAAGTCTTTTATGCCGATGAGCTGAAAAACGGCACGCATTATTTCCATGTCAGAGTGAAGGATAAGGCGCTGAACGTGGAAGACCCACCGGCAGCGGTGACATTTCAGGTAAACACCAGGAAGTTTGACATAGAGATAGTCGATATCAAGTTCATAAGCGTCTTTTCTGTGCTCTACCAGTATTACAACTCGATCAAGGACGCGAAAGATTTCCCTGTCGGTACTATTACGCTTAAGAACAATTTTGATAAGGATATAAAGGTCAAGATAAATTCATTTATTAAAGATTATATGGATTATTCAGCTGATACGAAGGCGACGGTCAAAGCGAAAGGCGTAAGCGAGGTGCCGCTAAGGCTTGAGTTTAACGAGAATATCCTAAATGCGCCTTCTGGTCATAAAAAGGTCAACATAACCTTGCAATATTACCTGCATGGCGAGAATAAGGAGAATGAACTGAATACGAGCCTGATGGTGTATGACAAGAACAAGATAACGTGGGACGACCCGAGAAAGATCGGCGCGTTTGTGACCGTTGGCGAGGCGATAGTCACCAATTTTGTCAGGAAGGTGATACAGACATATAAGGATGAATCGAAAGAATCGATAATATACGGTAATCTTATCCGCGCGATGGCGATCTTCGACGCTCTTGGCGCCTACGGCATCAGGTACATAGCCGACCCGACAAACCCGTACGCGGGCCTGCACTCGAAGATGTCAGCGATAGATACGCTCCGGTTCCCGAAGCAGACGCTTGAGCTGAAATCCGGTGACTGTGATGACTGCGTCGTATTGTACTGCGCGATGCTTGAGAATATCGGCATCGATACCGCCATGATAGATACTTATGACCACCTGTTCATGATGTTTGACGTCGGGCTGAAGCGGAAAGATATCAAGCAGATCACCACCGACGAGAGCATCGTTTACATCGATGACGATGATAATGTGTGGATACCGGTGGAGGCGACGCTCTTTGGTAAGACGTTCAGCCGGGCGTGGGAGAGCGGCGCGCGCAGGTACCAGAGATCACCAAACAAGGATATCTATTACCTGAAGGATTCCTGGGAGAAATATAAACCGGCGGAGATAACGTCAACCAAGGAGGAGATAGCGGGCATAGTTGTACCAGACAAGAGCGCGATAGATCTGATATATAAGAAGGATGTGAGTGAGCAAGAGGGCAAACTGCTTTATAACATTATCGCGAAATACGAGGAGATGATAAGAACCGACCCGTCTGATGTGCAGGCGCACAACAGCCTTGGTATCGTGCACGGCAAGAACGGCTACCTGGACAAAGCAGCGTAGAGTTTCAAGAAAGTCATTGAGTTAAGGCCTGATTATGCGGGCGGTCACTCGAATTTAGGTAACATTTTATTTGAAAAAGAGTATTATAAAGAGGCAGCAAAAGAATTTAAAAAAGCATTGATTTTAAAGCCGAACAATGCTAATGTTTACGTAGAACTGGCGATTACGTACAGCATGATGGACGATTTCAAGAACGCCAGGGAGGCTTATCTTAACGCGATTAAGATAGATCCTGACATTGAGGCGAAGTATTTAAAATAAAGGGCATAATGGCTGGTAATTACATTGGTTCCATTATTTAAGAAGGACTGTACATTTTATAACAACTTTTATAGGGGGATAAAATGAGAAAATTATTGGTATTAATCGCGGCGGTGATATTTCTGACATTCAGCCTGAGTATAGGTATCTCTATCGGTAGCGATACCTTGGGTACTATCGACTCTACCAAGGGGAGCGTGACGCTGATTCGGGCGGGCAGCTCCATCGAGGTGACAGACGGGATGGCGCTGCAAAAAGATGATCTGATAAAGACAGAGAGCGACGCTTCGGTCACCGTGATCTTTAATTGCAACCTGACCAGTACGTTGACCGGTGAAAAGGAGATGACTATTGACGACCTTTACATGAAGAGTAAATTGGACGCTTTGAAGGGTAATATCAAGAAGCCGGCGGCAGACATCGCACCGGCTAAGATCGAAACAGTCACCATCGGTGGGACAAGGGGCACCGAGCAGGACGTAAAGAAATCGAAATCTTTGAAAAACGACCACTACTGGGACGAAAAAGTCGAGTAAGCCGCACAATAACTGCAAGTAATTATTATATGTATGGGGAAACGGGCTGCGTGAAAACACAGCCCGTTTTTCTGTTTAAGACAAAGTATATCTCCAATACAAGACGAGATTGCCGCGCCGCTTTCTGAAAAGCGAAAGCGCCTCGCAATGGCAGAAACACAGCTTTTTTATGCCGTGTAGAGTGCCGCTTGTTACACTCCCACCAGCTCGCTCAGGTCCTTCGTGGCCGCCGCGGGTACTGTCACGTCGTGATCGAGCCCGAGCTTAGAGCATGTGATATGCGTATCCGCGCCCTGTACGGCATCGAAGTAGTAGCTGTCCGGCGCTGTTGAGCTGTCGTATGTGAACGTCATAGAGGTGTTCTGAATGAACTCGCCGTTCACCCTGGTCAGCTTCGTCCTGCTTGATATATTTATCGTCAGATTCGTAATATCCTGGTTATCCATGGTGATCGGGAACAGGTACAACCGGCAGAGCGCCGGATCCGACGGCGGCGTGACAGTCGATGACGTACCGCTCACCGTATATGTCCCGCTTGCTGTCACATTGAGCGCAGCCGCGCCAAATGCGTATCCCGCCTTGCTCACCCGCGCATACACACTGCCCTCTATCGTGAATACTGCGTCACCGTTCACATCGGTAGTTACCGGCCCATAGAACGGGGTATCGTCATTGCCCGCGTTATGCACGGTCACCTTCGCGTTCGCCACGTCGTTTTGCGATTCGTCCTCAACGTGGATCGTCGCCGTATACTGACCGGTGCCGAGCCCGCCGTTATAAGTCAGCCACGCGCCCGAGCCGTGCGTACCGGTCAGCTGGGTATCTATCATCGCGGCGGTCGGCAAGCCTGCGATATCGCTCTTTATGTCGCTGTTCGTCGCGCTCTCTATCGTCACAAGCCCGTTGTAATCAAGGCAGTTCGTCCGCCCGTCAGAAACGCTGTAGATGAAACTGCCGCAGGTGTCTAACTCATCGGCGTCGAATGAGATATCGTAAAGCCCGCCGCCGCGCTCGCGCCACTTGTCGCAAAGCGAGTATACGCTTGTCGCGTCCGGCTGCGTCGCCCAGTTGCTGTCTACGGTAATGGTGTTCGTCGCGCTTACGAAATCCACGACCGTCCTGACCTGACCGGCGCCGGTGCCGGCGATTATCTGTATCTCGTAACCGTTCCAGTAACCGTTTGTCTCTGTGAGGATGCTGTCTGCTATGGTGTTCGCGCCCGCGCTGTCGGCTACGCCCTTGCAGACGCGGTATACCGTTGTGCTGTCTGGTGCGGTAGCCGCGGCGAACGTGAACGTGCCGGTCGCACCGGTATAACCGGTAATGGCGAGGTTCTGCCCGTTACCGGCGCCGCTTACCGTCCGTATCAGCAGGCCGGCGAAATAACCGTCGGCATACTTACCGGCAAGCGCGGAATCGACAAGCGTCGTTGTAGAACCGCCCGTAGCGGCGCTCTCAAACGCGGCGGTCACCTGCGAAGCGCCCATATCATACGGGTATCGCGCGGCGCCGTGCTTCTGGATGTTCACCGAAACAGACGCGTGCCCGACCCCCTCTTTCGGCGTAATAAAATCGGTCTTGTCGTACAATAAACATGGTAATTTTTTTGCTGTACTTTGCTTTATTATCATCACAATCTCCTATGATTTTTAACCACAGTTCTTATGGTGGGGACAGCCCACCCTACACTTCTTTTTTCGTCGCAAGGACACAGAACGTCATCCCATACAACGTCGTCCTATATTTGGTGGAGCGTTACGCTCCTAAAGGCCGATAACAGAGGCCTATATTAGGTGGAGCGTTACGCTCCTGAAGGCCGATAACGTCGTCCTATATTTGGTGGAGCGTTACGCTCCTGAAGGCCGATAACAGAGGCCTATATTAGGTGGAGCGTTACGCTCCTGAAGGCCGATAACAGAGGCCTATATTAGGTGGAGCGTTACGCTCCTGAAGGCCGATAACAGAGGCCTATATTAGGT
>JAJRZU010000110.1 GCA_024275075.1 Deltaproteobacteria bacterium | reverse complement strand
TTGCTATTAAAATGGTTGCTATTAAAATGGTTGCTATGAAAAGACTGTTTATAATCTTTTGCTTATTAATCTTATGTGCGCCGGTCTCTTTGCGTGCCCAGGATGAAGACGATAAGCCGCGGGATAAGGCGACATATATATTTGATGACCCCGCTACCGCGATAGCGCCGAACCCGATACTTGACCTGACAGTAATCTCTGATGCCGGTTTCGCAAGCTACAGGACAGATATAGCGGAAACACTTGATGAGTATACCAATGAAAAAGTAGAGTTTGATATTTTAGTTAATTCAGACGTTGAAGAGATGAACAACGTCTTCTTGATCTTATCGGTATACGATGTCGATGTTGACGCTGAGATCCCCGAAGTCGATAAGGTGTACTTAAATGACAGGTATCTTGGTGACTTGACAGGCGATAACAATTCATGGAGTTTCACCACCTTTCCGTTAAAGAAGGAGTGGCTAAATGGCGTTAGTGGTTCAATCCCCGGAGTAAACCGGGTGAGGATAGAGGTCGATGCGCTCAAATCGACTACATATTGGCTCTTATGCGACTGGGGTGCAATAAAAGCGAACATAGGATTTCAGGTTGTCTCTATCTCCCCGTACGGCTTAGCCGCAGGGTCTAACCAGTACGAGATCAAGATAAAGTTTAATGAGGAGGTAAATGTAAATACGATTGATAATAACATTAAGGTCACTTATATGGATTTTAATGAAATAAAAGAGATCGACTGTAAGATTAAGTATCACCCTGATAGAAAGGTTATAACAGTTTCACCTTTATCTTCCTTACGATATGGTATAGAGTACACTATAATAGTTGGCGGTGAAATTGAGAACATGAGTGGCAGGCAGTTGAAAAATAAAAAGAAAGCCACTTTTGTTCCGCTCCCTACTCTCAAGTTCAAATAAGGAAAATTATTGTATTGCCCGAGCTCATTAATTTATTAGCAGATTTATCTTCATTTATTGGTAATAACAGCTATTTCCTCTCATATTTTATCATGTTCTTCGTTCTTACAATGTGCGGATTGGGGTTGCCGGTACCTGAAGATATCCTCTTGATCACGGCCGGAATGCTTATCTATAACAACGTTGCGGATATGTACCTGATGATCTTCGTATCTTTACTTGGTGTCATATTAGGGGATTACCTGATCTTTATGATCGGCAGGAAGTGGGGTATGAGATTCTTAAACCATAGAGTATTTATGAATGCGTTTTCTGAAAAGAGGATGGAAAAAGTACATGAATACTTTGATAAATATGGGAATAAATCTGTATTCTTCGCAAGGTTTATATGGGGGCTGAGGGCGGCTACTTTTTTCATAGCCGGCACTCACACGATGAACGTGTCGAGATTCATTCTGCTTGACTTCTTAGGCGCGTTGATCAGCGTACCGCTTATCATATACCTTGCTTTCTACTTCGGTAGCGAAATAGAACATGCTATCATATTGATCAAACAGACAAACCGCACACTGCTTCTCATCGGTGCTATTGTCATATCATATCTCATCGTTCGGCATAATTTAAAGTCCAAAAAACAGCCGCCATCTTCTTAGAATGCGGCATTGTAAGGCTAAATGAACTACCCCGCAGCAGAGTTGCGAGGTATTAAACCCTATAAACAGGCAAGCCTGAATAAGCAAATAAAAACATTAATAATCTTTAAATTATCCCTTTTTTGTGTTAAACTTAAAGAGTATGTGAATATTTTCAAATGAACTACCCGGTAGTGAGCTGACGGGAAATCAAAACCACAACAAAAAACAGGTGCGCCTGTTAAGCGGTCAGGCCAATGAATGATGAAGCAGGGATAAACAATCAGGAACAAAAAGAAGACCATTTAGCCGTCGATACAAAGCTGTTGTCAAGCGCGATAATCGAGCTGAACATCTCCAGGAAGAATGTCTCATTATATCCTATCGAACACCCTATAATCGAACAGGCGATAAGCAAAGCATATAAATTACTCCAGGACATATTTAAGATGAGAGATGAGATATCCTTGGGCGTATCGAAGGATACACTGCTCATCGACCAAAACTACCTGGATAAGAAGAACCCCGTCTACAGGGATTTTGCCAAGGCTATGAATGAAAAGCTGATAGCGGCAATTACTTTTAAAAATGGCATTAGTATTGATGAGTTATGCAATTTTTTGATAGTCGTTTCTAAAAGCAATGATGAGATCCATGAGGCGGGCGGCATTTCAAAGGCATTGGCAAGTGAGGGTGTCTCCCATATCGTAATATCAGAAATCGACTATGACGCGTTTACATTGACCTCTGAGAGGGAGATAACCCAAAAAGAGAA
>JAJRZU010000109.1 GCA_024275075.1 Deltaproteobacteria bacterium | reverse complement strand
GGTGACAGCTGTACGGCGCGAGTCAGATAGCCCTTGAGCATCTTCTCATTATAGACGATCTCCATCGCCCGCCCGCCCAATACGTACGACGGCCTCACCATTACCGGGTAACCGATCTCGTCGGCAATCTCCTTCGCATCCCCAAACGAGAACGCGATCCCGGAATCGGGCTGCTTCAGGCCAAGCTTCTCGATGAGCGCCTTGAACCGCTCCCTGTCCTCGGCAAGGTCGATAGAGTCCGGTGACGTACCGATAATCTTAACGCCCGCCTGCTCTAACGGTATCGCGAGTTTCAAGGGGGTCTGCCCGCCAAACTGTACGATAACACCGTCTGGCTTCTCCCTTTGCGTGATGTTCAACACATCCTCTTTGGTAAGCGGCTCAAAGTATAACCTGTCAGAAGTATCATAATCGGTGCTGACCGTCTCGGGGTTACAGTTGACCATGATAGTCTCAAAACCATCCTCTTTGAGCGCGAACGAGCCGTGCACACAGCAGTAGTCGAACTCGATCCCCTGCCCTATCCTGTTCGGCCCGCCGCCAAGGATGATTATCTTCTTTCTGTCCGTCGGCGGCGCTTCGCTCTCTCGCTCATAAGTGGAGTAGAGGTAAGGGGTGTACGCCTCGAACTCTGCGGCGCATGTATCGACCATCTTGAACGCCGCGTTTATACCAAGCTTAGTCCTGGCTTCGCGCACGGTATCTTCGTCAGACCCGATCAGGGCGGCTATCCGCTTGTCCGCGACCCCCAGCCGTTTCGCGTCATACAACATATCTTTATCATCGAGGAGCGCCTTACACGCGCTTGTCATCTTCTCCTCAAATTCGATTATCTGCCTGATCTCATTGATGAACCACGGGTCTATCTTCGAATATTCATGTATCTCTTGTATAGTGAAGCCCGCGCGCAGAGCATCACCGACATAATATATGCGCTCCGCTTTCGGTGTCCCGAGCTTCTTTCGGATGATGTCCGCGTCAT
Organism: Deltaproteobacteria bacterium; assembly: GCA_024275075.1. Classification (GTDB taxonomy): domain Bacteria; phylum Desulfobacterota; class JAJRXV01; order JAJRXV01; family JAJRXV01; genus JAJRZU01. The sequence goes on along the minus strand of JAJRZU010000109.1, from coordinate 16,009 downwards.
AGCCGCCGTCGGGGAACTGCGTCTCAAACCCGTAGCTACCGATCTCAAGCGAGCGCAGCGCCTTTTGCACCGACTCCTTGAACGTCCTGCCGATAGCCATCGCCTCACCGACGGATTTCATCTGCGTCGTGAGCTTGTCATCTGCGTTCTTAAATTTCTCGAAAGCGAAACGGGGTATCTTCGTCACCACATAATCGATAGTCGGTTCAAATGACGCCGGTGTCTCCTTCGTAATATCGTTTCGGATCTCATCGAGCGTATAACCGACAGCGAGCTTCGCGGCAAACTTCGCGATCGGGAAACCCGTCGCCTTCGACGCGAGCGCGGAGCTGCGGGATACGCGCGGGTTCATCTCGATTATCGCTATCTCACCGTCCGCGGGATTTATGGCGAACTGTATGTTCGAGCCGCCGGTATCGACACCGATCTCGCGTATAATTTTTATAGCGCTGTCACGAAGGAGCTGGTACTCCTTGTCCGTCAGCGTCTGCGCCGGCGCGACAGTGATCGAGTCACCGGTATGTATCCCCATCGGGTCAAGATTCTCGATAGAGCAGATTATCACAACGTTGTCGTTTTTGTCCCGCATCACCTCGAGCTCGTACTCCTTCCAACCCATTATCGATTCCTCGATGAGCACCTCACCGACAGGGCTGGACTCTAACGCGTAGACGATATTAAGCTCGTACTCCTCCTTATTATAAGCGACGCTGCCGCCGGTACCGCCAAGCGTGAATGATGGGCGGATGATCACCGGATAACCGATCTCCTCGATGAGCGCGACCGCTTCGGACAGGCTCCTCGCGAACCCGCTGTTCGGCAGGCGCATACCTATCTTCTTCATCGCTTCTTTAAAGAGCTCCCTGTCCTCGGCTTTCCTGATCGCGTTGATATCGGCGCCGATGAGCTCGACCTTATACTTACCCAGAACACCCTTCTCGTAAAGCGACATGGCGAGGTTAAGCGCCGTCTGCCCGCCCATAGTGGGGAGGATGCAGTCTGGCCGCTCATCACGAATGATCTTCTCGAGCGTATCGGTGGTCAGCGGTTCGATGTACGTTCTGTCCGCAAACTCCGGGTCAGTCATGACAGTCGCGGGGTTGGAGTTGACGAGCACGATCTCGTAGCCCTCCTCCTTCAGCGCCTTACACGCCTGCGTACCCGAATAGTCAAATTCGCACGCCTGACCGATCACGATGGGGCCTGGCCCTATGATAAGTATTTTCTTTATGTCGTCTCGTTTTGGCATCGTTAGTCCGCACTCTGGGTCCAGCCGCAGCCAAACCCTAACCCTTCCATATATTTAACAATCCTTTTGTATTCCCTATGACCCACTCTTTTGCACAGCGCCGGGTCGTCTACCGCTTTGTGCGCCGGGAAGTACTGGCTCATCAGGCTGATGTACGTCCCCTTACCGAAATTATCGCTGATGAACTTCAGTATCCGCTGCGAACCGGCTATTTTGCCAGGCAGCACAAGGTGCCTGATAAGGACCCCCCGTTTCGCGATACCCGCATCATCGACGCTAAGCTGCCCGACCTGCCGTATCATCTCCGTCACCGCCTGCCGGTTGGCGTCCTTATAACCCGACCGCGGGACACCGGAATACTTGATCGCCGCTTCATCGTCATCATACTTCATATCCGGCAGGTATATGTCGATTATACCGTCTAAGAGCCTTAATGTCCGCAGGGACTCATAGCCGCTTGTGTTGTATACCAGCGGGATGTCCAGCCCATTTTTTGCCGCTATCAGCACCGCGTGCGCGATCTGCGGGGCATAATGGGTCGGTGTCACAAAGTTTATATTATGACAGCCCCTTTTTTGCAGGTTGAGCATCATATCCGCCATAGCTGTCACGGTGACCATAGTACTGTTGCCAAGCTGGCTTATCGGGTAGTTATGGCAGAAGATACACTTGAGCGTACAGTGCGCTAAAAAAATCGTACCAGAACCTTTTGTACCTGAGATCGGGGGTTCCTCACCCTTGTGCGCGTTGTGGCTCGCGACTACCGGCCTCATACCGCTTTTGCAAACGCCCAGCTCGCCCGCCTGCCTGTTTACGCCGCACTCCCTCGGGCAAAGGGAGCATTCCTTGAGCATACTATATAATTTCGTTACCCTTTCAAAGAGCTCACCGCTCTCATAAAGAGTTTTATATGAAGCGCCCTTCATCTGACCCGCTTTTACCATTCAAAGCCTTCTGGTTCCTTTTTGTACCTGCTTATCACGTCAAAGAACCTGTCAAAGAGGTAATCGCTGTCGTGCGGTCCCGCGGAAGCCTCGGGGTGGTACTGCACGGAGAACACCGGCCGCGTCGCGTGCCTTATCCCCTCGACAGTGTTATCATTCAGGTTCTTGTGAGTGACGACGGCGTCATCGCCGAGCGAATCGATATCTACGGCGAACCCGTGGTTCTGGGAGGTTATCTCCACCTTACCGGTAGTCAGGTCCATCACAGGCTGGTTCGCGCCGCGGTGACCGAATTTCAGCTTGTACGTAGTGCCGCCCATCGCCAGGGCAAGTAGCTGGTGACCGAGACATATCCCGAATATCGGCAGTTTATCGATAAACTCTTTGATATTATCGATAGCGTATTCGACTGCAGCGGGATCGCCTGGCCCGTTAGAGAGGAACAGTGCGTCAGGCGCGTCAGCCAATATATCTTCGGGCGGCGTCGCGGCCGGATAGACCGTGACATCCATCCCTTTACTGAACATGTACCGCAGGATGTTTTTCTTGATCCCGAAATCGTAGGCGGCTACCCTAAGAGTGGGGGCGACACTCTCCTCATAACCTTCTTTGAGCGACCACAGCCCCTCGTCCGCCTTGTAGCTACCCGGGCAGGTGACGTTTTTCACAAGATCGACACCGACAATCCCCGGCACGGCGGCGAGCTTCATAGCGAGGCTCTTAATATCCAGATCATCAGTGGAGATTATACCCATCATCGCGCCCTTTTCCCTGATATGCCTGGTCAGCGCGCGCGTATCGATGCCCTGGATACCGGTGATACCACTGTCTTTCAACCATACGTCAAGCGGCGCTGTAGAGCGGAAATTGCTCGGGAATGAACAGAGCTCCCGAACGACCAGGGCAGTTATCTGCGGCCTGTCGGATTCATAATCCTCATCGTTGACGCCGTAGTTACCGATCTGCGGGTACGTCATCGTGACTATCTGACTGTTGTATGACGGATCGGTGATGATCTCCTGATAACCGGTCATCGAGGTGTTAAAGACGACCTCACCGATAACCTGGGTATCGGCGCCGAAACCCGTACCGTAGAACGCGGCGCCATCCTGCAATAATAGAATCGCTTTTTTCATATTGATATCCGTTTCCCGCTCACAAAGACCGCTTGCGCGCAACCTTTCAGTTCCCTGCCGATGAACGGCGAGTTTTTCCCTTTCGATACGATATCGCCCGTTTGCAGAGTGAACGCTTTTTTAGTATCGATAAGCGTCAGATCGGCGCACGCACCCACTTTTATCACACCCTTGCCTGCCAGCCCCAATATCCCTGCCGGCTGACAAGAGAGCTTCATCACAAGATCGCTCATGCTGATCACGCCGCTTTGTACAAGCGACAGCGTCAGGGGCAGAACCGTCTGGATACCGCTTATGCCAAAAGCGGCATACATGAACGGCGCACGCTTCTCGTCATCGTGATGCGGTGCGTGGTCGCTCGCGATGACATCTATCGTCCCGTCCTTTATCCCCGCGATCACCGCTTTTTTGTCCTCTTTCGACCTTAGCGGCGGGTTGACTTTATAGTTCGTATTATAATCAGTAATGTCATCATCCGTCAACATAAAGTAGTGCGGCGCGGTCTCACACGTCACATTTACGCCCCTTTTTTTCGCATTCTTTATTATCCTTAGCGCGCCCTTTGTGCTCACGTGAGCTATGTGCAGTCGGCACTTTGTAAGCTCGGCAAGGAGTACGTCCCTTGCCACCATCACCTCTTCAGCCGCGCAGGGTATACCGGTAAGGCCAAGAACCGTGGATTTTGCCCCCTCGTTCATCTGACCGCCGTGCGCGAGCGCCTCGTCCTCGCAATGTGAGATGCAGAGCAGATCGAACGTCTTCGCGTATTCCATCACGCGCCTCATCATCGCGGCGTCCATCACGGGCCTGCCATCGTCAGATACCGCTACACAGCCGGCGTCTCTCATATCACCGTACTCGCAGAGCCGTTCACCCTTTAGACCCATTGTCATTGCGCCTACCGGGAAGACGTTCACGCACGCTTCCTTTTCCGCCTTACCGGTGATGTAGCGCGTCACCGATGCGCTGTCGTTCACCGGAAACGTGTTCGCCATACACGCGACTGACGTGAACCCGCCACTCGCGGCTGCTTTCGTACCGGTCGCGATAGTCTCTTTATACTCGAAGCCCGGCTCCCGAAGGTGCACGTGCATATCGATCAGACCGGGTGTCAGGACGAGCCCTCCCGCGTCGATGACCTTCGCGTCGGGGTCTATCTTTGCCGGCGCTTTCCCCTTGTCGTACAGACCGGCGATCCTGCCGCTTCTTATATGCAGCTCAAGCGGCTTGTCGATCTTCTCTTTCGGGGATACCACATGCGCCCCTCTTATTATCAGGCTCACTGTTTGGCGCCTCCCGCGAGGAGGTATAGGAGCGCCATCCGAAGCGCCAGCCCGTTCGCGACCTGCGGCAGGATGACAGACAGCTCCCCGTCAGCGATCTGGGATGATATCTCCACGCCCCGGTTCATCGGCCCGGGGTGCATGACGATGACATCTTTTTTCGCATACTTTATCGTCTCTTTGTTCAGTGAGAAATAGCGCGAATACTCCCTTAGGGTGGGGAATAAGCTTTTGCCGGCGCGCTCCTTCTGGATACGCAGCATCATAACGATATCCGCGCCACTAAGGGCGTCTTTCATATTGTGAAATACCCTGACTTTCATCGTTTCTATACCAGCTGGTATCATCGACGCCGGTGCGCATACGCTGACATCGATACCGACCTTGTTTAGCAGCTTGATATTTGAACGCGCGACGCGGCTCCTTGTTATGTCACCGGCAATGGTGAGCTTCAGACCGGCCGGACCGCCCTTTCGCCGCTCCCTAATAGTCATGAGATCCAACAGCGCCTGCGTCGGGTGCGCGTGCTGTCCGTCACCGGCGTTTATCACCGCGCAGGCGGCGTGTTTCGCGAGGAAGTGCGCGGCGCCTGACGCGGGGTGCCTCAAGACGATGACGTCCGGGTTCATCGCTTCTAAGTTCCTTAGTGTGTCCAGGAGCGTCTCACCCTTTGTGACACTGCTCGAAGTCGCGGAGATGTTTATCGTATCCGCCGACAGACGCTTACCGGCGATCTCAAATGATGTGCGGGTACGGGTGCTGGACTCAAAAAAGAGGTTGATCACAGTCTTGCCGCGCAGTGTGGGGACTTTCTTTATATCGCGCGAAGTGATCTCTTTGAACGATTCCGCGGTGTCGAGTATAAAAAAAATATCCTCTTTTGAAAGGGTGTCTACATCAAGCAGGTGCTTTAGCTCTATCCCCATGCGCCTTACTTACCTTTACTCTTTATTTCACTGATGATCATAACTTTGTCATCACTGGTGTCACGCATATCCAAAACTACCTTCTCGTCCCGCGCGGTCGGGAGGTTGCGCCCGACATAATCCGCCCGTATCGGGAGCTCCCTGTGCCCGCGGTCGATCAGCACCGCAAGCTGGATCGTCCTGGGCCTGCCGAAATCCATTATTGCGTCCATCGCGGCGCGGATAGTCCTACCGGTGAATAGCACGTCATCTATCAGGATAACGTTCCTGCCCTCTAAAGAGAAATCTATATCCGTCTTGTGTACGGTTTTTTGGGAGTTGCCGGAGTTGATATCGTCCCTGTAAAGCGTCACGTCGATGATACCGGTCGGGAGGCTCACGCCCTCGATCTTCTTGATGCTGTCGTGGAGCCGCTCGCACAGGATGTTGGCGCCCTGGGTGATACCGATCAGGACAAGCTCATCGACACCCTTGTTATACTCGAGTATCTCGTGAGCCATGCGCGAGATCACTCGCTGGATGCTCTTCGCGTCTAAAATTACCGTCTCTTTCATGCAGGTTACCTGTGTTAATGATGCAAAAAATGACCGCGTTAAATAAATAAATCAAATATGGATGACTTCATCCTGGTTGGTTGTAGGGTAAGGTACTGGTATCGCTAAGTATTCTAACAGGCACCCTTACTAACCTCACAGGATTAATTTAAAAGGCGTTACCAAAAAATTTGTAACATTTATCCATTGGTTTGTCAAGTAATTTATGCTTTGGAAGACAGCCGTTTTTTTATCAATAAGAGCACATGGGTCTTTAAAGGGCATGTTGCCCAATCCAGTTTAGGGGCTTAAGCCCCTACGCTTCCGTTGGTCGCTACCCCATAATATCAGCTACTTACAAAAGCGCTTTTTTGAGAAATTCGTAAAATATGCTATTTGGCAACACTCCCTTAAAATGTCATCCCCGAAGGCTCTTATCGGGGATCCATAATTCTTAATAAATACAATGGATTCCCGATTAAAACCTCGGGAATGACGGCTTTTTGAGGTCATGCGGGAGTCTTTCTAAGGTTTCAGGAGTTATTTTTTTTATCTAAAACTTCCCGAAGCTTGCAGATGAGGTCATTCGGATGAAAGGGTTTTTTCAGGAATGGCATCTTATTTTTCAGAATACTGTTTAATACAATAGGGTTATCAATAAAGCCCGAAACAAAAACAACCTTCATTTCAGGCCTGCTTTTCTTGATGGTCTGAAAAAGATTCCAGCCGTCCATCCCGGGCATGACCACATCAGTTACCATCAAGTCAATAGTCCTGGTTTTATCCTTCATTATCTGCAACGCATCCTCCCCGCTCTGCGCCTTCAAGACGTTATAGCCCAGGGGTTTGATAAGGTTAGCGTATAAGTATAAGTTATTTGAATCGTCATCAATTATCAAAATCGTTTCTTTCCCATATAGTTTTACCTGCTCCTTCTCAACCATTTGCTCATCGACCAGCTCTTTAACCGCCGGTAAGTATATTTCAAAGGTACTACCTTTGCCAAGCACACTCTTGACATGCACAAATCCGTTGTGCTGGTTGACTATGCCAAAAACGGTAGAGAGTCCGAGGCCTGTGCCCTTCCCCTTTTTTCTGGTAGTGAAAAACGGCTCGAATATCCTTTGCATCGTCTCACTGGTCATACCGACCCCTGTATCAGTTACAGACAGCTTGACATAAGCGCCGGGCGCCGCTCCATGATGATCTTTCGCCGATATTTCATCCAACGTGACATCACATGTTTCAACAGTTATTCTGCCGCCTTTTTTTATAGCGTGTCTGGCATTCATAATAAGGTTCATTAATATCTGCTCTATCTGGACATCATCGGCTTTGATGTTCTTGACCGGCGTATCGGTTTTCAGCTCAAAAACCGCTTCCTCACCAACCACCCCTATCAAAATATCACTTATATTTTTAATTATGATATTAAGATTAATCACTTTTAACATCAGAATCTGAGTACGGCTGAACGCGAGCAGCTGATCGATGAGGTTAGAGGCTTTCTGCCCTGCATTGTTGATCCGCGTCACAAGATCCTTTTCATTACTATCGTCAGCCATCCTGTCAATAAGCAAACTGCTGAACCCGATAATGGATGTCAGGAAATTGTTGAAATCATGGGCTATCTTACCAGTCAACCTACCGATGGATTCCATTTTTTGAGCCTGCAGGAGTTGATGCCACAGCTCCTCTTTCTCTCTCCTCGCCTCTTCCTGTTCAGTAATATCCTGAATGGTTCCTAACATCATTTTCCGGGCGCCAACGTCACTATGGGGCACAAGCCCCCTTGAGAACACTGATTTTTCCGTACCATCAGGGAGCACGATCTTATAATCGATCGCATATGGCTTCTTATTGGTAACGGCTGCATTGACACTGTCATTGACAAACTCTCTTTCATCAGGTTGAACAGCGTTCAAAAAGTCCTCGTAGGTCGGTATAAACTCGTGCGGCGTAAATCCGAATATCCGGTAAACCTCGTCTGACCATGTCATCTTACCGCTGCGGATATCCCATGTCCAGTTCCCGATGTGGGCTAACTCCTGCGCCTCATTCAGTTCCCGCGTCCGTTCGTCAACGCGCGATTCTAATTCTTCGTTAGTGTTGTCGAGTTCCTCATTCGCGGCGCTCAGCTCTTCATTTATCGCGTTCAGCTCCTCATTAGTAGCGTTCAGCTCCTCGTTCGCGGCGTCGAGTTCCTCAATTGCCGCATCCAGCTCCTCGCTTCGCTGAGTAATCTTATCACGGGAAAGCTTCATATCCTTCGCCATTTGGTTGAAACTGTCAACCAACGTCTTCACCTCACCAACCGCCTTAACATTTACTTCGGTCAGCAGGTGTCCTTTCGCCAGGCCAGAAGCGGCTTTAGAAAGTTCCACGATAGGCTTTGTAAAGTGGTTTGTCTGGTAATAGACACCTATAACGATAACCAGAGCGAAAATGAAAGAGACAACAATGGAGAAACGCAGTATCTTCCTTGTACCGTGAAGTATGTATGAATACGGTATTGTAACAGCTATCCGAATAAACGGCATATTCGGTATGATCGACTGATCCTGATAAACCAGCATCCCCTCTTTCAGCGCCAAAAATTCCGCTTTCTCATTGAACCCGGCTACCATAAACGGCGTTGGGTCAAAGGTCGCTTCTTTATTTGAGGGGCGGTTCAGGAGCTGCCCGTCCGGGGAAAGCGCCCAGACGACATTCTCCCCGTTAATTCTTATTTTATTAAGCGATTCCAAAAACTCATTAAGATTATAATCGATTAAAATAGCGCCGCCAAACTCGCCGATATCGCCATCGATTATATTGACCCCGACAGAGAATATTATTTCCCCGCTTTCATTAATATATGGCGTCCTTACACTGACCCTGTCAGGAATGTCTGATTCAACTTCCATAAACAGCCTGCTCTGGCTTAGATCACGATATTCTTTTATCCGACCGGTATCTCTGTCTACCCGTACCTTCTCTTTACCCAGATAGTCCACGAAATAGATACTTTGAAAGCTGACAGAGTGAGCGATAGATACTGTGAACAGTTTCTCTAAGGCCCTCACGTTTATTTCATAATTAAGTTTTGACGACATAAGGTAATTGTCCACAGTAGGGTTAAAAGCGACCAATTCCTGCTCTAAAAGCAGTGAATTCTTCATTTGAGAGAAGTTGTAGGCGATGGAGTTTATCTGCTGATGAATTATCTCTTTGAAGTGTTTTTGGATCGAGTTTTTACTGGAATAGTAGAAGATCAGGGACAAGGTAATCACAATAATAAATGCGATAAACAATGACGAGAGTAGCAGCCTGTAGAATATCGATACATTTTTATTTTTAATCAACCGCATGGGTGTCCCTTTAGTAAAAATGTCACTCTATATATTCTTCTATACCCATATCTTTTGTAAAAGTAATCCCCAATATCTCGCCCCTTCGCCTGTTAGCCATCAACGCGCCGCGCTTTGGCGTCATTGGGGGGTATGTCGCCGGTTTTGCCCCTTTTTCTAAAATATCATACACGATAGATACCGCGTTGTAGCCCTGATTATACCCCGAATCATCGGCGCTGCACAACATGCCCTGATTAACGAACTGCCCTTGCACAGCCGCTTCTGGCACTTTGATATTGTTGACATACCAGTCAGTTACCTCCTCTGTCGTTACATATTCCCCCTCCTCATTAAGTAAACCCGAATACTGCGCGATAAAAAACGCGTCCACTTTCCCCTGAAGCTCCAATGCCCTGCGTTGCCACTTATTATAACTGTTCTTGATAACGGTCTCAACTAACGTTAGCGGTATGATTTTTTTATAGACAAGGCGCTCAACTTTCTTTACGTGCGACCGCCCGCTCGCCGTATCGTCAGACAAGATGGCGAACGTTTTGATGCCGGGCACGATCTTCATCAACAACTCCATACTCTCTTTATAATATCCTGACTGGTAGACGCCGGTTACGTTGTGCCCCGGCCTGTCGATGCTGTCGATGAGGCCATACTTTACCGGCGTGTTGTTCACGCCCCAGAACACGATAGGGATTTTTGTGTCAAGGAACTGGTTACCGATGTATTTCGCGGCATTATCATCACCTAACATAATGATGTCCGGCTTAAACTCCCTGGCGGCTTTAGTCACTTTCGCAACCGCGCTCGCGATCTCTTCGGCGCTCTTTTTCTTCTTCGTGTTCATCCACATCTTTTTCACAATGACCTTCGATGTCTGTATATAGTCATTATTCATATACTCTGGTATCTGGTCACTATTATCAAAGTAACCGAACTTCAGCATAGCGGCGCAGAGCCCTTCATTAGTCTCTTGCGACCAGAGATATTCACGGTGATAACTGCTGACGATCAATATCTTTTTCTTTGTGGATGTTTGGGCTGACAGGCAGTATGCGGCTGAAGACAGGTAAAGCGCTATTAACATTAGAATAATTCTTTTTAGCATCTCATCACCCCGTAGTTAGTTAGTCATAGAACCGTCAGTATGATTAAAATATACCTGATATTTCAAATAAATCAAGGGGATTTACTGAAAACCCGTAAATGGACTTGAAAAATGGATTTAATTAACTATAATTTAATAAATCAATAATTCTTTTCAGGCTGTATGGAAAGTAAAGAATCCTCTCATGTCATGGAGGCACAGTATGGAATTAGCGCCAAAGGGTTTTTCTAAGATTGATAAGAGGGCGTTTATAAAATACTATTTAATAAGTTTTTTGACACTTGCATTATTATTGGCGGGCATACTCTTTATACTCTTTATACTCTTCAAAGCCGATAAAAAGATGAAGCTGGCTCTCCTTGAGAATAATCAAATCAACCACTTGACATTAGAAGGAAAAGCTATCACCAGTAGTTTCAGGTACGCGATTTCAGACCTGGTATTTCTTTCCAGACACCTTGAACTGATCAAGGATTTTCATGGAGATGGAAACAATGAGCAATCAGGCCTGATAAGTGATCTTACAGGTTTTTTGAAGCAAAAAGGGGTATATGACCAGTTATATTTTATAGATAAAGCCGGTGTGGAGATTCTACGGATAGATTATAACGATGGAGAACCTTTGATCGTTCATAACAAAGGTCTTCAAACCGCATCTGAGCGCGATTATTTTAAAGATACGATTTCGCTTGCTGAAGGGGAACTGTTCGTATCCCCTTTTTATCTGAGCAATGGAAGGGACGTGACTAAGGAACCTACAATACCGACTATATCTATCGGGACACCGGTGTTTGATGAGAGCGGCAATAAAACCGGCGTAATTATCCTTGACTATCTTGGTAATGTACTGATTGACAATTTCGCGCAAGTCGCCCGTGTCGCTAAAGGAGACGCGATGCTGCTTAATTCTGACGGGTATTGGCTGTACTCACAAAACCGTGATGATGAATTCGGCTTTATGTTTAGTGAGAAGCGAGACAGGAGATTTGGCGTGGATTTCCCAAATGAGTGGAAGCGGATCTCGATGGATGTATCTGGGCAGTTTTACACACCTGACGGTCTCTTCACATTTTCAACGATCTACCCTCTGCTTGAGGTAAACACCTCAGGTAAAATAGATAGAAGCTATTATTGGAAGGTCGTGCTACGTGTAGCCCCAAAGGAGTTGAACCCTGCCTCACTTAATATACGGTCAATGCTTTTTAGAATATGTATCCTTTTAATAATTGTTATTTTTCTTGTGTCGTTTCTTTTTGCGAGGGCAAGGGAGGACAGTTTCCGTATAGAAAGCACAAAAAGAGAGCTTATGGAAAATGTCGAGTAGGTTAACGATGAGCTAAGCGAATTGAACAAAGCGCTGGATGCGAATAATGAAGAGCTGATAGGCATGAATGATGAATTAGTACGTGAAATTAAGGAGCGTAAACGCATTGAGAAGGAGAAAGATAGTCTTTCTGAGCAGCTTCTGCACTCTAAAAAGATAGAATCGGTCGGGATCATGGCTGGGGGGATAGCTCATGACTTCAATACGATATTAGCTGGTATAATCGGTTATAGTGATCTTGCGATTGCCGAGATACCTGATGATCATCCGGCGCGTGAATTTATCAATTACATCATTGAATCCGGAGAGAGAGCGGTCAAGCTGATTCAGCAGCTCCTTGCTTTCAGCCGTAAACAGTTTTTGCAGCCGAAATCTTTAAATCTTAACGACGAGCTTAAGAAAGTCGATCGCGAGCTTACGCAGATATTGGGCGGTGATTTAAAAACCATTTATGAGCTTGAGGAGCATATATGGAACATTGAAGTAGATCCCGTCCAATTGAAAGAGATCACGATAAACCTTACCGAGAATGCCAGGGACGCCATGCAAAGCGGTGGAACTCTTACAATTAAAACAGCAAACAGTAAACTTGATAACACGATCATTAATGATCAGGCGGATTTCAAAGACGGGGATTTTGTTATGCTCTCCTTCACCGACAATGGTATCGGGATGGATGAGGAGATGCTGTCAAAGATATTCGATCCATTTTTCACTACCAAGGGATTAGGTGAAAGAAGCGGGCTTGGACTATCGACTATCCATGGGGTCGTCAGCCAAAGCGGCGGTTACATCTTTGCCAAGAGTAATGTTGGTGAGGGTACGACAATCAGCATATATTTTCCCAGGGCAAAAGATACCGTTTGATTCATCGATGTTGCGGGGTAGCGGCCAACGGGAGCGTAGGGGGGAAGCCCCTAAATTGGATTGGGCATCATGCCCATTTATGGAAAGATTGATTGCAATGCATAAATAGTGCGGTAAGCTTGTATTGATTATTTAATATGTACTTTTCAGGGTAAGAAAATGGCGAAGAAAATTATGGTCGTTGATGATGAAGCTTTGATCCGCAATCTTTTGAAGATTGCTTTGACAAACGCGGGCTATGAGGTAATACAAGTAGACGATGGCATGAAATGCACAGATATCGCTATTTTAGAGAGCCCCTCGTTGATAGTGATGGACATCAACATGCCCGGTATGAATGGAATCGAGGCGATAAAGAAGTTAAAGTCAAACCTGGCTACTGTTGATATACCGATACTTGTCATGACCGCATACGCAACACACGAAAACATTGTTAACGCAATATTTGCCGGTGCGGCGGATGCGGCGACAAAGGCGCAGGTACGTATAGAGGAGATTATCGAAAGGATTGAGAAGATACTGTTAAAAGATGAGGAGCGAAAACAAGCGGAGCTCATGGAACCCGGGGGGACTAAACCAGCTGTACCTCAAGAGGAATCCGCACCAAAAGAGTCTGTGGCGAAAGCACGAAAAGCCTTTATCACTATGGCGAAGGAGAGCCCCCCTGAGAAAGTGAAAGATGCAGGAGTGAAAGTGAAAGACGCTGATAACCGGATAATCAGCAAAGAATTATTCAATGCGAGGTTAAACAAGGTATTCGAAGTGAAGACTCTCCCTTTTGTAACAAGACAGGTGATGCTGCTGGCCAACAGCACCACTACAACAGCGAATGAACTTGTCAGCGAGATCCAGAAGGACCCCTCATTAGCCGTGAAAGTATTAAACCTTTCTAATTCAGCTTATTATGCCGCAAAAGGTCAGATCACCACTCTTGAGCGCGCGGTGTTGACTATCGGCAGGAGAAGCATAGGTGAGCTCGCAAGCAGTATAGCGGTGCTTGATCATTTTATAAAGCCGCTGAAGGAAGAGGGTTTAGACAGGGTGATGTTTTGGGAACACTGTTTCTGCTGTGGATCATACGCAAGAAGGATCGCTAAGAATATTGAGTACAAAAACGAAGAGAACCTCTTTTTAAGCGGTCTCTTTCATTGCCTGGGTATAGCTGTGCTCGATGATTTCTTTCACCGGGAATTTGCGGAAGTCATCAAAAATAACAAGCAGTTTGGCGGCGGACTCAATAAATGGGAGAGAGCGCTCACAGGACACACGCATCAGGAAGTGGGTGCGCAGATCATGAGGAAATGGGGGCTTAACCCGGACATAGTGGAACCGATCCTGATGTATAATGATACATTTGAATCGCTAAAACTCTTACCGCAGTCAGCAAGCATTTTGAAGCTTTCAAATATATTCGCAGAAGCGCACGGTTATGGCGTAAATATAGATGACAGTTTATACTTCATCCCTGATGAAATAATTGAAGAGCTGCGTTTGGGCGATGACAACCTTCTAAGCATTTATAATGAAATTGAAAAAGATATGAATGACCTTCGCTTTGTTTTCTTTATGCATGACACTTCGAAGGCGGCTACTTATTATGAACAGCATGACCGCTCTAAATTAGATGGCGTAAACATCTCGATCTTCAGGGAGGAGTACTTTGCCACCGACCCCGTGGAGATCTCCCTGAAAGCCCAGAAAGCTCAAATCGAGATAGAGAACAATCTGAAGCTCTCGATGTTTCTGACGGCGAAAAAGGTGATCATGGAGCTAAGTACACCGTCGTATCTTAATAAAGTGATTGAACCGCTGAAAGAGCTTGGCGATGTAGATCCGCAAAGAAGGCCGCCGGTGGTCATATTGGTCACGAACCCGCTAAAAGAGGCGGTGGAGAAACTGGTAGCGAAAGTTGAAGGCGTATCGATATTTTACGAGCCTTTTTCAATATCACGGATTTTACAGAAGCTTAAAATCAACCACCGGTAGTATTCCCTAATACTTCTCTTATCTTCTTTGCGAAATCATTTGCTCTTACGGGTTTTGGAAGAAAGGCCATTTTCTCTTTTAAAATGTCCTCAAATAATATGGCGTTGTCGATATAACCGGAAATAAATATCGTTTTGATCGATGGCCGTTTTTTCAAAATTGCCTTGGAAAGCTCCAGTCCATCCATACCTGTCATAATAACATCAGTGACTAAAACATCTATATTGTCGTTATAGCTGTCACTTATCTGTAACGCTTCCTCACCGCTTCCGGCCGCGAGCACATTATAGCCTATTGATTTAAGCAACTCAGAATGCATAGCCAGAACAGTCCGGTCATCATCGACAACTAATATCGTTTCAGTTCCCATCGCTAAGGAGATGCTCTCTTCTTTGTCCTTATCTTTCACATCGGTCTCTTCAGATACCGGCAGGTAGATATCAAACGTCGTCCCTTTGCCTAACTCACTTGTCACATCAATAAACCCGTGATGCTGAGAGACTATCCCGAACACTGTAGAGAGACCGAGCCCGGAACCCTCATCTTTCTTTTTGGTGGTGAAAAACGGCTCAAATATCTTCTCCTGAAGCTTTTCGCTCATCCCGATACCGGTATCTTTTACTGAGAGCCTGACATACGAGCCGGGCTTCGCTTCCCCGTGCAGCGTTACAAACTTATCATCGATCTGTACATCCCTGACGCCGATCGTTAGACACCCACCCTTTGGCATAGCGTGCCTCGCATTGACCACAAGGTTTAAGATCGCCTGCTCCATCTGGATCTCATCAGCCATTATATTTTTTACCGTGGAGTCCAGCTCAAGCGCTAATGTGACATCCTCACCAATTACCCTTGTCAGTATCCTGCTTAAATTTTCAACTAAGCTGACTAAATTGACCTGCTGGATCTCAAGGATCTGTTTCCGGCTGAACGCCAGCAGCTGCTGTATAAGTTTTGTCGCTTTTACAGCCGCCTCTATCGCAGTACTAATATACTCATGTAACGGGTCTCCTTCAGTAACCCTTTCCAGCGCGAGATCACTGTACCCGATTATCGCCGCCAGGAGGTTGTTAAAGTCATGGGCGATACCACCAGTCAACCTTCCGATTGATTCCATTTTCTGCGATTGCAGGAGCTGCCCCCAGATCTTCTCTTTATCATCTTCTATCTGCCTGCGCTTGATCAGGCCGGCCAATGTGTTCGCCACCGCCTCTAAAAAAACGACCTCCGCTTCATTGTACTTGTGACTTTCATCTAAATATAAATTTATAACTCCGGCGACGACGCCCTCTGATATTATCGGGACGTT
>JAJRZU010000108.1 GCA_024275075.1 Deltaproteobacteria bacterium | reverse complement strand
TAGACGCCGCTCCATTCATTCAAGAGGTGAGGATCACCGGTGGCGTGAACCCCGACCTTAGCCTCAACTACTTTTGCGGCATCTTCTCGATGATAAAAGAGAAGTACCCGAAAATACACATAGAGGCGTTAGCGCCGACGGAGATAGATTTCATCGCGCGACGCGAAGGCATCTCAACGAAAGAGGCGCTTACCGCGCTCAAAGAGGCGGGGCTCGGCTCGCTTGCCGCCGGTGGCGCGGAGATCGCCAGCTGGCGTGTCAGGAAAAAAATATGCCCGCGCAAAAGCTCGTTCGACAAGTGGCTGGAGGTATCCAGACAGGCGCACGGACTTGGCATCATGTCCAACGCGTCCATACTGTACGGGCACATCGAGACTATTGAGGAGCGTGTGGAGCATATCCTTAAGATAAGAGACCTTCAGGATGAGACGCGCGGCTTCAACGCGTTCATCCCATTGAAATACCTCGAGCTCGAAGGGAG
Source organism: Deltaproteobacteria bacterium (assembly GCA_024275075.1). Classification (GTDB taxonomy): domain Bacteria; phylum Desulfobacterota; class JAJRXV01; order JAJRXV01; family JAJRXV01; genus JAJRZU01. The sequence goes on along the minus strand of JAJRZU010000108.1, from coordinate 3,096 downwards.
CGGCATAAAATCGTCCATCAGCACAAGGGAGGATGACCTTAGGATGTTCGCCGTATCAAGGCTCCTTCTGGATAACTTTAAACATATAAAGGCGCTATTGCTCTTTAACGGTAGCGAGTTCACAAGGCGGGCGCTTGACTGCGGCGCCAACGATATAGGGGGCACAGTCTATGAGCAAAGCAAAGGTGTCGCACGATCGGTGGAGACCGCCACAAAGCCGGCTTTGCAAAAAAGCGACATGATTGCCATGATCACCGGCGCCGGTAAGGAGCCGGTGGAGCGCGGCGCACTGTACGCCCCAAAAGAGGAGGCATGAACCAGAGATCTCACGGAGAAGAAACTTTATAAAACGGTACATCTCTGAGCTCTCTGTGGTTAAAGAAGATTTTCATTAAAAGATGAGATATGATGACAGATAACCTTAAAATATACGCCCCGGCGGGCAACCTGGCCTCCATCATCCGCGCCATCGATGCCGGCGCCGATGCTGTGTACGCCGGTTTCCGTTCCGCGAGCAATCTTCGGAACTTTTCTGGTATCAATTTATCAGAAGGTGATATGAGAGAGGGGATCTGGTACGCGCACAAGAAGGGTCGCGGGGTATTCATCACGATCAACAGCTACCCGCAGGAGAGCGAGCTTCCGGCGTGTTACAAAGCGGTGGATGACGCGTGGCGGATGAAAGCGGACGCGATCATCGTCTCAGACCTCGCGATACTCGACTACGCGCACAAAAATTACCCGGAGCTGAAACTTCACCTGAGCGTGCAGGCGGGCGCGTCAAACAGTGAGGCGATAAATTTCTTCAAGGATAATTTTAACATCAGTACGGTCATCCTGCCTCGGGTAGTGACCCTCGATGAGATACGCGGGATATCAAACAACGCCGATGTGGAGATAGAGGTATTCGCGTTCGGGTCACTGTGCATAAACTACGAGGGCAAGTGCTTCTTGTCACCATATATTACCGGTGAGTCCACCAACACGATCGGTACGTGCTCCACCCCGAAGTACCTGAAATTCGGGGAGAGCGGTGGGAAGCTGTCATTCACCATGAACGGCATAAAGATGAACGAGTATGCCGCGGATGAGCTCGAGCTGATGCCGCGGATCAAGGAGGGGCGCTACCAGAAACAAGAGAGCGAGACGCAGTGGGCGGACAATTTCCTGATAAACCGGCGGCAGATCTGCAAGGGCAGGTACATCGATTCCGCGACGAAGAAGAGATCGTACGCCTTGCAGTCGCCGGTCTATCTGAACGCTGTCGATATCATCGATAAGCTGATAGACGCCGGCGTCAGCTCGATAAAGATCGAGGGGCGCCAGCGCAACGAAGCGTACGTCGCGAAATCAGTATCCGCGTTTAAAACCGTGATAGATGAGTATCACAAGACCGGTGTCCTGAGCGTGACTAAAGAGACCATGAGGAGCCTCAACGAACTCTTCGCAGATATACAGCCCTCCCATACCTGCTATTTGTGCAAGTAGGGGGGAGGGCGCGAGTCTTTTTCAGATCGCGTAGCGTCCTTGATAAGCTCCCGCAGCTCATACACTATCGGGTGCTTTGTGCAGCCTAGATGGAATCGCATCCTTGGCATAAAGTATATAGCTTTGCCAAATTTGGTTGGGTTGCGCAATTTAAGGCAAACCTGCTCAGGGGCCATCGCGCTGAAACCAGACACCGACGCCACCTCTGACAGATCAACCTTGATGGTCTCTTTAAAGTTCGATATATGGAGTGTACGTCCGTCAAGGAAAACTTCGTTGATCCTGCCGATGCTGTAATACAGTAAAGCTGTGCCGAAAATCCAGGCTAATACAAATGGCGGCCCTAACAACATCTTTTCAGATGAGCTTAATTTTGAGAATGGCATGAACATCATGAAAGTGCCAAATCCAAACGTACCGGTCCAGAGATAAAAGAATCCGTATTTATAAAAATGTGTCAGTGACGATGAAATCCTGCGCATTTAATGTTCCCCGCCTCCCCGCTCAACAGCAGCCTGATGACGATCCCGTTGCTTTAACGATATCAGAAGCGAAGCCGCACGGGAACTCCCCGAGGTGGACGCTTTTGTCGCCCGTGATCTCAAAGTGACTGCTGTAGCGCGTCTCTTCGAGCATTGAGGCTGTATTACCGCATACCGGCGCCGATTCTCCCGCCTTGAATATATGATGAGCATCAAGAGTAAACTCATCGCGCGCCTCTTGTATTGTACCAAGGTATTTGGCTGTCTGACCGTAGTTTTCGCATATATCTTCGAGCGTACTTAGTTTAAATGCCCTTATCGTCATGGAATAGAATGATATGTCACCCGCCGTCTCCTTCATCTTCAGGTCATCCAGGGTAAGCTTGCGGTTCGTTACAATCCTGTAATCCAGGTAGCCGAGCTCCCGTAGCATCCTTCTGAAATCCTCTATGTAAAGCGCGCCGCCGAGGCACTCCCCGACAAAGACAGGGTCGGCTTGAAGATGCTTTGGTACCCGCCTGTCAGCGAATACATCGGAGAAATACAGCTCGCCGCCCTCCTTCAGTACCCTGAATATCTCAGCGAATACCGCTCTTTTATCCAAAGAAAGATTGATTACGCAATTCGATATCACGATATCAACCGAAGCGTCTTTGATACCTATACTCTTCAAATCCTCGATGTAGCCCTTATGGAACTCGACGTTCGGCTCTTTATACCCGAACCGCGCCATCTGTGAATCGATGTGCCTTCTCGCGACCTCGAGCTGCTCATCAGTCATATCGACACCAATGACCCTGCCCTTTTCCCCGACCAGTTTCGACGCGACATAAACGTCCCTGCCGCTGCCGCAGCCAAGGTCTAAGATGACGCGGCCCTTAATCGCATACGGTATCGGTGAGCCGCACCCGTAAAACTTGTCAAGGATCTCAGCATCTATCTCTTTCAGCGCCCCGCGAACATGCTTTGGTAGCGCATCAGAGGTGCAGCACGCGCTTGTCTTCAGATCATTCACGTTTTGCAGCGTTTTCCCGTAATATTCCTTTACTTTTTCTTGCATTATGCCCTCTCTTGTAATAGTTGTTGTTTATTGCGCTTTGCTTAGTCACCCTATCACAAACCGTCC
>JAJRZU010000010.1 GCA_024275075.1 Deltaproteobacteria bacterium | reverse complement strand
CGCCGCTTTCGTAATATCCTGAATATATTGAACAGGTAAAAGAAAAATATCCGCGCGTGCAGTAGCCGACCGCTCCCGCCCTTCATCGACATGTACCATTTGGACGCCGGTATGTAGTACTTTTTGAAGACGAGTGGCAGGCGCAAAACAAGGTTCTTCGCCTCGTAATTCAGCACAAAGCATAAAAGGTAGTTTCGGATTAAGAAGTATGTAGACCACGACGGTTTCTTATCGTCCTTCGCGGATGACCGGAACTTGTGGTATACGACCGATTTTGGCGCTGTGTAAAAATCGTATCCGGCGAGCGCCGCCCTGTACGATACGTCGAAATCTTCACCGTAAGTGAAGTACAGCTCATCGAACCCGCCGATCTTCAAAAAAAGCTCCTTTTTGAACATGACCGCGGCGAATATCGACCCGAACACCTTGTAACTATGGTCAAACTTGCCGTTGTCAAGAAGCCCCATCCTGTTGTCGCGCCAGTGGTTCTGGTAGTTCCATACGACACCGTAGGCGTTAAAAAGGTTCGGTTCACTGTAGAACTTCACCTTCGGGAAGATACCGATACACTTGTCGTTTTTCGTGTGGATCTCATCGACAAGCGCCTGAACGCAGCCCTGCTCCAATCTGGTATCGTTGTTCAAAAGGAAAATCAGCTCCCCGTCAGCGTGCCTGACACCGGTGTTGTTCCCCCCGCAAAAACCGTGGTTCTTCCTCTCGCGGATAAGCTTCACCCACGGGTACTTGCTTTGCAAAAGCTCGCAGGAGCCGTCCTTCGAAGCGTTATCGACCAACACGGTCTGGATGTTGCCATAAGTCTGTTCGGCGATGCTGTCAAGGCACTCCTCGAGGTGGTGCTTGCCGTTATAGTTGACTATTATTATTGATACTTTTTCGCTCATCTGCTGACGCCTGACCGCCCTTTCTCCGTTGGTTCTTCTGCATCTTTCAATAATCTTAATTTACAAAGCGTATCCACTATCCTGCCATGTTCACCTTTGTTTAACGTAAACTGGTGGTCTAACTCCGCGTAAAGGTTAGATGACCATATATTATCAATAGTGTACAAGAAAGGCGCGTCAAGGTAGAACGCCATCTTATCCGAATTCCTCTCCACCAAGGTATGAAGCTCATCGTTGATCCATGCCTTCTTTGCTGTTATTTCGCAGTCTTTCTCATGCCTTACGTGATACTTCCCCCGTTTTGACTTCATCGCTTTTTCATATATGGTGATAAGCTCTTTTACCTGCGACTCAATTGATACGATCTTACCCTTATCAATATTGTCACTGAATTCCTTAATCTTTTCAGGGCGCTCGATAAAAAATTTCATCTTCTTCGCAAGCTCTTTATGGTCGCTTGTCCTGAACAAAAATCCGTTGACGCCGTCATCTACGATCTCCTGCGTACCGCCGCAGTCCGACGCGATAACCGGTACGCCGCACAAAAACGCCTCTCTTGTCACCAGCGAGAACGATTCCCTCAATGATGGTATTATCACGACATCAGAGTCCGAGAACACCTCGACGATCTTCTCATTACCGAATCTCGGCAGGACTTTTATCGAGCCGTGCGGCGTGATATCGTTATGTTTCAGGTAGTTGTCGGCGCCATACAGCCTCGCCTCGTACCGGTCGTCCTCACCGATCTCCATGAGCGCGCCCAGGATCGTATCAACGCCCTTCAGGAGCCACTCCCCACCGATGTAAGTGAATACGATCTTCCCCGTGGTCTTCTTCGGCGCGGGCTTGACGCCCTTCATCAAGCCGTTCACGTTTACCGTTATCTTATCCTTATCTCTGGCAAACCCGTTCTCCATGAGCGATTCCTTCAGGTAATTCGAAGAAGTGAGGATCGCGTCTGCTTTATGCGCAGTCTTGATAAGGTACTCTTTCCTCTTTCTCAAAAACTCCTTAGGCATACAGTCGCATCTGTCCAAGTCCATAATATCGCGGCACTTTTCCCCGTCACGCGTGACAAGGAACATGTCGTTGCATATCCACCACCAGTCGTGCATCGTTATGACAAATGGTACCCCCAAGTCGGCGGCGACGTCGATGAGCTGTGCGCCTAACCCCTGGATGCTGTGGAAGTGCACTATATCCGGTGCAAATTTGGTGAGATATTCTCTGAAAGTGGAATTTGCCGCCAGATTATAATAGTTCTCCGCTTTGTTTACGTCATAATACTCGGTAAGGTTTATCCTGCGTACATCCACGCCCTTGTGTTTATAGTCGCTGACAGTATACATCTCTTCGTCCCGATTGATATAACCGCAATATATCTTTACCTCATGCCCCTTCTTCAGCTCATCGGTGATATTCTGGCAAAGAATCGAGGCGCCATTCACAAAATCCGGCAGGTAAAGGGTGACCACCTTTAGTATCTTCACAAACGCTCCTTAAAACTCCTGTATCTTTTCATAAATTGTCTGCAACTGCTCTTCCCTGCCGATGAGGTGCTTGTTCAGTTTATGGATGAACGATTTCATTTCCGCCAGCTGCTTGTCCCGCTTAGCCGCCAGCTCAGAGCTTTTGCGCAACTGGGTCTCCATGTTCAATATCTTTGCTTCAAGCTCTTTTATTATCTTGTCTCTGTAGACTACATTCCTGTCAAATTCATCGATCTGCTCCGCAGCCTCTTTCCTGAAATGCTCGAACTCCAGCTTTATACCGGCGATGTCCCTGTCAATCTCCTGCAAATGCTTGAACTCTAAAACCTTTAGCTTGAGAGTATGGATCATCTTGTCCCGGGCACGGAGCTCTCCTTCTAACGTATATACGCTCTCCTTTGCCTGCTTTATCTTGACGACATAGTCCGTCTCTTTTTCCCTTAGCTGCTTCATGGCGTTTTTTTCGCTCGCCGGCCTGGCGGTGACGAAGTACTGAAAGACATCGAAATCCAGCTGGTTCGTCAGGTTCTTCACAGCCTCGTCAGAATCGTCTAACCCGATCTCGCGAAGCACCGTGCTGACATAAGTCCTGTTCACCGCCACCTTTATCCGGTGCACACGGCTTACGTAATATCCCGCTGACTCGAACATCGCGTAGATATTGTTCTCGTCGAAGAATTTCAGGTGCGTCTTGTCGAGTATACCAAGGTCTTCGTACGAGAAGTTACCCTTGAGCAGCTCCATCCGGTAGTAACCGAAACTGACGTTTGGTATCGAGGCGAGCACCCGGCCATCCTCATCGAGCAGGTCGCGCACATAGTCAAGCACCTTTTCCGGGCTCTTCAGGTGCTCTAACACGTCACCAAAAGTTATGACGTCATATCTCTTCGTGAGCTCATCCTTTAAATCAAGCTTATCGATATCCTTTACCAGCACCTGCTCGCAATACTTCTTCGCCTTCTTCGCGGAATCCGGGTCGATCTCGATACCGGTCACCTTACAACCCTTCTCCTTCAGGTACCTCGAGACGAAACCGGTGGAGCAGCCAAACTCCAACACGTCGCTACCTTATGGCGTATTGAGTATCAACTGCGCGTGCGAGTAGTTCTCGTGGCTTAAGTCTATCTCGGTAATTTCGTACTTATCCATTGTTTCTCCCATGAAAAAAAACTTTTTCGCCACAAAGGGCGCGGAGTACAACCCGGAGGTCACAAAGATTTACTGTTTATAGCATCTTCTCCTGTGAACGCCGTGAACCCCTTTGTGTTCTTTGTGGTTTATTTCATACCCGTTTCACTTCACCGCCACTAATATACAGTTTGACGGCAGAAGGTCGTCTTTAAAAAATCCGGCTCTTTTGATGAAGAAGTTCGTCAACCTGAATGTCATCTCCTTAATGAATTCGCTACGGATGCTCCTGTAAACGACCCCATTCAATTTTTCGGTAAGGGCCTGCACCGAGTTCCCGTTTAGAAATATCTCCTTTTCGCTCACGCCTTTGAACAGAAGCTTAAGCCCGTCCGGGGAGAACCGCCAGTAATCGCCGGGGAAGTCGTGGATATCCCAGACAAACGGCGCGGTGATAAATATCGTGCCCCCTTTTTTGGTAACGCGCATCATCTCGCTCGCGCATTTAAACGGGTTCATCACATGCTCTAACACCTGCGAGCAGATCAGGAAATCGAACGTCTCATCGCCGAATGGCATCTTCTCCGCCACGCATATCAGGTCGTTATACGGTGTATGGCAAATATCCGCACCGACGTAATTTTTTACGATATCATCAAAGAACGGGTAGTACGGCTTCTCGTTACAACCGACGTCCAATAAATTTATATCCCTTTTTTCATACCCCGCCAGCGTCTGACGAAGAACGTCCGCGATGTGCTTCAAAGTCAGCTGATCCTGCCTGGCGCTTACCGGGTAGCGCCGGTCGTGCGCGCCCCACTTCTTCAGTAACAGCTCCTTGCGCGCCCGCCCGCCGTCCTCATTCGCCTGCCCGCGCGGGTCAAATATTACAAACTGCTTCACCTTCTTGCGAACAAGCTCACGCGGAGAGCCGTCAACATCCTCGGCGAGAGTGAAGTACATGTCATACATACCGTCCTCTTTGAAATCACCGGCCCATTTGTTCGATGGTTCCACCTTTTCGCCGTTTATCATAAAATAAGCGTCAGGGTACTTGAAATGGACAGTTATGGAAAGCCCCTCTTTTGGTACGGTGATAATGCCTGCAAAATACGCCAGCTGCCGCACCTTGTGGACCGCGTTCTGCTCGGGGTAGAGCTCGAACGAGAGGCAGAGCGGCTTTTGCGCGCCAAAACCGGTTATCTTAAGGTCGTATATCGCCTCGTCTTTTATCAAAAGGACATTTTTGGGCTTATAACCTATATCTAAAATATCATCCATTTGTATCATCATATAATTTTCGCATTATAATTACTTTATAAAAAAAAAGCAAACACGCTTTATTTTTTTAAGAGCGATGACCTGCGCGCTGCTTGGCAACAGTCCCCAAATAAGCCGCAGGGAAAAGGTAACGTCAATAATTTTGTGTCAATATTAACAAATGATATTAATTAGATTGCCGCGCCGCTTTCTGAAAAGCATCGGTCGTGCAGAAGTCTCATATTTGCTTCGCCGGCACGTTAAGGGCATGTTGCCCAATACAGTTCAGGGGCTCAACCCCCTGCGCTTCCGTTGGCCGCAACCCCAGAATATCAGCAACTTACAAACCATGCTTTTATGTAAACGGTAATCTTTCTATCTGGTTTAGGTCATGTTAATGATGACCTGCAAAAGCCCGATGATGAACCCTAATACGCCGCCGAGCAGGGTTATCTGTTTCAACTGGGCGCCCGCGATCTGTATCACAATACTCTCAAGCTCATCTAATGGGAACTCCTCGACCTTTTTCTCCACGAGCGCCCTTATGTCAAGCTGTTCGAGCAGCGCCGGTGTCTGCTGCGTTATCATGACAAAGCTCTTCTCATAAAGAGCGGTTTTTATTTTTTCGACGAAGCTGTGTGAGAAGAGGTGGGACAGGCTCCCGATATCCTTGTTGCAGTATCCCTTCATGACCTCTGTGAGTTTCGACGCGAGCTTATCCTTTGAGCCCTTCTTCCTCATGCCGGCGATGATGGCGTCTGTCAGAAAATCCTTGATCTTTGTCAGATCGTGTTCGGTCAGTTCTGGCAGGAGTTTTTGCAGCTCCATCTCCTCAAAGTCGATCAGCCCTTCGTCAAGCTCACTGATCAAAAGGTCTTCTAAATCCTTATCGGTGAAGATTTCGTAAAGCTTCTTCTCTGTTTCGAGCTTGATCTGGCTGATGGTGTCAGAAGGTATTTCAAGCATCACCTCTTTTATCTCTTTTGAAAAGATGACATCCAGCTTATCCCCCATTATTACCTTCATCTTCTCGACGACTATCATATCGATAGCGTTCAGCTCATCCTCGCCGCGTGCGTCAGTGAAGAAATTGTCAAGGAATTCCTCAAATTTATAGTTCGCGATAGGCATATCAGTAATGAGCCGCGGCAGGAACCGGATATTTCTCACATGCTCTTTTATTTTCCGTTTAAGCTCCTGCTCGACTTTCTTGAGCGCCTGCTCCTTCTTCATCCTGATAAAGAGCGATTTTGTCAGTTCCTGAGTCTGCCCGATCACATTCTTTCTTATCACATCGAGCATATCCCCGCTTAGTATCTCATCTATCCTTTTACTGCTGAATATGAAATCATCGAGCTGGGCGTTTATGATCGCGTACGCTTTGTCCTTAAAGCCGATCGAGTGGTATATCCTTGTGACAACCCCTTTGATGACACCCTCTAATTTCGAGATATGCTCCTTGTTCAAAAGGGTCGAGAACCGAAACTCCAACAGCCTGTTCATCTCCTGACCGACAAAGTGTCTGACAAGCTCTACGGAATCATCACTGTCTATAATGTTATTGATCTCGTCTGTCGCCTTCTTGATAATATTATCGATAAGCTCGCCGAAATCATCTTCCCACTCCTTCGGCGCCAGAGAGAATACGCTGAGAATCTCCTTGTCAAGCAACGAATCGACGCTGCCGCTTATTGTAGCAAGGATGTGCTCCTTTACACCCTCCTTCTCAAACCCCTGTAATATCTCCTCGTTAGTCAAAAGGTGCCCGCATATCGTCTCCGCGATTTTGTGTGCGAGCCTCTTATGCTCACGCGGGATGGCGCCGGGGGTGAATGGCACCCTCACCCCAAGCATCCTCTTCTCCTCGTACGGGTGGAACAGCATGAAGATCGCCAGGCCGTTTGTGACAAGCCCGATGAAGAAACCTATGACGGGCGGCAGAATGTAGCGTAAGTTATTGAGAATAAACTCCATATATAAAAATTACCCTTATATTGTTTTGACCATTATTATTGCATCTTCTTTGTTATCTGAATAGTACTTCTTCCTTCTCGCTACCTCATCGAACCCGATCTTATTGTAAAAAGCCCGCGCGATCGCGTGTGACTCGCGCACCTCGAGGAAACCGATTTTCGCGCCCATCTCCTTTGCGGCATCGATACTGTGGAGCAGCAGTTTTGTGGCGATCTTCTCGCGCCGCCGCGTTTCATCCACGGCGATGTTCAGTATGTGGAACTCGTCTAATATGACCGAAAAGCATAGGTACCCGCACAGCATGTTGTTAGTTGAGTCCTTTGCGGTCAGGACATGCGAGAAAAGACCCTCAAACTCATCGATGAAAAGCTCCTTGGACCATGGCACGGGGAACGCCTGCGCTTCTATCCGCATCATCGCGTCTAAGTCATCCATAGACGCGCCGGTGATTACAATTTGTGATACCATCTCGTTTGTTAGGGGCATGATGCCCAGTCCATTTAAGGTTTTGCCCTCTTCTCGACTTCCTTTAGCCGCTGTTTCGCGATACTAATCAGCTTCTCATCCTTAGAAGTATCGATTACCTTTAAGTACTCGGTTTTCGCCTGCCCCCAGCGATCTAACTTCTCATATATATTGCCTTTTTTTATCTGCAAAAGCGAGATTCCCTTCTGGTCGCCCTCACTGGAGAAAGTACCACCGGCAAGCTCGAAGTACTCAAGCGATTCGGTCAACTTGCTTTGCTTATAATATATCTCCCCGAGCTTGAAAAGGCTCTCCCCCATAATACCCGGGATGTTGGTCTTAATCGCGTATTTGTAAAGCTTTGCCGCGTTGTCAAGCTCATCGCTGACAAAGTACGCGTTCGCGAGCTTAAGGTAGAAGTACGGCGGCGTATCGTCATCCTTCAGGTCGATATAAGCCCGCAAAACGCGCTTCAGGTTACCGGCATCATTGCCCGCGTCGTACAAAATCGCGGCATTGTAAAGGGCGGTCTTATACAGCTCGGGTTCGCTCTTGTTCGCGATCACCTTCTCGTAATATTTCAACGCCTCACCGAAATCCGGCGCCCCGCCGCTCTTCTTCTGCTCCTCCTGAAGCGAGACCGCCAGGTTCAAGTAGATGTGATTATTGACGAACCCGGGAAACTGCTTGATAAATGACAAGTAGTACTTCGCTGACATGTAGTAATCATCCAGATAGAAATGGGAATCGGCAAGTTTGACCAGGGCGTCTTTTTTATACTTCACCTTCTCTTTTAAAACCTCATAGATCTTGAGCGCCTTGAAGTACTCCTTTATAATGAAGTATGATTCCGCCCTTAAGTACCTGATGTCATCCTTGAAAGCTTCATCCTTTGTCGCGCTCTCAAGCTTCTCGTATATCGCCGCGGCCTTCTCATAGTTATTTGTCCTGGTATAGCACCACGCGCTCTGTAAGCGCCAGTCATCTACTTTGGGGGAGTCGCCGTACTTCTGTATTAATCTGGTAAAGTACACATTCGCCTTCTCAAAGCTGTTCAACTCAAAGTAAAGCTGGGCTAACTGCTCGGTAACGTCCTTTATGTTCTCTCCTTTCGGGTAGTCATCATAATACCGTTTCAGCTCCTTTAGCGCGCCCTCTTTGTTCTTGCTGAAATAGTAAGACATAGCATTATAATACCTTGCCGCTTCCCTCCTTTTATCCTTCTTCGTTTTCCCCAAAAACTTCAAGAAGTATTTAGAAGCGGTGTCGTACTGCTCTACCATAAACGCGCTGTGGGCGGTAAAGAAGAATATATCTATCAGATTATCCTTGCTAAGATTTGGTTTGGTCAGGATGTACTTAAACTCCTTCAACGCCCTTCCATACTCCTTTGTATAGTAATAACTCAATGAGAGGTAAAACCGCACAATATCCATATTCTCGTAATTCTTGTAGTTTTTCCTCAGCTCTAACAAGACCTTTTTTGCGCCGGTAAAGTCCTTGAACTCGAAGTCAAGCTCACCGAGCCGAAACAGCACCGCTTCATCTGATATATCTTTCGCGATATCCTTATCCTTTTTCGCCTTATACACATACTTGTAAGAGTTCCACGCGGTCTTATAATCATTCGTCAGGTAGCTGGCTTCCCCCAAGAAATAGTGTGCTTCGGCGAGCCTCTCATATTTCGGGTATAATGTCGTCAGCTCTGCGAGGCGCCCCTTCGCCGCGTCATACTTCTTCTGCGCGAATTGGGAGACACCTAAAAGATAGAGCGCATACGCCCTTTGGTCACTATAAGGGTACTTGTCGACAAAATCGTTGAAGCCGCGCGCCGCCATGTCATAAAATCCGTCATTGTAGGCGCCGACAGCAAACCGCAGGTCGTCCTCTTCCCCCGCGCGGCACTGCCCCGCCAACATGGCTGATATCGCAAGCAGTACGAGTATGCCCCTGATCACGGGCTTATTCTTAAGTATGTTCATCATCTTACCTTTAGCGCCAGTAAAACCGGATTTTCAAAAGGGGCATGTTGCCCAATACAATTCAGGGGCTTAAGCCCCTACGCTTCCGTTGGTCTCTTCCCCGTAATATCAGCTACTTACAAAATAAGATTTTTGATAAAATCGCAAAACATGCTATCTGGCAACACTCCCAAAAGGATAACAACTTTTAATTACATAAGCAAGGGTTTTATAAGCCATCGCGATGGTTTTTAAAGAGCTCTTTTATTTTGCTCTCGCTGATTTTGCGCTGAAATTGACACAAGGTTTGACATTACCATAAGTCTGGTGCGGCGGTTTAAGTTTCTGTTTGCATCTGTCTGATTAAGTCGTAAAAGCACACTGTTTGATTGTCGGATTAATAACCTGAGGCTGTATCAACTGCAAAAAGGGCTTTACTTTTGCGAAAAATAATAATAGAATTAGTTTAAATCAGTAAGGATTTAATTCCTTGAGGGGGCTGTCATGAAAAGGAAAATATATTCATTAGCTGTCATTGCGATACTGTTATTATTGTCAGGAGCGCTTGCCATACATGGCTGCGCCAGCGGCGGCGGCGGGCAACATAAACGCGGACCCGCTCTTTGTCGGTAGCGGTGATTACCACATACAGGCCGGCTCACCATGTATAGATACCGGCTCTGCTACCGGCGCGCCGTCTGACGATATCGACGGTGATTCGCGGCCGCAGGGCGCGGGTTACGATATGGGGTCAGATGAAGCTTTGTAGTTTTACTCTATAATTAATTAATAAGGGACTGATTCGATGATATGCCCAAGATGTCTTTTTGAGCAACCAGACGCGAAAGAGTGTACTAATTGCGGTGTTGTTGTAAGTAAATATAAGGCAGCAGCCTCGTCAAAAAATGACTTTATACCTGACAGAACAGATACTTCTCATGTATATGATAAAAAATACTATTCTGGTGAGGGGAGGAGTATCTCAGAAAAATTACGGTTCCTGTCTTATATAACCCTTATCCTGATTTTGGCATACCCTGTTACCGTTTACATAAACAGCGGCATTACAAGGAAAAGCTTCGCCCGCGATATTAAAACCGCCCTGGAGACAAATCTAAGATATGAGTTCAGGAAAAAAGTTGTCGCGGATGAAATATCAGATATCGCCGCAAAGAACAAGCTTGAGATATCACCAAACAAGATCAGGGTAAGTTTTTTGTCAAACCAGAGTTCTTCGGCGTCTACAATAACGAATGAGCTTCAATACATCGTTCGGGTAACAGTCCCTTACAAAACAGAGTTCTTTGTCTTCACCGCGCGCGACAGGATAACCGTTTCCGTCGAGGACTCCGTTCTTGACAGCGGAATAAAAGTGTTGCGCCTGAAAAATAATTTCGATGCGGAATGAGCTGCCCACTATAGCAAACTATCATGGTACTAATCCCACCGGAAATTGGGGGGGCATCATGCCCTAAAACTCCATCCGCTGAAGCGCCCTTACCCCCAGTCTGATCGGTACTACCACCACCGCGATAGTGAGCGCGAACGCGAGCCCGAAGAAGAGCAGCGCCCCCGTCGTATCAAACGAGCCCCACCACAACTTCACGCTGAAATAGCTGTAGACCGGGTACGCTTCTAACATTATCACAATACCGATATAGCTCAGGCTGAATATCATATACAGAACCCCGCCGCTGCTCGACGCTATCTCCGCCGTGTTCTTGAAGCCGAATTTCGGGTACATAGCCCCCATGCCGACACCCAGCGCCGTCAGCGCTATCGTTATAAAGAATATCGTTGTGACGGACAACACCATCATAAAGGTATCGACACCTAAAAGCAGGTTCGAGAAATATATCAGCGCTTCGGCCAGCACGAGAAGCGGCATAAGGAATAGGGAAAACTTCTCTATTATGAACGACTTATAGTCCACCGGCGATGACGCGATGACCCAGAATCCACCAGCCTCTATAGAGGTGGTCGGGAAAACGAACCGGATCGCGACCGCGGCGATTATGAAACCGGCGAGCCCGAGATTCAGAAACGAAACGAAATTCTTAAGGTGCATGTCATTAATAGGTAAGCTCTTGATATTAAACAGGTAGATAATTATCAGCGCACCTAACATGAACAGCTGTGACCATTGCGTCGAGTCCCGAAGGAATACCTTGATGTCCTTTTTAAGAAATGCCTTCTGTGTATTGTTGAAGAAAAATGGGATTCCATCCCATACAAACCGACTTATCTTACTATCTTTTGGTCTCAGGCGGATGCTTTTCGTCTCTTTTGCGCCCTGCCATCCCATAAAGTAGATCTTTGTGGCCGACCATACCGATAGCGCGAATATCGCCGCCGCCAACGCCGCCATAAAAAGTAGATAAAGCGCGTACTGCGAATAATCACGCTCCATCAGCCGCATCGATGAACTCGTCAGCCAGCTGCTCGGCAGATATGGCAGGTCAGGCGTCTTAAGCTTCTCTAAAAACGCCAGAAGAGCGTTGTCAGTGATATCCTGGTAGAAGCGCTCAGGCCGCATCAGCCGCAGGAACATCACAATCCCCGCCGTGAATGTCAGCGCCAGAAAAGTCAGCGCCTGGTGCGTCTTCTTCGCCGGGAAGTACCGCATAAGCAGCATCGTGATCATGATCCCCGCCCCCGCCGGTATAAACAGGAAGAGCGTCAGCATGATAAATGTCAGCAGGTAGTACGGCAGGCCGGCGCCATATACGACACCGTATGCGATGTAGATCGGTACCCCGAAGAGCAGCGCCATGTACGAGCTGTTCACCAGAGTCTGGAAGAATTTCGATACGAATATCGTTGTGAGCCGCACCGGTGATGAGAGCAAGAGGTACAGATCGCGCGACAGGTAGATCGTGGAGAGCGATACGACGACGTTACTGAATAGCAGCATCGACATAAACGTCAGGTTGATCACGGTGAAGAGCTGTACCACGAGCAGGTCGCCGACGTTTAATATCAGCGATTTCAGGTACCTGAATATCCTGAGGAAGAAGTAAAAGTCCCCGATGACGAAGATGACACCGATCCCGCCTAAGATGAGCAGTTTTAAAAGTTTCTCTTTGTTGAAATGCTTAAACCTGTTGAGTAGCGATCTTCTGTATGCGAACGATATCGCCCTGAGTTCGGTTACTGACTCCTTAAAACCTTTAATATTTCCGATACTTCCTCACCCCCTGTCAGCTCCATGAAAATACTCTCCAGGTTTGCCATACCGCTTTTGCCGCTCCCTTTGCCCGCCTGCTCCTTTAGCTCAGCCATCGTGCCCGCCGCTATCAGCTTACCATTTAAGATGATACCGATGCGCTCGCACAGCTCCTGCGCGATCTGCAAAGTATGCGTTGACATGAATATCGTCACGCCCTTTTTGCACAGATCCTTGAGCAGCTCCTTCACGATTTTCACCCCCATCGGGTCGAGCCCGACCATCGGTTCGTCGATAACGATCACCTTCGGGTTATGCACAAGAGCGGCGGTGAATATCAGCTTCTGGCGCATACCGTGAGAGTAGCTCTCGATAAGCTCGTCCACCCAGTCGTACAGGCGAAACGCTTCGAGATATTCGCGCGCGGCTTTATTAATATACGCATTGTCCAGGTTGTACAGCTTACCGACAAATTCTAAAAACTCCCTGCCGGTAAGTTTCTCATACAGGTACGGCCGGTCTGGTATGTAACCGATGAGACGTTTCGCGGCTAACGGCTCCTTCGATATGTCGCGCCCGCACACCGATACGCTGCCTGTTGTCGCCTTCAGGATTCCAGCGATTATCTTTATTGTCGTGGTCTTGCCCGCGCCGTTCGGACCTAAGAACCCGAAAAACTCACCGTCCGCGACAGTGACGCTCAGCCCGTTCACTGCCCGGACTGTCCCGTAATCCTTAGATATATTGCTTATTTTTATCATGAGGGAGCACCCTTTTGCGAATTGACTTTCTTCATTATCAGCATCCTGTTTTGGGTCTCGACAAGCTTAAAGCGCGGCGACACTATCTGTAAAAGCTGCTTGTCCAGCAGATGCACCGACACCATAAAGAGGCGCGCGTCATCCTTCATCACGCGTTCGATTTCGGTGAGGATCCTGTCCGGCCTCCTCACTGCGTGGAGTACACCGATCAGCAAGACGGCGTCGATCGACTTGTCTGGCAGGCCGGTCTCCCCCTGGTTGGTGTAGATGGTCTTCACATGCCCCATACCAAGCGCTTTTGCTTTTTCACTGACCGCCTGTATCGCCAGATGCTGGTTGTCAAGCGC
The DNA here is from genome assembly GCA_024275075.1 of Deltaproteobacteria bacterium. Taxonomy (GTDB): domain Bacteria; phylum Desulfobacterota; class JAJRXV01; order JAJRXV01; family JAJRXV01; genus JAJRZU01. The sequence goes on along the minus strand of JAJRZU010000010.1, from coordinate 4,671 downwards.
GTAAACGGCGCCGCTGTTGCCGACGATCTTTGCCGCGGCGATGGTGAACGCCCCCGGGCCGCACCCGTAATCCAAAAGGGTGTCCCCCTCCTTTATACCGGCGTCCTCGAGCAGCTTTTTGTGGTTCAGAAGCATATCCCTTATGAGCAGTATTATTGACATTATCTTAAAGCCCACGTCGGGCATCGGTGACTCGTATAGGTCGAGTTTTGTGCTGCCGTCGGCTTTCAATGCCCTCTTCAAGCCCCTTTTGTAGATAACGCTTTGTATCAGGCAGCCGACTAAGAAGGGGAAAGCCGGTATCGGCCCTTTTAGTATAACGGAAAAAGCCGCTGATATGACGAATAGTATGATGATGAAATTGAAGAATATTTTCCGCAGCTTTACCGGATCGGGCGCTTTCGCCATCTGAGTGTCCAAATATGATACGAGGAATATTCCAAGTAGCGCCGCCACCGGTTTTTGCGCGAAAGTTATCTTGTAAGGCGTGATGACAAGGTCAGCGAGGAGCAGGATACCGCTTAGAAATAAGAGAATGAGCCCTTTTATCTTTAGCATGATTCAGTCATCTGTTTTTTTGTGATATTTCAATTGATTTTATTTTACAGCTTATATATCATTATAAATTATTACACAAAAAAAGCCAGAATACAAATGAAAAAAGATATCTACCTAACTCTCGCGAAGGAGCTGATAAAAAAGGGTAACGCCACGGTATTCTTCCCCAGGGGCGGCAGCATGAAGCCGTTCATCAGGGACAGCGAGAAGATCGTCGTGCAGGCCTGCGATATCTATGGGGTGAAGCCCGCCCAGATAGTGATGTTCCACGCGGATAAGAGGTTGATAGTGCACAGGGTCATAAAGATCGGTGATTCCCGCGGGGGGACGCTTCTGACAAAGGGTGACAGCTCGTATCACTTTGACAAGCCGGTCACCCGGGCGAAGTTCCTTGGGCGCGTCATAGAGGTGGAGAAGCGCACGGGTACGTTGAAGCTTGATTCCCGCGGCGCGGCGCGGCTGTCGAAATATATGCGTATCTACTCGGTATTTATGGGTAATATCGTCAGGGTGCTGACCGTCTTTACGCCTGTTTTCAAGAAAAAGTCGCACAGGATGAAGGATTTCACTTACGCTGTCCTTTACCAGTCGCTCTATTTTTTGTTTGATATCGGAATAAAGTCGTGCGTAACAAAGCCCGCGGCGGATAAAATCAAAGTAAAGGAAGATGAATAATGGAAGGCATTCTGAATGAGCTGAACCTTAACTATATGAAATCTCTGCGGGGCGGCCTTGACCCGCTCCTTCAGGAGATGCAGGATAAAGCGAGGGAGGCCGCCGTCCCGATAGTCTCTTATTAGGTCGGGCGCTTCCTTGAGATGATGACGCTTATCACGTCACCGAAAAACGTACTTGAGATCGGTACGGCGACAGGCTTCTCCGGGCTCTTTATCGCGAGGGCGCTAAAAGATGGCGCCAAGCTCACGACGATCGAGCGCAGCGCACCGAGCCTTGGTATCGCGAAGGAGAATTTCGCGCGCGCAGGGGTGGGGGGGAAGGTCTATACAATCTGTGGCGATGCGTTGAAGGTGTTACCGGCGCTCACAGGGAACCAATACGATATGGCGTTCATCGACGCGCAGAAAGAGGAGTATGAGGAGTACCTGACGCACGTGGTAAAGCTGATGCCCGCAGGCGGCGTGATAATCATCGATAACCTTTTGTGGCATGGTCAGGCGGCGGGGGGGCCGCTGATCTCCGCGAAGTATGAGGAATCGGCTAAGGCCTTGATAAAGTTCAATAAACACTTTTTGGGGCGGCGGGATCTGAGTGCGGCTATATTGCCAGTTGGTGACGGGATCGGGCTTGCCGTGGTAATGTAACGCGTATGTTGCCCATTTATCCGGCGATTATCTTATGGCAATTTGAGTTGTCATGTGTTATAACAGTGTTTGATTTAATTTGCCGCCCGCTGTGGTGAGGGATAGTCTTAATCATGAAAAAGTGCATAAAATTCGTAGCGCTTCTTGCTTTGCTCCTTATGGTCTGCCTGCCGGATTCATTCGCTAAGGAGAAGTCTGAATATTATGACGCCGCTGCGAAGATAAGCCTTGATACCGTTTTCGGTTTTAACAACAAGATAAAGTCATACGGCTATAACCCCGCTGTATTTTTTATCAAAAACGATGGCGGCGACTTCTCGGGCACAATCAGGATAAGGGTCGGGATACCGTTTGCCAGAGAAGAGGTGTACACGACCTTTTCAAAGAAGGTATTTCTGCCCGAGCTTTCCAAGAAGCGGATATTTGTCTATTTTTACTGCGATGACCTTCGCGAGAACGCCCCGATCTATTTTGAACTTGTTTCAGATGATGGTAGGAAAATATTCTCCGAAGAGCTGATAATAAGCGAGAAAGTCAGTATAATCAATAGTTACGCTTCAAGGGACAGCGTATCCGGGTTCCTGACCGTAATAATCTCTGACAAGAACTACGGTTACAATTTCCTGTCGGGCGTCAATACGTTTGTCCAGCATAAAAGAAGTAACATAGCTAAGTACATCCGCCTGCAGGATCACAACATCGAGTATCCTTTGTATAAAACCCTGCCCGATGACAGTATCGGTTATGACAGGGTGAATCTCGTCGTATTATCAAATGTTTCCGCGGACAGGCTGACCTATGAGCAGAAGCGTGCGCTTTATCGTTACCTTAATGATGGCGGTAATATCCTGATGACAAGCGGCGAGAATAACTTGTGGCTCGGGGACGAGCTCTTTGGGCGGCTTCTGCCGGGCAGCCTTACCGGTGAGGTTATAGAGCTTGATACAATCGGTGGATACAGTTACAACAAGGGGCGTACGAGCGCGTTAATACAGCATTTCCCTGTGTTACAGACGGATACTTATGAGGTTACAGGCGTCGACCCTGCGCAAAGCGGCTATGTTTTCGCAAAGCATGACGATACGCCGACAATACTGCGCAAGGCGGTCGGTGAAGGGCGCGTCTTCTTCACCGCATTTGACCCGACGCGTAAACCTTTCACCGGCAGGACGGAGACACTGACTATATTTGGCAATATTATCAATATGATAAGCCTGAAGAGGGGGGTCCCCACCAATGTGTCGTTCCTGACTTCGGTCACCGGTATCTTCAATAAACTCATCAACTCTGTGACGACAAAGGATATCATAAAAAAGATAGCGCTCTTTTTCATAATCTCATTCGTCGTATATGTGATACTGTTAGGCCCGGTAAACTATTTTGTCCTGAGCCTGAAGAGGAAGCTGGAGTACGCGTGGCTGACGATACCGGCTATATCCATTTTGTTCAGCGCGCTATTCCTGTCAAGCGGATATATCGCAAGAGGTACGGAGAACTACCTCTTCTCGTACAATATCGTCAAAGCCTACGATTCGAATAATTTCATGGTAAAATCGTTTCTCTCGGTATTCGCCAGCAGGGCGGACAGGTATGAGGTGGACATAGAGCGCCAGAACATCAGCGCGAAATTCCATGAGATCAATAAGCGGGCGAAGCGGGAATATGAGATCGTCACCGGTGACACTATCAATATCAAGGATATCGATATCAAGAAATGGCCTGTCAAGAATTTTAACATTGAGGGTTATATTTTAGAGAATTCTGACTACTATGTCAATTTAAGCAAAAAATTAAGGGTATATATCCTTGATTATAATCTGCCATGCAATATTGAGCAGTTGTATTTACTGCGATACGGGCAGGTAAGCGCGGTGGAGATAAAGGAGAGTTCCAAGAGAGGTCAGCTCGAGATAAATCTCAGGAAGCTTAAATATTACAAGCGGTTTATAGAGTTCTCACGTACGGATATGCAGAATTTCAAGACTATAGAAGATGCCCGGATGCTGGCGAAGGCTGTCAAAAGCTCCGCAGACGTACACATGGTCAATTACCTGAAACAAAACAGCTTCATCAATGATTACGACGACTTCCTCATCATCTTCTCAAGTGATCCGGTAATAGAGTACCGGTTAAAAGGAGTCAGCTTTAATAACACGGATAAGTCGATCATAATAGTACCGGTGAAGCTATGATAAAACTATCAGGTGTCAGTAAAATATTCGGTAAGGTGAAAGCCCTTGACGATGTCAACATCACTATCGATAATGGCGATATCTATGGGTTTATCGGCCCGAACGGCGCCGGTAAGAGTACGACGTTGCGCCTCCTTGCCGGCCTGTTGGCGCCGACCTCGGGCACGGTCGCGATAAACGGGCTTGACGTGACGAAGGAGCGGCGCGAAGTGATGAAGCTTGTCGGTTATATGCCCGACGTTTACGGGCTGTATGAGGATATGACCGTCCTTGAGTATCTGCGGTTCTACTGTAAGGCGAACTTTATACCAAAGAGTAAGATCAGGCGAATCGTCGATGATGTCCTCGAGCTCACCGACCTCACCGTCAAGCGCGACTCCATGATACAAGGGCTCTCGCGCGGGATGCGCCAGAGGGTCTGTCTGAGCCGCGCGCTACTGCACGACCCGAAGATACTTCTGCTCGACTAACCGGCGTCCGGACTTGACCCGAAACTCAGGATAGAGTTCCGTGAGCTGATTCGGGCGCTTAGCGATATGGGTAAAACGATCTTCATCTCATCGCATATTCTAACCGAACTGGCCTCGTTTTGTAACAGG
>JAJRZU010000107.1 GCA_024275075.1 Deltaproteobacteria bacterium | reverse complement strand
TGCGCATAAAAACAGGTGCGCATAAAAACAGGTGCGCCTGTCAAAAGCAAATATAAAAGTTTTTCCCCGCTTTGTCAATTTATATTTCAAGCGTACCGTTGGCGGTATTCAGGAGAAGTACTTGAACAGTACTGATGGTATGATGCCCGGCAGGTCTGTCGCGACGATACCCACCTTCCCGTATTTGCCCGCGATATCATCGGCGACGGCGCCGTGGATGTAGACACCGATCACACATGCCCTTAGCGGGCTTAGCCCCTGCGCCAGCAGTCCGCCTACCATACCGGTCAGTACGTCACCGCTTCCGGCCGTGGCGAGCGCGGCGTTACCTGTAGTATTTACGTGTATCTTCCCGTCTTTTGTGGCGATTATCGTGTCAGCGCCTTTCAGTACAAGAGAGACGGAATGTTTCGTCGCGAATTCCCGCGATATCGCGACCTTGTCCGCCAGCACCTTAGCGACGCTCTTACCTGTGAGGCGCGCCATCTCACCCGGGTGCGGTGTCAATATCAGCTCCGTTTTCGCCTCATCTATGATTGATATATCCTTGGCGATAATATTAAGCGCGTCAGCATCTAAAATCACCGGTATATTGGTGATCCCCCTTACAAGCCTTCTTACGAGCTTTACCGTTTCCGGGCGCGTCGAGATACCCGGCCCGATTACCACGGCGATTTTACCTTCTATGAGCGTCATAATCTTATCATAGGCGTCTTCGCAAAAGAAGCCGTCGATATCGCTCACCGGCTCGGTCATCACCTCTGTCATGTTCGTCTCAAATACCTGGTTCAGGCTCTTGGGCACCGCCGCGGTGACGAGCCCGGCGCCAATACGCAGCGCCGCTATCGATGACATGACCGCCGCACCGGTCTTACCGGTAGAGCCTGCAATGACCGCGAGGTGCCCGTAGCTACCTTTGTGCGAATAATCGTTTCGCGCCAGATGCCGCACAAGCCGCCTTATGTCAGACTCTCTTACAACAAAGTGGTGTATACCCGCAAGGTCAGAGATGAAGGCGGGGATCCCGATATCCGCGGTGATTACATGACCGCAAAGGCCCCTGCCCGGATAGAGCACGTGCCCTAATTTTTCGTATGCGAAAGTGACGGTGATGTTCGCAACGACCGCGGCGCCCTTGGGTTTACCGGTATCAGAGTCCAGCCCCGACGGGATATCCACGGAGACTACGAACCTGCCGGAGTTGTTGACCAGCTCCACCGCCGCTTTGTACAGCCCGTCGAGCGGCCTTTGCAGGCCAGTGCCAAACAGCGCGTCCACCACAACGTCACAGTCGCCAAGCTCGCGTTTGATCGCTGTCACATCGGTCACGGTGCGAATATCCGCACCGATACTCTTTAATATATCGTAATTGGTTTTGGAATCGCCTTTAAGCTCTTCTGGTTTTGACAGCATTATTGTCTTGACGGCAAGGTTTTTGTTGAGTAATTTTCGGGCGGCCGCGAAGCCGTCACCACCGTTGTTACCCGGCCCGGCGATTACAAGGAACCGCTTTGCCTGATAACCCTCTATCCCGCAGATGGCCTGGCAGAGCTCATTAGCCGCATTCTCCATAAGAACGATAGCGGGTATATGAAATTCCTTCGTCGCTTTTTCATCAATAAACTTCATCTGGGAAGCGGTTACAAGCTTCATCCTACCCCTCTAACACCATAAACGCGGTCGCGTATTCATTTTCATCAGACATAGTCACGTGAATTGTCTTCACTTTCAGGTTTCTCGCGTACTCTCTGGCAGATTCGTGCAGACGCACGTACGGGGCGCCGTAATCATTATTCAGGATCTCTATGTTGTGCATTTTTAGATCAAACCTAAGACCGGTCTTGATCGACTTCAAAAACGCTTCCTTTGCCGCAAAGCGCGTCGCAAGGGCGTTAATGAACTTTTTCCGTTTTTTGCAATGTTCAACCTCATTATCACTGAACACCTTTTTCAAGAACTTATCGCCAAATTTTTCGTACAAGTGTTCGACCCTTGATACTTTGACAATATCAGTACCAATACCGATAATCATTTTTGTCAATCCCCTATTTATTTTTCTTATAGTACCTTATCCATTTTTTAAGGTCGGTGCCGTATTTTTCACCGGTAATCTTTTACAGAGCAGCAGCTATTTTCTTCTTGACGCCATAATCTTTATCCTTCTTTAGCCGTATAATCAAGGCCTTGAGAGCGCTAACATCCCCGATATTGCCAAGCGCTTTTGCCGCGGCGCCCCTGTCCCATTTGTCTTTGCTTTTCAACAACTTAGAGAGTGGCGCTATCGCCGGCTTACCGATTTTAACTAATTTATCCCATTTCTTCGCTTTTATTAACTCAGCGATTTTCTCAGGATCTACCGCACTCTCTTTTTTTGTCTCTTTTGATTCAGCCGCAACAGTTTTCCCCTGCTCTTTCCCCTTATCTTCATCAGCGCCGCCGCGTTTTTTAAGGAATTCTTCCTTATTTTCCGTCCACCACTCATGCCACTTCTTGAAATTTTTATCAAAATCCTCACCGGTAATCTTGATCAACGCCTCATTGGCATTATTCCGGTCTTTACTTCTCAGCATCTTGATAAGCGGACTTATTGCCAGAGTCGTTTTTGACACCCCGAGAGCTCTGATAACCCCCGCTCTCACCTGCTTATCTACAAGTAAATTCAAAAGCGCTTTAGACGCGCCGGGAGTTTTTAGCGCCCCTAATGCTAAAACAGCTTCCTTCCTTAATTCAATAAGGCCAGTCTCTTCAACTTCCTCTTCAGCCATTGATATCAGTTTTTCTTCGGCTTCCGCACCACCGATCCCTCCTAAAGCCTTTATGACTGCGGTACGGAAATTATTTTTTTCATCGTCATTTTCAACGATAGCGATAAGAGGGGCAACTGCTTCAGCATCCCCTAATATCTCTAATTTAGCAACCGCTTTGGTTCTATCAGAGTTGTCTTCGGACTCAAGGTCTTGAATATACTTATCTAATATATCGGTATAGGCGGAATCAGACTTCCATTTACTATCGATATTGTTCAATGCCTTATTTACGACCTTTAAAGAAGCTCTTAAGGCGCCGGGGGTCTCGTCAAGATTACTGACCAGAATATTAACAAGTATGTCTTTCGCTCTTGGGTCACCAAGCGCACCTAACTTTTTCACTATTTTCTCGATCTGCCCCTTGCTGGTAAAGTACTTGGTCTCCAGCGTATTAAGTAAAGGAACGACAACCCTTGTGTCACCGATTTTAGTAAGCACAGAAGCGGCCTCGAATCTGATTTTCGCTTCCTCCCCCTCGTCTTCTAACGCCGCTATTATAAAATCTATGGCTCTATCAGCGTTAATTTTCCCTAAATTTCTAACAACACTGAACCTTATACTCTTATTATCGGTTTCTTTGAATATTTTTACAAGCGGGTCATAGGCCGGCTCACCAAGTTGCACTATCTGGCTCCAGTTGCCCTTTTTTATTAATTTCATGATATTTTCTTCAGACGTTTCAGAAGGTTCATCCTGAGCGTATACAACCCCACATAAAACAATAATTACTAACAATACCACTATAAATTTAAGCCGCTTCAACATCTTCCCCCCCCCTTTTATACATTAAGATAACAATTCCTTCATCTGCCTTACCGCTTTTCCCAAACCGGTGAAAATCGCTCTTGATACGATGCTGTGTCCGATGTTATACTCCACTATCTCCTTGATATTACTTATTTTCTTTATATTGACATAATTAAGGCCGTGTCCTGCGAGCACCTCTAAGTTCAGCTTCGACGCCATCTTGACCGCGTTGATTATGTGTGCAAGCTCCTCGTCCTCATGCTTCTCACTCTTCGCCTCGCTGTACCTGGCGGTGTTGATCTCGATCGCGTCCGCGCCAAGCATGTGAGCTCTCTTGATCGCGTCGATATCCGGGTCGATAAAGAGGCTGACCTTCAGATCCGCACCTGTCAGCGTCTTAATACATTTAGCTAAGAAATTCGTGTTCGCCTTCAGATCCAGACCGCCTTCTGTCGTGAGCTCCTCGCGCTTCTCGGGTACGATGGTACAGCAGTCCGGCTTTATGTTAAGCGCTATCTGCACCATCTCCTTCGTAGCCGCCATCTCAAGGTTAAGCTTCGTTTTTACCGTCTCACGCAATATTTTCAGGTCTCTGTCCAGGATATGCCTGCGATCCTCCCGTAAATGCACGGTTATCCCGTCCGCGCCCGCAAGCTCCGCCAAAACCGCCGCGTGTACCGGGTCCGGCTCCGCACCGAGCCTTGCCTGCCTTACTGTCGCGACGTGGTCTATGTTTACACCTAACCTTGCCACCAAAGATTCTCCTGTAATGGTTGTAAAAGCGCGTTACTCTTTTAAATGATGATATTCATGTTATCATTGGAGCGTACGCACAATTATTGGGCATTATCCCTTTGTTTTATCTTAGCATATTTGTTTGTTCACGTGCAAGATTATTTCATCCGCATACGTTTTGATCGCTTTTTTGTCCTCGCCCTCGATCATTACCCGCAACAACGGCTCCGTACCCGAATACCTTATCAGCAGCCTGCCGTTTTCGCCCAATTTCTTCTTTATCGATCTGACCAGCGGATTAAGGCCACTTATCCTGCTCACCGGTACCTTTTTCACCACTTTAATGTTTTTCAGCACCTGCGGGTATGGAGTCATACAGCTCGCAAGCTCTGACAACCTTTTTTGCTTCCTGACCATGATTGAGAGAACCTGAAGGGCGCTCAGCACACCGTCACCGGTGGTGCTGTGATCCAGGAAGATCAGGTGGCCGGACTGTTCGCCGCCAAAATTGCCGCCTATCTCCCGCATCTTCTCCACGACGTATCTGTCACCGACTTTTGAGCGGATTACCTTGCCGCCCGCCGCCTGTATCGTCTTGTCAAGCCCTAAATTGCTCATGACTGTCGCGACCAGCGTATCGTTTCTCAGCGTACCCTGGCGCAGCATATCAAGGCAGCAGACAGCCATGATCTTGTCGCCATCCACTATCTTGCCCTTTTCGTCGATGAATATGACCCTGTCAGCGTCGCCATCGAGCGCGATACCGATATCCGCGCCGCTTTTTTGTACTATCTTGCTGACTACATCAGGGTGAAGCGCACCGCAATTTGAGTTGATATTGATGCCGTTCGGGTTCACGCCGCGGGTGATGACTTCGGCGCCGAGTTCATAAAGCACTTCGGGCGCTATTTTGTATGCGGCGCCGTTCGCGCAGTCCACGGCGATCTTCAACCCGTCTAATGTAAGTTACTTCGGGAACGTGTTTTTCAGGTAAACTATGTAGCGACCCTTCGCGTCGTCAACACGAAAAGCTTTACCGACCTCTTTCGCGGTCGGGCGCAGTGAGGATATCTTATCCCCTAAGATAAGATCCTCCATCTCTAACTCGAGCGCGTCGGGCAGTTTGAAACCGTCATTGGAGAAGAATTTTATTCCGTTATCCTGAAAAGGGTTATGGGAAGCGGATATCACAACACCGGCATCGGCACGCATACTCGATGTGATGAACGCGATACCCGGAGTCGGCAACGGCCCCACCAAAAGAACGTCAACGCCCATCCAGCATATACCCGACGCCAGAGCGTTCTCAATCATGTACCCTGACAGGCGCGTATCCTTACCGATCACTATCTGGTGGCGCTTATCCTTGTTCTTGAAGATATACGCGGCGGCTCTCCCCAACGCCAAGGCAGTTTCCGCGGTCATCGGTTCTTTATTCGCGACCCCCCTAACGCCATCGGTACCAAACAGCTTTCTCACCTATTCACTCTCATTGGGCTTTGATATCCTGACAACCTCAAATTCCGCGGGAACAGTGCTCTTTATTGTAAGGTTCAGCGGTAGCTCGATAACAGGTTTTAGCGTCTGCGGCGTATCGTCAACGTCCTTAGCGTTGATGTACGCGACAATACTCTCTTTGGTAAAGTGCTTGAAATTCAGGTAAGTACCGGTAAGGGTCAGATCCAGCATCTTCGGTTCAAATGAATACTCCTCCCCCTCGAGCCCCCTTAGCTCCAGCGGGATCTCTTTGAATTCCTTGTCTAATATCTCCTCCGCAATCTCGATTGTAGCAGAAATGTTCTTATCGCTGATTATCTCAGAATGAAATATATCCTTGAAAACGAGCGATATATTCTTTTGTATCGTCGCCCTCACATTAGTCAGCTCGATCTCACCAGTCGGCACCGATTTGATATGCTTCACCTCGCTCTGGGGTCCCCGTATCTCAACATTCGCCGGAGTTACCAGATGCCTGACTATCTTATAGCCCTCGGGTAGCTCACCGGTAAGGGTCAGCGCCACCGGTACGGTCTTCTTTACGATCCTCTCGAGCATAAGGTTTATCTTTGACGGGCTGATCTTGGTTATCCTCAGTCCACGCAGGATGTCTATGTTCTCAGTGTTAATCAGAAAGGAAGACTCTCCGGGCGAGATATCATTAAGGTCTATAGTATATTTAAGTTTTTCAGACCTAACGCTGTTTAGCAACGCCGCTGGCCCGTTCATCCTTATCTCGACTTTGTCCTGAAAATCGTTCGTGATTATTAGGTCAGAGGGAATGTTCTTAAATTCAAGCGGGAGCGTGTAACTTATCTCCGTGTATGACTGCCGCTCACCAGAGACAAAGAACCACATAACGAAAGCGAATAGAATCGAAAATAGCTTAAGACCTAAATTGTCAAAAATCCCACGTCTCAATTTTTCTACCTTAAAATATTTTTCTTCTTTCTGGCAACCTTGCGTCTTTTCATACGCACCAACCGCGCGGCTATATCGGTGGAGCGCTCTACAGCTTCTTGATCCTTCTTCTTGACAAGAATATTTTCTTTAATAGTTCCCAGAGCCTGTCAGAATCAAGGTTCTTCATAATCTTACCGTTTGAAACCAACGAAACCTTACCAGTCTCCTCAGAGACCACGATAACAGCCGCATCGGTCTCTAATGATATTTCCACAGCGGCGCGGTGCCTTGTACCAAGACTCTTGCTGATATTCGGGTCCATGCTAAGCGGCAGGAAGCATCCCGCCGCTTTTATCCTGTTTTGCTGAACTATCACCGCACCGTCGTGAATCGGTGAGTTTGGCAGGAATATGCTGGTTATCAGCTCGTTAGTGACCTTGGCTCCGAGCTCGACGCCACCCTCGATATAATCTTTCAGCCCGGTCTCTTTCTCTAATACCATTAACGCGCCTATTTTCTTCTGTGCAAGTATCGCAGACGCTTTTATCACCTCTTCTAATGTGTATACTTCGGCGACTTTTTCTTTATCGCGTTCACCAAAGAACGGGGTCTTCCCGACTGAAGTCAACGCGCGCCTTATATCACTCTGGAACAGTACGACAATAACTAAGATGAACGAATTCATTATGTTATTCAAGACCCACTGGGTCATAACAAGATCACTTTTTTGAGAAAGGATGAATATGCCCACGATGATAGCGAGACCTAAGAGCATCTGCACAGCTCTTGTCCCCTTGATCATGAGAATGATCCTGTAGGTGACAAAAGCCACGACTAAGATGTCAATAATATCCTGCCATCGAATAAATAAAAGCGTCTTAAACATAATATAATATTTCTTACATCAGAGTTTTACAGGCTCGCCTGCTCTTGTTTTGGGCTTAATTCCCCGTAGCCTGCCGTGGAGTAGTTCAGTAACTTTGACTGCCTGAATATTTTCTTTTACATCATGCACTCTTAATATGTTTGCGCCATTCAAGACCGATATGACATTCGCGGCTACAGTACCATACATCCTGTCATTTACTTGTTGACCGGTGATCTCACCTATAAACGATTTTCTTGATAACCCTACAAGTATCGGTCTGTTAAGCGATTTCAACCAGCGAAGGTTCTTAATGATAGTACAGTTATGCGAAGTGGTCTTCCCGAAACCGATACCCGGGTCAACGATTATTTTATCTTCCCTGATACCAGCTTTGAGAGCGGCATCGATCGCTCCCCTTAGATAGTTGTAGACCTCGGACATAAGGCTGTCATAAGAAGGTTTTTTTTGCATATTCGTCGGTGTGCCCTTCATGTGCATAAGAATGACGGGGAGATCGGCGTTCGCGGCGACCTCTCTCATCTTCGGGTCCATCGACAACGCGGATATGTCATTGATGATATCAGCACCGGCATCGATCGCGGCTTTTGCCACCTCCGCCTTATATGTATCGACAGATACCGGGATGTCATAATTCTTCCGAATCTCTCTGATCACCGGTACGACCCTGGACATCTCCACCTTGAGATCGACTGGCTGCGCGCCCGGTCTCGATGACTCACCACCGACGTCAATGATATCAGCGCCGGCTTTGATCATCTTGTCAGCATGATTCAACGCGTCTAACCTGCGGTAGCATCGCCCGCCATCAGAAAAAGAGTCAGGCGTCACATTCAGTATGCCCATGATATAGATCCGTTTACTGAAATCAAACACCCTGCCGCCGATTATCATCGGCTTTGGTGCAAAATCCGCCTGAGCGTCCGTCTCACCGGCAATATTCCCCGAATTGTCTATATTCATAGCCCTTAAATTATTTGATGACATTATATCCCTTTACTTAGTTTCTTTTTTGTTGTTTTTGCCGGCGCGCCGCCGCTCTTTTTAGAGATCTTTTTGCCGCGTATGATCTTATCAACATCTTCACCGCCCAGTGACTCGTACTCCAATAAAGATTCCGCGATCGCGTGAAGCAGATTGACGTTATCACTTAATATCTTCTTCGCCCTATTATACGCGTCTATCACTATCCGCCTTATCTCATTATCGATATCGACTGCCGTACTTTCACTGAAATCCTTGTGAGTGGAGATCTCCTTGCCCAGGAATATCTGTTCCTCCTTCTTCCCAAAAGTCAACGGCCCTAATTTTTCACTCATGCCCCAGTTGCAAACCATCTTTCTCGCTAAATCAGTAGCGCGCTCAATGTCATTGCCGGCGCCGGTGGTCATGTGGCTCAACACTATCTCTTCAGCTACCCTGCCACCCATCAGGATAGTGATATTATTAATCAAATACTCCTTCGGGTACGTATGTTTATCATCGATGGGAAGCTGCTGCGTAAGCCCTAAAGCATGACCTCTTGGTATAATCGACACCTTGTGTATCGGGTCGGTGCCGGGAATCAGTTTCGCCACCAGAGTATGACCCGCTTCATGATAAGCGGTATTCTTTTTTTCCTCATCGCTGATTATCATACTCTTACGTTCCGAGCCCATCAGCACCTTGTCTTTCGCAAGCTCAAAATCGCTCATCTCAAGCTTCTCCTTCTCGTGTCGCGCCGCCAGCAACGCCGCCTCATTGACAAGGTTGGCGAGATCCGCGCCGGAAAACCCAGGGGTGCCCCGCGCGATTATATCCAGGTTCACATCATCGGCAAGCGGTGTCTTTTTGGTATGCACCTTAAGGATACCGGCTCTGCCCCTTATATCGGGTTTTGGTACGACTACCTGCCTGTCAAACCTGCCCGGCCGAAGCAGCGCCGGATCTAAGACATCAGGCCTGTTCGTCGCGGCGATAAGAATAACGCCCTCGTTGGATTCAAACCCGTCCATCTCGACCAGCAACTGGTTCAACGTCTGCTCGCGCTCATCATGTCCACCGCCCAGCCCCGCGCCCCTGTGCCTGCCGACAGCATCGATCTCATCGATGAATATCAGGCATGGAGCGTTCTTCTTACCCTGTACGAAAAGGTCTCTTACGCGCGAGGCGCCGACCCCGACAAACATCTCGACGAAGTCAGAGCCGCTGATAGAGAAGAACGGGACGTCCGCCTCACCGGCAATAGCTCTCGCGAGGAGAGTCTTACCCGTACCCGGCGCGCCCATCAACAAGACACCTTTAGGTATCTTGCCACCGAGTTTGGTGAACTTTTTCGGGTCTTTCAAAAACTCAATGATCTCCTCTAACTCGCTCTTCGCCTCATCTATACCCGCGACATCCTCAAACGTCACCTTTTGCTGGTTCTCGGTCAGGAGCCTCGCGCGGCTCTTACCGAACGACATCGCTTTGCCACCGCCGGACTGCATCTGCCTCATGAAGAATACCCAGAAAGCGATGAGCAGCAGAATCGGTAACCAGTAGATAAATATGTTCATCCACTTATCCTGATCCTCAGGCTTGACGTTTATCTCGATGTTCTTGTCGCGCATGATCTTTATCAGCTCCGGGTCATCAGGAACAAGAGTGTTAAACTGCTTCTCCACACCATCCGCAGGATCGGTAAAGTCACCAGTTACCGAGTTCCCCCGCATATCGACATTAGAGATCACGCCCGTAGAGATGTATTTCACCAGATCAGTATAATTTATTTCGACCTGCGTCACTTTCTGGGCGCTAAACTTATTGACGATAAAAAAGAATAAAAGAAATATCAGCAGCCATAGCGCAAGGTTTTTTAAATTCTGATTCAATTAAGAACCTCCATAAATTCCGATTACTTAAATGTAAGTGACTGGTAAGAGTACATTCACATAGAAATAATGATGTTATTCATTAACTTAGTGGGCATAACGCCCGATACAATATATTTTCAATAACTTATAACGTAAACATTTTTTAAAATATGTAATTTATTCCATTGGCGACAGTTCTTTAATAGCACATTTTTTTGTGTTTGACAATAAAAAAGCCCGCGCGATGGTTTTCAATTAGCGAGGCGTACCTTTGTTCTGATGCAACTGACTTTTGCGCTGAAATTGACACAAAGCTCCTGAAAAGACTATCTATAAAGTACTTGAAAGAGTGATATGGCGGCGATGTTAATCTTTATTTTTGGGGCTGGACTCACAAATATCTATCATACTGACGTTATCGGCATATTTAGTTTCCTTTATCGAATCGATTGCCCTTAATTTTTCAAGTATGCTTGATATTTTATATGCGTCCAACGCAATGTCACCTACATATTTTAAGGCGGCCTCATCCTTCTTCTCGTCTAAAATGGATCTTATAAGGTCTATGTTCAATATGATGCCCGCAAGAGGGTTGTTGATCTCATGGTTTGCCGTAACGATAAGCGCCATCGCGCTCTCTAACTTCTCCTTCTTGATCGTCTCCTCTTGAAGCTTCCTTTGACCCGTCACATCCCTGATAACAAAATAGATGCTCGTACTCTTCTCTTTTTCATCATAATACCTGTCCGCGCTTATGTACAGGTAGCGTAAGGCATTACCATTAATAAGCTCCGTCTGAAAATCTACGATGCTGCCGTTCCTGTCTAAGATAGAGATAAACTCTTCTAAATCGCTCTCATTAATGAATCTATCCTGGAATCTCATCTTGTTGGTGATCTATTTTATGTTCTCACCGACAAAAGCAACGCCTGAGCCGTTTATCTCCTCGATCACGTAGTCGCTGTTACATATCAGGATAATATCTTTAGTCCCTAAGTACAGTTGTTTGTATTTATATTCAGCTTTCCGTAAATCATGCTCCTTTTCAAGTAAAGCCTTGACATGTTCTACCTCAAACTCGGCAGTCACCCTCTTTTTGTAATTATAAATGATGTAAATGAAGCTCATGATGATGATGATGATAAAAATCGTCGTCAGGATCAAAGTCCTGATAAAGCTGTTTCGCAGTGTATCGGTAACATAGGTATACGGCGTCTTGATGGCGAAACTCCAAGTATCGCCGGGTATCACTATCGGGTAAAAGGATATTAATTCAAGCGGGTACTTCCCTGTGTGGTCTGTGTACTGTTCAGTACCGACCTCGCCACCTATCATCTTATTAAAGATATCTATTTTTTCCTGCTTGTGCTTGTTAAAGACAGCCGTGATCTTCTTCTTCTTTGCTTCACTGGCATCTTTATTATCAAGGAGAAGCTCCTCTAAGGACTCTTTTTCTATCTGATAGATGTCCTTGCCGGTTTGACTTTTTATTCCGCTGGCGATGACAAAATGATCATCATCGATTATATATGCGTAACCTTCATTACCTAAATTCAGGCTCTTTATGTAAGTGTTCGCTATCCGTTCGCCGGAGATGACAAAAGTCAGGTATACCTTGCTCTTACCGTTACCGTTACCAAAAAGGTAGCGTTTAAAGTACAAGAAGACACCTAAGGTCTCATCTTTAAATTTGATCTTCTTGTATTCTGATAATCTTGGTGTGGGTAAGCCTTTTTCCTCATCAAGCGCTTCTAAGAAAATTTTCTTTAACTGCTCACTCTCTAAAAACAGCCGCTCGCCGCGGTAGATAATATCACCCTCCGTGGTGAATATCAAAAAATCTTCAGCGATCGAAGAGTAGACATCCTCAAAGTAATTGCTTGCAAGCACATCACTCTTGATCCCGCCGCGCTCTATCGCATCTATTACATAATCAAACAGCCGCTCTAAATCACCGAACTTCTCATCGAGCTGGTCAGCGTTGTTCTTCGCCATAGCAAGAGTATATCTTGAATAGCTTGAGACAAGCTCTTTCCTCGCCTCACCAAAGCTCCAGACAGCGGCAATGATGATGACAACGGTAAGCAAGATAGTAACCAGTAGTTGAAATACAACTCTTGAGATAAAGAACTTTTTCATGATAAACTAACAAAGCATATAATATCGTCGACTAATAAGATGCCGCTGCTTTAACAAAGATACCTTGCTATGCGCTACCAACTATTCCGTTGTGATATTAGCGTTTTCGATGATAACAGAGTACTTATAACCGGCGCCGAAATCCTTGTCGGTAGTAAGCACGCCTGTAACCAGAACAGTATCGCCAACATTTACAACGCCCTGAGTGGTTACGGTTAGATCGCTTGTACCAGCGCCGCCAGTCCCGTCTTGTATGTGCGCCCAGTTGCTGCCCATTATACCGGCATTAAACTTAACGACCTTAGCGCGGATGCTGACTTCCTTACCACTTAACTCCGCTGATTTCGTATAGATATCCTCAACTGTATAACCGCCCTCAGCCTTTGCGATATCACCGGCTTTGATTTCCGTTGGCTCCGTGGGCGATGTATGCGTAGAACCTATATCGACATCCTTAGGGATCTCTGCCGCTGTGTTTGCACCCAATGGAGCGGGAGTCCCCTCATCTAATGACGCCTGCTCCTGCTGCCCCTTCTGACAACCGGTAAACAAGACCCCGATCACTGCAACAAACAATAACTTCTTTAAAACACTCATGAATAACCTCCGTAATTCCATTAATATTTATTACTCATCAAGTACAAACGATAAATGAGCATAGGTACAACTGTCCTTGCACGCTTTATGCATACAAAGCGATACTTTATACAATGTTTTACTTATCCTGTCAAGCTTTTTATACTCCCAAAAAAATGTTTATTGATTATTTTTACATTAATTGCTAAAATAATAATTCAAAAAATCACAGTCGCATAAACACATTGGGGGCGCTATGTTATTGATGATAGATAATTACGATTCATTTACTTACAACCTTGTTCAATATTTAGGTGAGCTGGGCGAGGATATCGTCGTCAGGAGGAACGATTGCGTCACTATCGACGAGATCGTCGCGATGGCGCCAGACACGATAGTCATATCTCCAGGGCCGTGCACGCCAGCTGAGGCGGGGATATCCGTCGAGCTGGTGCAAAAGCTCGCCGGCAGGTTCCCGATTCTCGGGGTGTGCCTTGGCCACCAGTCAATCAGCGCGGCGTTCGGCGCAAAGGTCGTTCGGGCGGACAAGCTGATGCACGGGAAGACCTCCACGATACACCATGACGGCAAGACGATATTTCAGGGTATCAAGAGCCCGTTTATCGCGACAAGGTACCATTCTTTGATCGTAAAGAAGGATACCCTGCCTGATTCGCTCTAAGTGAGCGCGTGGACTGATGACGGTTATATCATGGGTATCCGGCACAAGGAGCACCTGATCGAGGGTGTGCAGTTCCACCCGGAATCCATCCTGACAAACGAAGGTAAGAATATCCTGAAGAATTTCATTACAAGGAGCATATCATGATAAAAGAAGCGATCAATAAAGTAGTGCAGATGCAGGACTTAAGCGAGACTGAGATGGTAGCGACCATGGATGAGATAATGGGGGGCAGCGCGTCACCAGCTCAGATCGGCGCTTTTATCACCGCGCTTAGGATGAAGAATTAGACGATAGCCGAGATAACCGGCGCCGCGAAGGTGATGCGCAATAAGGCGGCGAAGGTAAACGTCGCGGACAAGAACGCTGTTGTCGTGGATACCTGCGGCACGGGCGGGGACGGGGCGCATACGTTCAACATATCGACCACCGCCGCTTTTGTCGTCACGGCGGCCGGCCTGACAGTAGCGAAGCACGGCAACAGATCGGTATCGAGCAAATGCGGGAGCGCTGATCTGCTCATGACCCTCGGGGTGAACATTCAGGCGGAGATCCAGCGGGTGGAGGAGTGCCTGAACGATATCGGTATCGGGTTCCTCTTCGCACCGATGATGCACCGCGCGATGAAGTACGCGATCGGCCCCCGAAGAGAGATCGGTATCAGGACGATATTCAACGTATTAGGCCCCCTGACGAACCCCGCGGGGGCACACTCGCAGTTGATCGGCGTATACAGCGCGCACCTTACCGAACCCATCGCGTCCGTCCTTGGCAACCTCGGCGCTGACCACGCGTTTGTCGTTCACGGCAGCGACGGTCTCGACGAGATAACCCTTACCGGTAAGACATACGTATCCGAGCTTAAGTACGGTAGCGTATCGTCGTTTGAATTAGACCCGAAAGATTACGGTATGGATTATTGCACGAAGGAGGAGCTTGTCGGCGGCGGCTCCGAAGAGAACGCGAAGATCACCACAAGTATCCTGAAAGGTGAAAAAGGCGCGAAAAGGGATATCGTCCTACTGAACGCCGCAGTCGCCATCACCGCCGCGGGGAAGACCGACAATATCCCCGCGGGCATAAGAGCCGCCGAGGAAGCGATAGACAGCGGCGGCGCGTACGAGAAGCTGCAAAGGCTCGTCGAGTTGACAAATAAAGGTATTTGAAGAGGTGATTATAGATGAAACTCAAAGTAGTTATTCATAAGGCTGAAGATGGCGGTTTCTGGGCGGAGGTTCCCGCCGTACCCGGCTGTTTTACACAAGGGGATTCGTTGGAGGAATTATTACCGAACATATATGAAGCCGTGGAGGCCTGCCTTTCAGTCGACACAAAGGACGTAGCGCTGAAAAAAGAGGATCATGTCTTGGAAATAGCTATATGAAAAGCATTTCTGGGAAAAAGATGTGCGGGTTGTTAGAAAAGAGCGGCTGGGAGCTGAAGAAGATCCACGGAAGCCACCATGTGGCAGGCGCTAACGCATAAGCGTCCCAGTCCATGGGAACAAAGATTTAAAGATAGGGTTGTTCAAAGCAATAATATCCCTGGCGGAAATACCTGAAAGCAAGTTATAAATGCTTAATGAATGTTTAGGGTGTGCAGTTAAGCGCGGGCTGGTGCGTCGAAATAATGGCGTCCCCAAGGGGATTTGAACCCCTGCCGCCGCCGTGAAAGGGCGGTGTCCTGGGCCAGGCTAGACGATGGGGACGCATAATAAAACCAAAAAATAATGGTGAGCCGTGAAGGGATCGAACCTTCGACCACTTGATTAAAAGTCAAGTGCTCTACCAACTGAGCTAACGGCCCACTCCACATTGCCCAAACAAACGAGCTGACTATTTACCAAATTAGCAAATAGTTGTCAAGCTTTTTATTTATTTTTTGCTACTAATAAAATCAAATGGGTTTTCCACCATTATCGTTTGCGAGCGCTTACACCCAACGGAGATCATAACGACCCTGGTGCCAAGCAGCTCCTGAATCCTTCTAATATATATTTTAGCATTTTCGGGCAGTTTGTCAAATTCTTTTATTTCAGAGATATCCTCATCAAAACCGTCTAACTCTTCATAGACAGGTTCGCACCCGCCAAGTATCTTCGGTGAGGTGGTGAACCCATCGAGTATCTTACCGTTATGCTTATAACCCGTGCATATCTTTATCTTTTTTATACCGGTCAACACGTCCAGCTTCGTCAGCGCTATCCCGTCAATACCGTTTACGCGCGTTGTGAATTTTAACTGCACCGCGTCCAGCCAGCCGCACCTGCGCGCCCGACCGGTAGTGGCGCCATACTCCGCGCCCTCTTTTTGCAGACGCTCGCCGATATCATCGCTAAGCTCTGTGACAAACGGCCCGCCACCGACGCGCGTTGTGTATGCTTTGACGATCCCTAATACGTAATCGATGCTCCTGGGGCTGACCCCCGCACCGGTACATGCGCCGCCAGAGACCGTGTTAGATGATGTGACATACGGAAACGTACCGTGGTCGATGTCTAACAGGGCGCCCTGCGCTCCCTCAAAGAGTATATTTTTTTTCTTATCTATCTGCTCGCTCAAGAATGTCTGCGATGATGCGACGTATTTCGCGATAACCTTCGCATAACCGGCATACTGCTCGTATATCCCGTCATATTCCAGCTCATCGGCGTTGTAAACGTTCTTCAGATAACTGTTCGTCTCTGTCAGGTTATGGAGCAGCTTCTCCTTGAACACCTCATCGTCGAGGAGGTCCTCCACCCGTATCCCCCGCCTTGACGCCTTATCCTCATAGGCAGGCCCGATGCCGCGCTTGGTAGTACCGATCTTCTTGCTACCCCTCGCCTTCTCACGCGCTATGTCAAGCGCCTTATGGTAGGGCATGATTACATGCGCGTCACTGCTGACTATCAAAGCGGAATCATCTAAGAAATAGCCGCGCTTTTTCAGGCTCTGGATCTCTTCGATCAAGACCGCGGGGTCTACGACCACACCGTTACCGATGACGGATATCTTACCGCTATGGAGTATACCAGATGGTATCAGGTGGAACACGAACTTCTCATCCCCGACGACAAGCGTATGCCCGGCATTGTTACCGCCCTGGAACCTGACTATCAGGTCAGCGCTCCTGGTGAGGATGTCCACGATCTTCCCTTTACCTTCATCCCCCCACTGGGCACCGACCAATATTAAATTCGACATTAATTATCCTATTATAAAAATCTTTTTTCACCACTAAGGCACGGAGTACACACTGAGAACACAGAAAGCTTTGTTATAAAATTTTCTCTCTGCGGGCTCTGCGCACCACTTTGTGATGCTCTGCAAGGGGCGTCAATGCTCCATAGCTTCCTTATTTCGGTGAAGCGTTCGGCTTCTTTTCAATTCGGTGAAGCGTTCGGCTTCCAAGCGTGTCGCTTGACCAACTATAGGCCTCCGATGTCGGCCTGGTAGCGCAAAACCCCCTTATAAGCACCAAGCAGCGTGGCTATATCCGGTGAAGCGTTCGGCTTCTTTTCAATTCGGTGAAGCGTTCGGCTTCTTTTCAATTCGGTGAAGCGTTCGGCTTCTCCTATAGTTTCAACAATTTAGCTGAGATTATGTTTGGTAGCTTCACGATGTCATCGAGTACTTCTTTTGATACGTCCTCGTACACATTAATCAAAGATATCGCGTTCTTACCTATGCTCTCGCGGCCAAAGTTCATCGCGGCTATGTTTATTCCGTGCTTCCCCAGGGTAGTGCCGACATCCCCGATCACACCGGGCTTGTCATAATTCATCAACATGAGGATATTCCCCTCGGGCAGCGTCTCGACCGAATAGCCATGCAGCTTCACGATGCGCTGGTCATACTTACCGAAGATAGTGCCAGAGATGTTGAAAGAACCTTTATCAGTCACAGCCGTAACGGTGATAAGGCTCGCGTAGTCCTGCAATTGCGAGCTGGAGGTCTCTGTGACCTTTATACCGCGCTCCCTGGCGACAACTGGTGCGTTTACAAAATTAACGCTGTCCGTGAGTATCCCCAAAAACCCTTTTAGAATCGAGATAGTTATCGGGGCTGTTTTGTTCGTCGTGACCTCACCGCTATACTCGATGACGATCTCTTTGATTCCGCCTTTTATGATCGACTGGCATAATATGCTACCCATCTTCTCACCAAGAACGATGTACGGTCTCAGCGCAACCAGCAGCTCCGCGCTTACAGACGGAACATTTACAGAATTCAGTATCGTCCCGTTAAGGAGATAATCGGAGATCTGCTTCGCCACATCCACGGAGACGTTGACCTGCGCTTCATCGGTAGAGGCGCCCAGGTGCGGTGTGCAGATGACTTTGTCAAGTTCAAACAGTTTATGGTCGCCATCGGGCGGCTCCTTTGAAAAAACGTCCAGAGCGGCGGAAGCGACTTTCCCATTGTTTACGGCATCGTACAGATCATCTTCATTGATGATACCGCCGCGCGCGCAGTTCACTATCATCACGCCATCCTTCATTTTAGCGAAGGTCTCCTTGCACAAAAGATCCCTTGTATCGTTATTCAGCGGCGTATGCACCGAAATGAAATCGGCTCTGGCATAAAGTTCGTCAAGCGTAACAAGCTCTATCTCGAGCTCTGTGGCGCGCTCCCCGGTGATGAACGGGTCATAGGCGATCACCTTCATCTTCAGCCCCTGCGCTCTGTTCGCGACGATACTGCCGATATTACCGATACCGATTATACCAAGGGGCTTGTTGAACATCTCGACACCCTTAAACTTTTTTTTCTCCCACTTGCCGCTCTTCATCGAGGCAGTCGCCTGTGGTATCATCCTCGCCATCGCAAGCATCATCGAGACGGCATGTTCCGCG
>JAJRZU010000106.1 GCA_024275075.1 Deltaproteobacteria bacterium | reverse complement strand
TATTACTCTGGGCAGCTTTTCATATCCGCTTGCGACGATAAACGTCAGGTGCTCAAAGGGCACATATATCCGGTCGCTGGCGAATGATATCGGTATAAAGCTTGGTGTCTATGCGCATCTTGTCGAGCTCGAGAGGACGAATAGCGGGATATTTGATCTTCGCGATGCGTCTACGGTCGATGAACTGACCGCGGCGAAAGAGGGGGGCGGCATTGACAGTCACATAATCTCGATGAACGATGCTCTTGGTTCGCTGCCCGCAGTCACCATAAAGACCGGTTCTGAATCGAAGGTGAAAAACGGGGTAAGCATAAGCGACGAAGATGTGAAAGCCGCGGACAAAGCGATAAGCGCTAAGGAAGCGACAGAGAGGCTGATAAAGATCGTCTCAGAAAAAGGTGAGCTTTTGGCGATTGCGAATTATATAAGAAATAACTGCGAAAATGTGGTATATAAGTATATGAGGGTTTTGGTCAGCAGCGCATGACAGTTATAAGAATGTTGTAATGAATTATTGTTCTTTACATTAAAAAACAAATATGTTAAAAGGTATCAAATTTTTAAAAGGTTTCTTGTGATTTAGTTCAAAAAAGGAAACATAATGTTTCACCTGATTTAAGAGATACCCACTTTAAGTGGCTTGAACCTTGATTAGGCTTATTAACAAACTTTGGAGTAGAATTTTATAACAGGAGGAAGAGATGTCGTTAAACACAACAAGGAAAAAGGAGATCATCGATGATTTCAAGAAGCATGAATCTGATACGGGTTCTCCTGAAGTCCAGATCGCTATCTTAAGTGAGAGGATATCGTATCTCACTGAGCACTTCAAAATCCACAAAAAGGATCATCATTCAAGACGCGGGCTCTTAAAGCTTGTCGGTCAGAGAAGGCGCCTTTTAGATTACTTGAAGAAAAAGAGCGTCCAACGATACAAAGATGTCATCGCAAAATTAGGTATTAGAAAATAGTACCACACAAAGAAAGAGGTATTGATGAGTAAACAATATAAGATGGACCTCGCCGGCAGGGAATTGGTGCTGAAGATCGGCAGTATTGCCCGCCAGGCGAACGGTTCTGTAGTTGTGCATTATGGGGAGACGGTAGTATTGGTGACTGCGGTAGCGGAGACGGAGCGGAAAAGGAATCTGCCCTTTTTCCCGTTTATTTGTAATTATCAGGAGAAGACTTATGCCGCGGGGAAGATACCAGGCGGCTTTTTTAAGCGTGAGGGCAGGCCTACAGAGAAGGAAGTTTTGACTTCCCGGCTGATAGACAGGCCATTTCGCCCCTTCTTTGAGGATGATTATCAAAATGATACACAGATAATCGCATCGGTGCTGTCAGTCGATCAGGAGAACGACCCTGATGTAATCGCTATAATCGGCGCATCTGTCGCGCTTACGATATCTGACATTCCGGTCAGAGAACCTGTCGCAGCTGTACGTGTCGGCAGGGTGAACGGTGAGTTTGTCTGTAACCCGACTTTTGCTGAGCGGGCGGAGAGCGACATCGACCTGGTGGTCGCGGGGAGCGGCAGCTCGATACTGATGGTAGAGGGCAGCGCGAAGATCGTACCCGATGATGACATGTTAGACGCTATCATGTTTGCGCATGAGCATATAAAGCCTATCATAGCGTTCCAGAACACGATACGCGAGGAGATAGGCGTACCAAATATGGAGTTTGAGAAGGAAGAGACTCCCGTTGAGATACTTGATAAAGTCATGGAAGTTTCTCACGATAAAGTGAGTGAAGCGATTGATATCAGCGATAAGATGAAGCGGAAAGCGGCGCTGAAGAAGGTAAAGAAGGCTATTATCGAACAGCTTTTACCAGAGTTCGGTGAGGAGTCCGCCGGCGCGATTTCCAAGGCTTTTTCCGCTGTTGAAAAAAAGGTGCTCAGGGATAACATCCTTAAAGGGAAACGCATCGCGGACAGAAAGTGGGATGAAATACGCGACATAACTTGCGATATCGGTATCCTGCCAAGAACTCACGGGTCAAGTCTCTTTACCCGCGGCGAGACTCAGGCGATTGTCGTCACCACTCTGGGCACGACTTCAGATGAGCAGATCATAGACGCGTTAGAGGGTGAGAGCAAGAAGTCTTTCATGCTGCATTACAACTTCCCGCCATTTTGCGTCGGTGAGGTCTCTCCTATGCGTGGACCTGGCCGCAGGGAGATTGGGCACGGGATACTTGCGGAACGCGCGCTGACGGCGGTACTGCCCGACAAGGACAGCTTCCCGTATACAATCAGGATCGTCTCTGACATACTGGAATCCAACGGATCATCGTCGATGGCTTCTGTCTGCGGCTCCGCACTGAGCATGATGGACGCGGGCGTACCGATAAAAGCGCCTGTTGCGGGCATCGCGATGGGGCTGATACAAGAGGGCGATCAGACAGTCATTCTAAGCGACATCCTCGGTGACGAAGACCACGTCGGTGACATGGACTTTAAGGTAGCCGGTACAAAAGATGGCGTGACCGCGCTGCAAATGGATATCAAGATAACCGGCGTTACCAGGGAGATATTGCAAAAAGCGCTTAAACAGGCGTATGAAGGCAGGCAGTTTATCCTTGACAAGATGATGGAAACGATAAAAGAGCCAAGGGCGGATCTATCGGATCATGCGCCAAGGATTGTCGTCATTATGGTCAAGAAGGATAAGATCAAGGACGTTATCGTGCCTGGCGGCAAGAACATCAAGGCGATCATCGAGAAGACAAAGGTCAAGATGGATGTGGACGATACCGGCAAGGTCAGCATAGCAGCGGTTGATGAGGAAGCCTGCAAGATGGCGATACAGATGGTCAAAGATCTGACGGATGATGCCGAGATCGGCACAATATACGTTGGTACTGTAAAAAGGATAGAGAACTTCGGCGCTTTTGTGGAGATTCTGCCCGGGAAAGACGGGCTTGTGCACATATCGCAGCTCGACTTCAAGAGAACGGAGAATGTCAGGGACGTGTTAAAAGAGGGCGATGTACTCCTGGTCAAGGTCATAGATATTGATAATCTTGGCAGGGTAAAGCTGAGCAGGAAAGACGCGTTAAAGGAAAAGCTCGAAGACTATCAGTAAAATTGTATTTCTTCTAAGTAAGCCGACGAGATTTCAAGTATAAATCTCGTCGCAGGCAACGGGGAATCATGTCCGCAAAAAAACAGGCGCGCCTGTCGAACTTTTTTGCAGGAATATTGTCTAACTTACAAAGTCTATCGAATTAGGTTGCGTTCTTTGGGGTAACTTCATGTATGATCTTTTTGTTGCGGTAGTGATAAAGATCTATAATCTAACGGCTGGCCTCCCTTTGCTGAAGGCGGTGAATGAAAGCGCTGCCGCAACGTCCGGTGAGATCAGTTACTTTACGAACACTGGTATCATCATACAACTGATGCTTATTTCGTTGATACTGTTCTCCGTCGTGTGCTGGACGATAATCATCTTTAAGGTGGTGATGATAAAGAGGGCGAAGCGGGAGACGAAGCTTTTTCTGGACATCTTCTGGACGAGCAAGAGTCTTGATGAGATATTCAACTCCTCTGAAGACCTGACCGCGAGCCCGCTGGCAGGTATATTCCGGTCAGGGTTCGTCGAGCTTGACAAGATCCAGAAATCGAAGGATCGCAGGCGCCGGCGAAAGAAGAAGGATAGCAACCTCACGCATATAACGACAGAGCTTGACGGTATCGATAATATCTCGCGATCGCTGAAAAACGCCCAGAACACAGAGTGCGTGTACCTTGAAAGGTATATCCCATTCCTGGCTACGACGGGCAGCACGACACCGTTTATCGGGCTCTTTGGTACTGTATGGGGGCTCATGGTCTCGTTCCAGCAGATCGGGCTTAAAGGGAGCTCGAATCTTGCCGTCGTCGCACCGGGCATCGCAGGCGCGCTGGTAACTACCGCGGCGGGGCTTGCGGCGGCGATACCCGCGGTTTTAGCGTACAATTACTTTATCAACGAAGTCAGCCTCCTGGAAACTGAGATGGAGAACTTCTCGTTTGAATTCCTGAACATTATTGACAGGCACCTTTTCGCCAATCCTGACGGTAAGTAAAAACAAGGGGACCTACTTTGTCTTTAAGATCGCGCAGAGAGAAATCAGCCATATATCAGATCAATATCACCCCCTTAGTGGACGTCATGCTTGTTATCCTCATAATATTCATGGTGCTCGCACCGACTATACAGCATGGTGTAGTTGTGGATATGCCAAAAGCGTCTTTTGAACCGATTAAGAGCACAGAAATACAGATGGTCGTCACCGTGACAGAATCAGGTGACATTTATATTAACAAGCTGAAAACGGATTTAGCGAAGCTCGAGCTTAAATTAAGTAAGATCTTCGCCAAGAACCCGGACAGGCAGGTATTCTTTAAGGCCGACAAGAAAGTCCCGTATGGATATGTTGTAAAGGCGATGGCCGCGATCAAGAAAGCCGGTATCACTAAATTAGGCATGATAACCGAACCAGATGAATAATGAATAGTTTAATCATTCGTGATAATTACGAGATTTATTTTAAAAATCTTATAAAGAAGACTTTTATTATCTCCATATCCATACATTTGGCTCTCTTTATATCCGTTTATTTAAACGCAAAATTCAAGAAAAAGAAGGTGTATTATACCCCTGCTTATACTGTTAATCTGGTAGGGGCTATGCCGGCGCAGAAAAAGGTTGCTAAATCGAAACCGAAACCAGCGGCAATAAAAAAGAAAGCGCCACCGAAACCGAAACCAAAGCCGAAGCCGAAGCCGAAGCCGAAGCAAAAAAAAGAGAGCTTGCAGTATGCTAAGGATTTTCATAAGAAAGAGGAAGCAAAGAAGGCGCTAAAGACCGCTGTGGCGATGAAGGAAGCGATCGCGAAGATACGTGAGAAGGTGAGGGAAGAGGATAAGCTGAAGGATACATTGAAAAAGCTGTCTGAGCAGGTGGATGAGAAGGAGAAAGATACGTCCTTGGATGAAGCGCCGGTAACCGATGCGGTAAAGACGGCGGATGCGCAAAAGAGTTATGGTGTGATCTCAAGGGCGATGATGAACCTGAAGCAGAAGAAGTACTATAACACCATCTGGAAGAAGATCAAGGAATCCTGGGTGTTGCCTTCGGACTTGACAAGCAAGCATAAGGATCTGGTGACTGTCATAGTGATACGGATCGAGAAGGACGGTTCTGTCAGCAAGATCGTGCTCGAGGAATCTTCGGGTATCGATTATTTTGACCAGTCCGCGATAAGAGCGATCAAGAAGGCGGAACCATTCCCGAAATTATCTGACGGGATGCGTCAGGATTTCTTTAAAGTCGGGCTGCGGTTCCGGCCAAGTGAAGGTAAATTATAAATTTTATTGGGTGCCATGCCCTTTTTAATGGATTGTGCATTATGCCCATAAGAGGTAATATTTGAAGAATAGATTGACTGTTGCCAAATGGCAAAAAAACATTATTCCGCCCAAAAACGTCGCTGTAAGTACCTGTCAAAAGGGGGTGCGACCAGCGGGAGCGAAGGGGGAATTCCCCCTTAAGTGGATTGGGCGCCATGCCCATAGATTGATTTTAAAGAGTATTTTTTTACTCTTTATATATATTTTTATACCTGTAGACTCGTCCGCGTTAGTTTACATAGACATCAACGCGCCCGTGCTGGAGAAGTTCCCGATCGCCATCACACCGCTAAAAAATTTAGACAGCGCCGACAGCGGCCTGGAGAACAGGATGCGCGGGGCGTATCATACCCTGCGAAACGACCTTGACTCCACCGGTTTCTTTGACGTATTAGACCCTGTGATGTTTTTAGAAGACCCGAACAAGGCCGGTATCACAATCTCCTCCACCGACTTTGACGACTGGACGATAATCGGTGCCGAGGGCTTGGTGAAGGGCGGCTATCGGGTGAAAAATGACGGGATGTTAGAGGTCGAGATGCGCCTCTTTGACACATTCTTGAAACAGATGATCATCGGGAAGAAGTACATCGGTACGAAGGCTGACATCAAGAGGATAATGCACCGGTTCGCCAATGAGATATTGCTGAAGTTCACCGGTGAGCGCGGGATATTCGGCTCCAAGATATCTTATGTACAGGACACGAACGGCTATAAGGAGATATTTGTCATGGACTATGACGGTAACAATATCTTTCAGATCACGCGCGATTTCTCGATCAACCTGTCACCGGCATGGTCACCAGACGGCCTTAAATTATCTTACACTTCATATAAACATGGCAACCCTGACCTTGTGATAAACGATTTTGTGAAGAGGGAGACTCTGCGCGTATCAAAAAGGAGAGGGCTTAATCTGGGCGCCGAGTGGGCGCCGGACGGGAAGAAGGCGGCATTGACACTAAGCCGCGGCAACAACTCTGACATATATATCATCGATGCCGTTACCGGTGAGATCGTCAAGCGGCTCACGAAATATTGGGGGATCGACGTCTCACCGACCTGGTCACCAGATGGCGAGAAGATCGCTTTCACATCAGACCGTTCTGGTAACCCGAATATATACGTCGCAAACATAAGAGCCGGTGAAATAAAAAGGATAACCTATGATGGCAAGTACAACTCCTCGCCGGAGTGGTCGCCTGCCGGGGACAAGATCGTCTTCTGCGGCCGGACAAAGGACGGGAAGTTCAACATATTTACAATGAACACGGACGGCAGTGACTTGTTGCAGCTCACAAGTCAGGCAGGGGATAACGAACACCCTACATGGTCACCGGATAGCAGGCGGATAGCGTTCGCTTCGAACAGAGCCGGGAAATATGAGATATTTGTCATCAACGCGGACGGCACCAATATCAGGCGGCTTACAGATGCCAAAGGCGATTCCACTTCACCTTCCTGGTCGCCTCGTTTGGAGTAAAAAACCGCTCTAAATCAAGTATAGGTTTGACAAGATAAATATATGTTGCTATAATACGCTTTTTTTGTAAACAGTAAGAATTACAGTACCTTAGGGGTTGAAGATGCGCATGGAAGATAGGATTGTCATAACAGGTGTCGGGCTTACCGCACCAATCGGGAATAATCTTGCCGATTTCAGGGAGAGCCTTCTCAACTGCCGCTCTGGTGTCAGGAAGTACGAGACGCGGTTTATAGGAGAGGTTCTTGCCGGTGTCTGCGACTATGAACCGACGCTGTACCAGACGAGGAAGGACATCAGGCGTGGTACAAGAGCCGGTTCTATTTCGATCTACTGTGCGCATGAGGCGATAAAGGATTCCGGTCTCCCCTTTGAGGATTTCGATAAGTCGCGCATGGGGGTATACCTTGGTATTACCGAGCATGGCAATGTTGAGACGGAGAACGAGATATATAACATAAGCCAGTACGGTTATGACGTAAAGTACTGGTCACACCACCACAACCCGAGAACCATCGCGAACAACCCGGCGGGCGAGGTGACCTTGAACCTTGGTATCACAGGGCCGCATTATACGCTCGGCGCTGCCTGTGCGGCCGGTAACATCGGGTTCATACAGGGCGCTCAGATGCTCCGGCTCGGTGAGGTGGACGCGGCTCTGGCGGGCGGGGTATCAGAGAGCATACACACTTTCGGTATCTTCGCGAGCTTCAAGAGTCAGGGCGCGCTGGCATCGCACGAAGACCCGGCGAAAGCGAGCAGGCCGTTTGACACTGGCCGCACCGGCATAGTGGTATCAGAAGGCGGCTGTATCTATATATTAGAGAGGCTGGATGACGCGCTAAAGCGTGGCGCGAAGGTATACGGTGAGCTTGTCGGTTACTGCATCAACTCAGATGCCTGCGACTTTGTTCTGCCGGCTCCAGAGCGTCAGGCGGAATGTATGAGGAAAGCGCTCAAGATGGCGGGAATCAAGCCTGATGATATAGATATACTCAACGCGCACGCGACCGCGACGCACATGGGCGATATCCAGGAGTGCAAGGCGCTAAGAGAGGTTTTTTGCGGATGTAAGGACGTTTACATAAATAATACAAAAAGCTACATCGGTCATGCGATGGGCGCGGCGGGCGCGTTAGAGCTCGCCGGTAACTTACCCGGATTCGATGACGGTATAGTCCACCCGACAATAAATCTTGATAATTTGGACAAAGAGTGTAAACTTGATAATATAGTTGCAAATAAACCGTTGCAAATAAACGAAATAAAGTATATACTAAATAATTCATTTGGTATGTTTGGTATCAACTCGGTAGTTATAATAAAAAAATACGATGAATAATATAAGGTCAGGAGAATTTGATGACGAAAGAGGAAGTTCGGCAGGCTGTTTTGGATATAATCGCTACTATAGCGCCGGATGAAGATTTAAGCACGATTAACAGAGACGCCCCGCTAAGAGAGCAGGCAGGGCTGGATTCGATGGATTTTTTAGACATCGTTATGGAGCTAAGGAAACGATATAATGTTGATGTGCCCGAGAAGGATTATATGGAGCTTGTATCATTAAACAGCAGCACAAACTACTTGGCGCCTAAGATGGCGGATAAGTAGGCTTTGCCCCAAAATATTTAACTGATTTTTCTAATTAGAACCAATAAGAGAATATATGAATGGCTTATGACGTTGCAATAATCGGTGCGGGGATGTCCGGTCTTGCCGCCGGGATAAGGCTTGCCTATTATGACAAAAAAGTATGTATATTAGAGAAGCACTCGAAGATCGGGGGGCTTAATTCATACTATGTCAAAGGTGGCTATAGACTCGATGTCGGCCTGCACGCCATGACAAACTATGTCAGCCACGGCGGCAGGGACAAGCCGATGAAACGCCTTTTAAGGCAGCTTCGGATCGGGTATGATGAGCTGAACCTCTCGCCGCAGATTCGCTCCGCGATACGGTTTGGTGATACTGCCCTATATTTCACAAATGATTTCCCGTTCCTTTTGTCCCAGATCGCGGATAAGTTCCCGCACCAGATCGACGGGTTTGCAAAGCTGCTGGCGTTCATCAAAGATTATAATGAGCTTGACCTAAGTATCAAGGCGGCTTCCACCCGCGAGCTCCTGGGGACATACATATCTGACAGCCTGCTAACGGATATGCTACTGTGTCCATTGATGTTTTACGGTAACGCGAAGCAGGGCGATATGGATTTATGGCAGTTCGTGATCATGTTCAAGAGCATCTTCTTAGAGGGGTTCGCAAGGCCTTATAAGGGGGTCAGGCGGATACTGGATATCCTTGAAAAGAGGTTCGCGGATAATGGCGGACAGCTTCTCCTTAAAAAAGGCGTAAAGAGAATCGTACCAGAGCCAGGCGGCGCTATCGAGCTCGAACTCGAAGATGGTGAAGTGATAAAAACAGGGAAGGTGATCTCGTCCGCCGGTTACTTGGAGACGATGAACCTGTGCGGTGAAAAAAACACAGATGCCGAGATTCAGCCCGGGGTCATGTCCTTCATGGAATCTATATACATCCTTGACAAACCGGCCGCTGATTTCGGTATCGATGACACGATAACATTTTTTAACAGTAAGAATATTAATAGCAAAAACAGGTTTGAGTACCAGAAGCCTGATACATTGATAGATGAGATGAGCGGCGTTATATGCTGCCCGGATAACTTTGATTATGATACACCGTTAAATGAGAATATAGTCAGGATAACCAACATGTCCAACAGCGACCTGTGGGATAGCGCCGACAAGGAGACGTACCGGCGGCAAAAAGAAGATGCGATGCGACTGTCGCGCAAGGAGGCGGCCAGATATACCGGTGACTTCAGTAGCAGCATAATCTTTCGCGATTCATTTACACCGGCGACGATCAAGAGATATACCGGTCACATAAACGGCGCTGTCTACGGCGTGCCCGACAAGGTGAGAACCGGGATGACGGATATCCCGAACCTGTTTATCTGCGGCAGCGACCAGGGGTTTTTAGGAATTGTCGGCGCTATGCTAAGCGGCATAACCGTCGCGAACCTGTACGCTCTTAAATAATAGGCATCATGCCCATAAACACAACAAGGTGGAGTATGGTAAAAAAATATGACGCGATAATAATCGGTGGCGGGCTCGGTGGTCTGACCTGCGCGAACAGGCTCGCGGTTTCCGGTCACAAGGTACTTTTGCTTGAGAGCCATATAAAGCTCGGCGGTCTGGCGACATGGTTCAAAAGGAAGGGCGGCCACATATTCGATATCTCTTTGCACGGCTTCCCGATCGGTATGATAAAGACATGCCGGAAGTACTGGTCTAAACAGATAGCGGACTCGATCGTGCAGCTGAAAGGGATACGGTTTGATAACCCGCAGTTCTCCTTTACAACCACTTTTGACAAGGTAGATTTCAAAAGGCTGCTGAAAGAGGAATTCAGTATAAATCAGGAAGTCATCGATGATTTCTTCCACACCGTCAGGAGCATGAACTTTTTTGACGATCAGTCGATGACGACTAAAGAGCTCTTTGAGAAATTCTTCCCGGGGAACGACGCCGTAACAAGGATGCTCATGGAACCGATAGCATACGCGAACGGTTCGACACTTGACGACCCGGCGATCACTTACGGTATCGTATTCTCAAACTTCATGGATAAAGGGGTCTTCACATTCCGCGGCGGTACGGACGTGCTGATAAAGGCGATGGCGGATATTCTTGAGACGAACGGTGTCGATGTCAGGCTACGCTCACCGGCACAAAAAATATTGGTGCGGGACAAAAAAGTCTATGGCGTAATCGCGAACGGCGAGGAGTACCATTGCGACGCGATCGTATCGAACGCGAACCTTATCTCAACAATAAATGACTTTACCGGCGCCAGTCACTTTGATGACGATTTTATCGAAAACGTAAACAAAGTCAGGCTCAACAACAGTAGCTGCCAGGTATATATCGGTATCAAGAAGGGCGAGAAGATCGACTATATCGGTGACCTGCTCTTCACATCCACCGCCGGAAAATTCGATTCGAAGATGCTTTGCGCAAAGGACGTGACCAGCCGCACATTCTCGATATATTACCCGGACATACGCCCTGGTACGGATATGTACTCGATCGTCGCCTCCACCAACGCAAACTATGACGACTGGGCGGATTTATCCGAAGAGAATTATCAGCGTGACAAGAAGCGGCTGATCGATACGTCGATCGATGCCCTAGAGAAATATATACCCGATATCAGGCGAAAGATCGATTACATAGAAGCCGCGACACCAAGAACGTTCAAACATTATACGCGCCACCTGCGGGGAGCGTCATTCGGCACCAAGTTTGAAGGGCTTAAGGTGAGCATGGAACTACCAAAACAGATCGGTGGGCTTTTTCACACCGGTTCCGTCGGGATTATCATGTCAGGCTGGCTGGGCGCCGTAAATTATGGCGTAATTGTTGCGAATAACGTTGACAAGCACCTGAGAAAATGTTAAATATTTCTCATCCTGACTTGCTCACAAGGCGCTTTCGCGCTTTTTTGAAAGCGCCTCGCAATGACAGGTTGTGCAGGAGCCGCAAGAAGTAAGTCTCTGAGTTCTTCATGTTGTACTCTGTGAACTCTGTGGTTAAAAAAAGCAGTGTAGGTTGCTGTTAAGCGAACAACGTAGCGATAAGCTTTTTGAAATAGAAATCTCTGTGTTCTTTGTGATAGAAAACCCTCTGTGAACTCTGTGGTCAAAGTAGCTGTTGTGAATTTCATCTTTTGAGTTAATATGTTTGATTTTACCGGTAAAGTAGTCATCGTGACAGGCGGCACAAGAGGTATCGGGCGGGCCGTGTCCGAAACCTTTTTGCTGAGCGGCGCAACCGTACTCGCCACTTACGCGACGAACGAAGTCACCGCGGCAGATTTCCTGAACGCGAGCGACAGCTACAAAGAGAAGCTGTTCCTTTACAAGTTCGACGTCTCGGATTACGCGGAAGTCGAGAGCTTTTACAAACTTATTGACAAAAACTATGAGAAAGTGGACATCCTTGTCAACAATGCCGGTATCAGGAAGGATTCCGTCTTGGGTATGATGCGCGAGTCAGACTGGCATGATGTTATCGGCGTGAACCTTACCGGTACGTATAACATGTGTAAATTCGCCGTCTTGAACATGATGAGGCGTAAAAGCGGCCGGATAATCAACGTAACCTCGCCCGCCGGTGATTTCGGTTTCGCCTGTCAGTCGAACTACAGCGCGTCGAAAGCCGGTCAGGTCGCGCTCACAAAATCGCTCTCAAAAGAGGTAGCCACGCGCGGGATAACCGTGAACTGTGTCTCCCCGGGCTACATCGACACGGACTTCATAAAGGATCTCCCCGAGGAGCTGAAGAAGCGCTACAAGGCGGAGGTACCACAAAGAAGGTTCGGCACTGCGAAAGAGGTCGCGAGCTGCATACTCTTCCTCGCGTCCGATGTCGCGTCCTATGTCAATGGCGCTACATTAAAAGTCGCCGGGGGGCTGTAAATTGGATAATGTAACAGGATTTATCCCGCACCGCCCGCCATTTCTGTATGTCGATGAGATACTCGAACTGACCGATACGAATATCGTGACAAGTAAGAGGATAGACCCGGCGGAACCCTTCTTTGAGGGGCACTACCCGGGGAACCCGATAATGCCCGGCGTTCTTTTGTGCGAGGCGGTCTTCCAGTCCGGCGCGATACTGATAGCGAGCATCTGCCGTAATAAAGGCGGCGGGGGGGCGGACGGCACACCGGTGCTCACAAGGATAAGCAGCGCGAAGTTCAAGAAGATAGTAAGACCCGGCGACACGATCACTATCTGCACCAGCATAAAAGAGGCCATTTCGAACGCGTATTACATGAAGGGCAACGTAACTGTTGACGGAAAGGCCGCAGTCACAGTCGAATTCGCCTGCTGCGTCGTAAAAGGATAAGATATGGATTTTTTGGCTATAAACGGTAAAACGTTCGTCGTCTTCGGTGTCGCGAACAAAAAGAGCGTCGCCTGGTTCGTCGGGAAGACACTAAAAGAGTGCGGCGCAAACGTTCTTTATGTAGTAAAATCCGCTGAGATAAGAGCGAGCGTGACGAAGCTACTCGCACCGGCAAAGATATACGTCTGCGACGTTGAGGATGAGAGCGCGATAAAAGCTGTACGTAGTGAGATATCAAAAGATTACAAGAGCATCGACGGTATACTCCACTCCATCGCGTTCGCGAACTTCAAAGAGGGGCTGAAACCCTTCCATGAGACGAAGAAGGAGGATTTCTTACAGGCGATCGATATCTCATGCTTTTCGCTGGTGAGTATCGCGAACGAGTTCAAGGATATCCTTGACAAAAACGCGTCGGTCGTGACGATCTCGATCTCTACGACAAGGATGGCGGCAGAGAGCTACGGCTACATGGGACCGGTGAAGGCCGCACTGGACTCCACCATCTGCTTCCTCGCGAAATCGTTCAGCTCTTTTTCCAATGTCCGGTTCAACGCCGTTTCCGCCGGCCTGCTAAAGACCTCCGCTTCCGCGGGTATCCCCGGCTACATCGACTATTACCTCTACGCGGAGAATCTTACGTTGCGCAAAAAGGCGCTCACCACACAAGAGGTCGCGAACGCCGCAATCTTCATGCTCAGCGACCGCTCCTCGGGCATCAACGCCCAGAAGATAATCTTAGACGCCGGTATGTCAATAAACTACTTCGATAAGGACATTATCAAGAGGACGGGTTAGCCGTAGGATGGGCAGGCTTTTTTGCCCATCATCATCGACAAATGGACGCGGAGCCGGTGGGCGACACGTCGCGATTACCCATCCTGCCGTGAGCGGCAAAACGGTATCCGCAACAAATTACACTTCTTTTACAATCCTGTGTCGCTTTTTCTGGTACTATCTGCTCAGGTAATAAGTTAAGGGGCGGATACGTGAAAAAGTTAATCGGTGAAATCCTGATCAGTAGCGGCAGGCTGACGGAAGATACATTGAAGGCCGGTCTCGACGCGCAGGAGGCGCACGGCGGCAAGATCGGCATGAACCTCGTCAAGCTGGGCTATCTGTCATACGAAGACCTTCTTACCGGCCTCAAAGAGCAGCTTGGTATCGATATTTACGATTTTATGGACGCTGAAACAGAGCCGGTGATCGTTGACGGCATATCGCCGAAATTTATGAAGCAGGCGAAGTTCATTCCCGTCGCGCTAAGCGGCGGTACGCTCAGCATCGCTATGTCAGACCCGCTTGATTCGTACACCATAGAGGCTGTACGGCTGGCGACATCGTTTGGCGTAAGTCCGCTCCTGGCGAAGGAGGAGGATATCCTCGACGCGGTGGAGCGGCTCTACGGCGGCGGCAGTACGCACATGGAGCGTATCGTGGGCGACATCGTCGGTGGCGATACCACCGGTGAGCAGCTTGAAGACGATATCGATCATCTCAAGGACATGGCGTCCGAAGGGCCGGTCATCAAGCTCGTCAACCTTGTCATAACAAGAGCGCTCGAACAGCGTGCGAGCGACATCCACTTCGAGCCGTTTGAGAATGAGCTGAAGGTGCGCTTTCGGATAGACGGCGTTCTGCACGACGCGGAGGCGCCGCCGAAAAAGTTGCAGGCGGCGGTGATATCAAGAATAAAGATAATGGCGAAACTGAACATTGCCGAGCGGCGGCTGCCGCAGGATGGCAGGATAAAGCTGCGGGTGCTTGGTAAGGAGATAGATTTTCGGGTCTCGACGATACCGACATATTATGGTGAGAGTGTCGTGCTGCGGATACTTGACAGGCAGAGCGTCATATTGGATCTGAAGAAGCTCGGTTTCCCCGAGGATTACCTGACCGATTTTGGGGCGATGATAAAGAAGCCGCACGGGATGATTCTGGTGACTGGCCCCACCGGCAGCGGCAAGACGACAACCCTGTACGCGTCGCTGAGCACGCTGAACGATGAGGAGAAGAAGATCATCACGATCGA
Source organism: Deltaproteobacteria bacterium (assembly GCA_024275075.1). GTDB lineage: Bacteria > Desulfobacterota > JAJRXV01 > JAJRXV01 > JAJRXV01 > JAJRZU01. The sequence goes on along the minus strand of JAJRZU010000106.1, from coordinate 4,580 downwards.
AGACCCGATAGAGTACCAGATCAACGGGGTGAACCAGATACAGGTGAAACCGTCTATCGGGCTGACTTTCGCGAACGGGCTACGCTCCATCGTGCGGCAGGATCCGGACATCATCATGGTCGGTGAGATCCGCGACGCCGAGACCGCGGGGATCGCGATACAGTCGGCCCTTACCGGTCACCTTGTCTTCAGCACGCTCCATACGAACGATTCCGCGGGCGCTATCTCGCGGCTGCTTGACATGGGGATGGAGGACTACCTCCTTTCCTCCTCACTGCTGGCGGTGCTGGCGCAGCGACTGGTGCGTGTGATCTGTGTCAACTGCAAGGAGGCGTTTACACCCCCTAATGAGCTCATGGCGGAGTTAGAAAACCACGTCGAGTTTAACGGTGAGGAGAGATTTCTGCGCGGCCACGGCTGTACGAGCTGTTCGAATACGGGTTATAGAGGCAGGATCGGTATCTACGAGCTCTTGAATATGTCAGACGGTATAAAGAAGCTGATCATGCAAAAGGCGGACGCAGCGGCGTTAAAGGAATTCGCTGTTAGCGAGGGTTTAAGGACGATGTGGGATGACGGCTGGCTGAAGATAAGGGCGGGTCTCACAACGATCGAAGAAGTGATGAGAGTAACACGCCGGTAACCGCGAACAATATGCCGCTAATACTTACTTGTAATAAAAGCGGTAATTGTGTTTAGTATTGAATATTGTTTGGGGATAACCCTTCTACAGAAGGGTTTCCCCAAGAAGCAGTTTTCAATAGCAATAATTATAATTACTATTTTTATTGCAATTAAGTATTAAGGGCAGGTAGAGTATGCCGAACTATTATTATAAGGCGATTCAGAAGGACGGCAGTCTTGCGCGGGGGGAGCTGTTCGCTCAGGAAGAGAAGTTGGCCGTAGATGAGCTTCACGCGAGGGGTCTGATACCGGTGAGTGTGAGCCTGACTGGTAAAAGAGGGGGACTTACTGCCTCTTTCTCTTTTTCAGACTTCTTCTCGAAGGTCAGGAAGCGCGACGTATTGGATTTCACGCAGGAGTTCGCGACGCTTATATCCGCCGGTCTGCCGGTGGACAAGAGCCTGCGGATCCTTGTCAGCGTGACTGAGTGCGACAAGCTAAAGAGCGTGATCAGCGATATCCTGTCCGCCGTTGAGGAGGGTAGCACCCTTGCCGACGCGTTTGGTCAGCACCCGCGGGTATTCTCAAGGCTTTACACCAACATGGTGCGCGCCGGTGAGGCTGGCGGCGTCCTCGAGATCGTGTTTGAAAAGCTTGCCGAGTTCCTTGAGAGCTCGCAGCAGATGCGGGACTTCATCGTATCGTCCCTGATATACCCGATGCTGCTGGTGTTCGTCGGGCTCGCGTCAGTGATCATCCTCATGGTGTTCGTCATACCTAAATTCACGAGCATTTTCGCGGACATGGGTAAGGCGCTACCGACCTCCACGCAGCTGCTCATCGATATCAGTAATTTCCTTACTGAGCACTATCTCATCATCATAATCTTCGCGATTGTGCTGTACATACTCTTCAAGAGCTTTTTGAATATGGAGAGCGGCCGGCTGTACTTCGACTCTTTGAAGCTACGGGTAGTGTACATAAAAGACCTGATCAGGAAGACGGAGGTCGCGCGGTTTGCAAATACGCTTGGCGTGCTGATAAAGAGCGGCGTACCGATACTAAGCGCACTTAGCATCGTCAAGGAGATAATCGGGAACAGGGTAATCTCGGATTCGCTGACTGAGGTGCTGCGTGGCCTGAAGGAGGGCGAGGGAATCTCAAAGCCGCTGAAGCTTACGAACCAGTTCCCGCCGCTCGCGCTTCACATGATCGTTGTCGGTGAGGAGACCGGTAAGCTCGACGATATGCTCCTCAAGGTCTCTGAAAGGTACGAACGGGACGTGAAGAACACCGTGAAGAGGCTGCTCGCGCTGGTGGAACCGGTGATGATACTTATAATGGGCGTCGTTATCGGGTTCATAGTCATCTCGATGCTGATGGCGATATTCAGCATAAACGACATCCCGTTTTGACAGGCGCGCCTGTTTTTTGCGGGTTTAAATTGTATTGGGCATCGTCCCTATAAGGTTGTAAAATTAGTGTAAAAAGGGGTGCTTGGGTAGTGCAATTATGTTCTTGATGTGTTATAAATCGCAAAGTAGTCATTGTGTTTTGATAAATTGGTAATTGGTAAATCGGTATTTTTGGGGGTAAAGATGGATAACAGGGAAAATAACAGGAGAAAGCAGGCCGGTTTTACGCTGATCGAGTTGATGATAGTGATCATCATCATCGGTCTGATTGCCGGGATTGTGACACCAAACATTATAAAGAGGCTCGACAAGGCGAAGCAGAACACGGCGTTCGCCCAGATAGAGAGTCTTTCACAGGCGCTGGACTCCTTCAGGCTCGACACGGGCAGGTACCCGACGACGCAGGAGGGTCTTATGGCGCTGGTGAAGAAGCCGGCGGCGAAAGCGGAGAAGTGGGACGGTCCGTACCTGAAGAAAGAGTTGCCGCGCGATCCGTGGGGGAATGATTATGAGTATAAGTCACCGGGCGCGCACGGCGATTTCGATATTATCTCTTATGGCGCCGACGGTAAGGAAGGCGGCGAAAAGATCGACAAGGATATCGTCAGTTGGAAGGGGCTGGATGGATGATGAAGCGGGATGGGTTCACAATGCTCGAACTTGTTATCGTCCTCATCATCGTCGGGCTGGCGGTCTCGCTTACCGCACCGAGGCTGGCGCGGGATGCCCGCAAGATACGCTTTAAGAAGGACATTGGCAGGATATTCTCGACTATCAGGTACGCGCGCAGTAAAGCGGTATTCAGCGGCCGGAAGCAGTCGCTCGTATTCGACCAAGCGAGCGGGGAGTATTGGTTGGATGATGGCAAGAAGATGAAGCTACATGAAGGTAACTGGTTCGGTGATATCAGGATAGTCAGGTTCAAGAGTGAGGAGAGCAAGATAAAGAAGATCGATTTTGATACTAACGGCAGCGCGAGCGAGAGCAGTATTACAGTTGCGATGGAGGGCGATGAAGCGGTGATAGCTGTCAGCCGGTTCGATTCAAGGGTTGTGGTAAGATGATGAGAAGAGAAAGAAGGTCACAGGGTTTCACGCTGTTTGAGGTACTGGTGGCGGTATCGATAATGTCGATCTGCGCGGTCATCACAATACAGGTCATCTCGCTGGGTCTTAATAACGTATCAAAGTCAAGGGAGTACTCAAAGCTGGTTCTGACCGCAAATAATGAGATGGAAAAGCTTTTGATAAGCGAAGATATCACGCCAGGCAGCAAAGAGCTAGAACGTGATGGGTATATTGTCAGGTACGAGGCTGTATTGTTAGGAGATCCAGATGATGGTGAGGAAACAAAAGAGATGGCGAAAGCCTTTGATATATATGAGATAAATCTTACGGTGACGTCAAATGACCCGCTCTTTGGCAGGGAGCTTGATCTGAGCGCGTTGAAGCTGGTGACAAGGGGCGGCGCAGTCGATGTAAAAAAAGAAGGGTAACGTGTTATAAATAAATAAAAGTTTCAAGGAGAGAATCAGTATGAGCAAAACAAGAGGTGTTTCAACAAAAACGATATTATTGGTAGTAATATTATCTTCATTGGTGTTGCAGGGCTGCTTTTTCCGTTTTTCAAGGAAGAACGAAGACAGATTGAACCAGCGTATGACTAAGTACTGGGACGCAAGGTTAAACAATGATTATGAGACCGCGTATGAAATGGAGACGAAGAAGACGAGGATGCGGATAGAGTTCCCGACTTATTTCGGTAAAATGCATAACTCGACATCCGAGCTGTTAGAGTACACCTTTGATTTAATAGAGTATGATGAACAGCGTGATGAATATTTTGTAAAAGTGAAGAAACTGTTAGAAGTAGTGGTACCGCAATTAGGCTCTAAGATAAAGCTGAACAATGTTCAGCCGGAGATATGGAAATTTGAAAATGGTGATTGGTACAGGGAATACATTGATCCGAATAAAGCGGCAAAGAGACAAAAAAAGAGAGCTGCGGCTAAAGCTAAGGTCGAAGCTGAAGCTGCTGCCAATACTGATGCAACGGCACAAGAGAAGCCAGAGACAAAGTAGCCGCGGTTTCACATTGGTCGAGGTGGTTATCTCGCTGACTATTGTGGCGCTGGTGGTGACGATCATCTTCTCGATGCTGAAGCTGAGCTACTCCTCCACCAATAAGGGTGAAAAGGTGATCGCTCATTCCCAGCATGAGAGGATAAGTCACACTACGATCTTGCGGCAGCTATCGTCGTACTACCCGTACCCGGTAGAGGGCAATAAGGGCAAGGCGCCATTCTTCGTCGGGAGCGCAAACGAAATATATTTCACGACGTCGTACCCGGTAGTGTTCGGGTCAGATGCGGGCGTAGTACTTACGGAGTATAAGGTTATTAAAGATGATGAAGACAAGAGTTTCGGTATCAGGATAAGCGAGTATTTGATCACTAATGAGGATGTGTTTGACGCTTTCTCCCCGAACAGCGAGGAAGCGGTGAGCAAGGCGTTAGGCGCTCTTGCTAAATTAGAGGCGAAT
>JAJRZU010000105.1 GCA_024275075.1 Deltaproteobacteria bacterium | reverse complement strand
GGCGCCACTGACGAACATATCTCGTCGGCGAAGGAGCTTATCGAAGCCGAGATCGAAGCCGGGTTCACTACATTCGCGATCGACGCCTCTTTCAATGAGATACCAGATAATATTAAGATAACGACGGAGCTCTCAAAAGCGATACGCGACGCTGGCCTCTGTCTGGAAGTGGAAGTCGGTGAGATAAAATCTACCGGAACGGAAAGCTCGTTGACAACCGTTGATGATGCGTCGGCGTTTATTGCCGGTCTCAAACAAAATGGCGTCCACCCAGATCTCCTCGCGATAAATAACGGCTCCAAGCACGGTAACTACCTTGCCGGTGAAGAGGTGCACATCGACCTGGACAGAACGCTTGAGATATACAACGCTATCAAGGGCGACGGACTGGTCATCGCGCAGCATGGCATAACCGGTACCCCGCTAAACGTTGTTGGCAGGTTCGCCGATTACGGTATAAGAAAGGGTAACGTCGGGACGCAGTGGCAGAACATAGCGCACGAGTTTATACCCGGGGAGCTCATGAAAGAGATGCAGGAATGGGCAAAGTCCGAGGGCAAGAACATCAAGATGGCGACCAAACCCTTTAAGGAGAGGATCGACAATATTCCCGATTCTTACAAGAAACAGACAGAAGAGAAGGCCTGCGCGGTCGCGCGAGATTTTATAAAGGCGTTTCGGGCGGACGGCACCGCATCGACAGTGATAAACGAGCTTGGCAAATAGGCGTTGCGTGTAATAAGCGGTAGATACAAAGGGAAGAAGCTAAGTTCGGTGAAGGGGCTAAAGGTGCGGCCGACTTCTGGTAAGCTGAAGGCGGCCATCTTCAACGTCCTGTTTTCGCTTGGTAAAAACGCTGACATAGAGGGCAGGGCGGCGCTGGATCTTTTTGCCGGTAGCGGCGCGCTTGGCATAGAGGCGCTCAGCAGAGGCGCAAAAACCTGTTGCTTTATCGACAATAGCGCGGAATCAGTAAAGGTTATCAGGAAGAACCTAAGCGCGCTTGGTATTGGTGACAGCGCTGCCGTTCTGCTGAAAAGCTATAAGGCCGGGCTTAACCTGTTAAGTGATATGGGGCTCAAGTTTGACATTATCTTTATGGATCCGCCATATAGAGATGACGTGATACCGCAGGCGATAGATAATATTAGCAAATATAGTGTTCTCAATGCTGGCGGAATTATAGTCGCAGAGCATGATATAAAAGTGACGCTGTGTGAGATGATTTCAGGATTTAAAAAAATAACTGAAAAGTATTATAGTAATAAGGCGCTAAGCTTTTACCAAGCGCTTGACCTGATATAGACCTCCGTTGTCGGCCAGGAAGCTTAAAGCCTGCATCTATATGTGTTCCGGCGCAGGGTGGACAATTTGCCGCTTGATCTGATATAGCTGCGCCGGGGGCGTGTCTGGGGTGAGCAGCAGAATGGGCAATTTTATTGCCCCCACCAAAAACAGTTGTAAACTGTTAACCACTGTGCGCTCTGTGGTTGCTGTAGTTAAAAGAGTCGGATATTATAAATATAAGGAGGAAAAAAAATGAAGAAAATTGCTGTATATCCAGGAACGTTTGACCCGGTTACAAATGGTCACCTTGACCTGATACACCGGGGCGCTGTCATTTTTGATGAGCTTATCGTTGCAGTTACAAAGCATCCGAAGAAGGAGCTGTTGTTCCCCACCGATGAGAGGATCAACATGATAAGAGACACAATGAAGAGTAACGGTAAGATAATCGTAGAGAGTTTTGATGGTCTTTTGGTCGACTATGTCAAAAGTAAGGGCGCGTCAGTCATAATAAGAGGGCTTCGGGCAGTCTCTGACTTTGAGCTTGAGCTGGCGATGGCGCTGATGAACAGAAAGCTTGACCCGGGGATCGAGACTTTCTTCATGATGACGTCAGAGCTGTATTCATACTTAAGCTCCGGGGTGGTCAGGGAGATAGCGAGCCTGAGCGGTGACGTAAGCGCGTTAGTGCCCGATATCGTTCATCAGATGTTAAAAGACAAATTTATGAGTGACGAGTGAAATGAAACTGTTTGGTTTGGGTAAAAAGAGTGTCAGTAAAAAAAGCCCGTTGGACGTTATTGATAAAAAAGAGATAACCGGCTCTTTATTTTATCTGCAATTCAACCTTAAGTCGCTTAAAATATGCGTTGACGGTAGCGACAAGGAATATACGTGTAAAATCGCTGACATTGATGACAAAAGCAGCTTGTTTTATTTAACCGTCCTTGGCAGGGCGCCGATATCGCAGTCTGATGAAGTTACATTGAAGTATGATATAACTCAGACTCTCTTTACGTTACAGTCAGAAGTCGTGGATAATTCTTCTGATCACGACCTTTGTTTGAAGTACCCTGAAATAATCAGCCATTTTGAGCGCCGGAAGAACCCCCGTGCTGTCTTTAGAAAAAACGAAAACATTGAAGTCAAGATGGTAACAGACCCTTTTTCCGGGCACGGGCTCCTGGGCAAGCTGAACAATGTCGGGCTCGGCGGCTTCTACTGCTCTATCATGAAGATCGTCGAAGCGGCTTCGGGCAAAAGCATACCGCTGAACCCGCTTCTTATGAGACCTGGCACCGATTTCTCGATCATCAGGTTCTCGCTCGCGGGCGCGGGTAACTTTGAGCTGTCTGGTACCTCTATACACATCAGCCAGCAGGGCTATAGCCTCACTTGCGGCGCGTCGTTCAACAAACTCTCCTTCAACCAGCAGGGGCAGATAGAAAAATTTATCAACCCAAGGAGCTTTGCACCGTCGCCACCGGATTACCTTGCTTTCCTGAAAAAGTATGAAGAGGAGAAGGCTAAGCCCAGGGCGGAGAAAGAGCCAGAGAACGATTTTCTTAGCAAAGATTCCCTTAGTAAAGATGATATAAAGGACTATTCCAAAGTCCAGAAGAAAGAAGCCCCGGCAGCCAGCAAGCCCGTGCCGGTGCAAGAGGCGCCGAAGGAGAAGGAGGAGATTCCCGAGCGGGGCGAATCCGTCTTGCTGGTGCTTTTTAATACAGATGAAGTGAATGTGACGAAGAAGGCGCTTACTGTGGGCGGGTTGACGAAAGTGACTGTAGTGAAGAACTGCGAGGAAGCGCTGAAGCTGATGACCGAGCAAAGCTTTGACCTCATCTTCGTGGATTACAACCTTGCCGGTAAGGTGAAGCCTGACCAGTTTATCGCTATCTTAAAGAACCACCCGAAATTGAAGGACTTACCGATTGTGCTTATCTGCCACAAGAGTGACCTGGCGGAGAAAGCGAAGATCATCAACCTAAGGGTCTCAAGGGTCTGCATAAGACCGCTCAAAGAGGCTGTTATCAGTGAGACCATCACAAAAATATTAGGTGAAGCGTGATCCATCGCTAAGCATTGGCTTTGTGTCCGACGATCTGTTTCGCGAGTGCGAGCGCTTCTTCTCCCGTACTGATCTCACCGGCTATCTGTTTCTCGTGGAGCGCGTTTAGTATCTTCTTGAATTCTGGTGACGGCGCCAGCCCAAGCTTGTGTATCAGGTCGCGGCCGGTGATCAGCGGCGGGTTCGACGCCCTTACGTTGAATTCGTTGAAAAACGTGTCAAGCATCGCGTCAGAGATCTCGATCGCCCGCCTGACCTCGCTCTCCTTTGCGCGCTTTATCCCCCGGGAAGCCAACAGATCCGCAAGGTTATGTATGATAACGTAGACACCGATATCGCCAAGCTTCATGAAATAGCGCAGTATCGACCGCTTTGGTATCGCACCATCGTCACCGGCTATATTTATCAACGAGACCATCCTAAGGTGCCGCCTCACGACACCGCGCGTAAAATCGCTCTCCCTGCCGCTTAGCCTGAGCCGCCTGTTTATCGCACTGACGACCTTCTCACCCTCATTGCAGTGCCCGTAAAAATGGACGCGCCCGTCATCACCGACACTCTTTGTCTTCGGTTTCGCGACATCATGGAGCAATATCGCGTACTTCATCAAAAGAGATCTTTGCGGTATGCCGTATGGAGCCCTGCCGCCGCGCGCGAGAAACTCCCCGAGCTCACGATGCATCTTCGGGAAGAAATCGCGCAGCCGGCTGAAAATATCCTCGAGGCTCTTGTACGCCGCCAAAGTATGCTCCATCACGTCAAGGTGGTGGTACTCGTTCTGCCGGCACCCGATGGAATCCGTAAGCTCAGGGAACAGCTCGTACAAGAGGCCGCTCTTTGCCATGGATAATATAGTTTGGTGCGACCCTTTTGCCGCGAATATCCTGAAAAGCTCCTCCCTGACCCGTTCACCCGCTACGGCGGCTATAAG
>JAJRZU010000104.1 GCA_024275075.1 Deltaproteobacteria bacterium | reverse complement strand
GAGCTCGCCGGTAACTGTACTACTGAGGACTTCAATCATGATGTATTAAGGTTCTTGGTAGCGGTTGGCGACCCGGCTAATATGGTAACCGATCCGTGGGGCGGTTTGTGGCCTGCGGTTGTGCACCCCATAGACAACACTACGTTCACGCAGGGTGGGAAGCGTAATGGTCTTAATTCATTCTCGTTTGCACAGACTAAACGGGCGGCGCATGTCGACGCTGATCCGATGGATGATACCCCTGTCCTGAGAGCCGGGCAGTGGCAGCATGTTGCCGGTACATGGGATGGCCAGTACATAAGGATATTTATTAACGGCGCGCTCGCGGCATCGACTAACATGGGTGGTACAGGCGCTTACGAAGTCGTTACCGATGAGCTGTTCTGGGCAGGATTACCCATTAACCGTCACGTTACAGCGTATTTTGGCGCCGGTGGCAGACCAATGTGGGTGGCGAGCGGTGACCCTGTATCGGTGGGTTCTCAATTCTGGTTGGATTATCAGAAATATGACCTGGAAACTGCAAACTTCACTTATATCGGTGAGATGGATGACGTAAAATATTATAAAAAAGCTATACCGCCAAATGAGATGGCCTGCACTTCATGCCATACGAATTATCCAATGAATGACGGTTCGCACGCGGCTCACTTCTCTGCGGTCTTTGGACCGCAGGACCAGGTGTATGACCCGCCTCCGGGAGCGGACGCCTTTATCAACAACTGCGATAACTGCCATGGTATGAACGCGACTAAGGGTAATCACGCGGGGCACATGGACGCTCAGGTCACTTTTGGGGATGGTGAGACGCTGCATGGAGCGGATCCATTAGACCCGCTGTCTGGTACAGCAGTATGTGACGGCTGTCATGGCGTAGATGTTCTTGACCCTGTATGGCGGCTGGACGTTAAGAACAATTGGCGTGCGACGGATAGTACCGCGTTTACGTGGGTAAATAATCCGGGTTACTGTGAATCTTGTCACGATAAAACGCCGTCAGTTATCAACACAGAGCTTGGTACAAGTAGCATTGACGCCACGGCTCAGGATATTGTCGGCGATGATACTGGCCTTACTTACGGTTACGCTGTACACGGTCATGGGGCGGCTTTCGCCTCGCTTGACTGTACGTCATGTCACAACGCGTCAAGCGCGCATATCGACGGCTCACCGGACAACGAGCTTCGGATGGCCGACGACCCGCTTAATGTCGGGAGCCCATACAATCCACTCGTGGATGACAGGCTCTGTGTGCTTTGCCACGATGGTTCTGGTACATACACAGCGGCCATAAAAGTAAGTACTCACTCGAATATACATAATACCGCTGTCGGTGTTTATGACAAACAAGAGGCTGATTTCCAAGTAAGGTGTATTGAATGTCATGATTCCCATGGAACCACTAATTTGTACATGATAAATAATATCATTACTTCTACGGCTGACGGGCAGGATCGCACGGTAGTATTTCTTACTCAGGGCGGGCCGGCTCCACTTGATGTCGACTCATACGACGAGGGTAACGAAGGTGTCGGTAATGTTGACGATACCGATGATCTATGCGTCGTATGCCATATCCAGGAATCACCGGTGGGTAGCGGGACGTTCATATCCACTATGGCTACCCATGTAGGTGGTGACCATACGGGCGGTTATGTCAATATAGATATGCGGGGTAAGGATTGCGTATCCTGCCATAAGCATAACTATGATGACACGATAAATACGTTAGATGGATTTATGCCAAGGATTCATGACCGGTGCCTGGAGTGCCACAGGTCGCAGGGTAATTCTGTTTATGATGTGGACAGTCAGTTTGCCGGTATTGGCGGCACATCAAATACCTCTATATTAAGCCAGCACCTGATCAAGTACGTGATCGACTATCAGGGCGCGACAGGGGATCTTGACAAGGTACTCTTAGACAAAGCGACTGTAGAGTGTAAGAAGTGCCACGGTACGGAGCACCCGACCCCTGATGCGCGGGTCGTTAACGTTGATGACGGAGTCACTACATATTCAACATCCACATGGGGCGGCAGAACGCCTGATAACCTCAATGCTTTCTGTATGAGCTGCCACGATGGTGTCGCCGCGACAGGCGTTGCTTCGGATATTCAGTTTAACGGTTATAAGCCTACGAACCAGCTTGATCCGCGGGGGCAGGCTTCTATAGGGCCATGGAACCCGAATCCGCCTGACCCGGCGCCGGCGACAGGGCTACCAACGTTTGCCGAGATATATGGAACATACTTCTTCTTAAATGGTCACGGCACTACAACGCCTCTTAATCCGGCAAGGACTGTTGGGCCAAGCTATGACTGCGTTGATTGTCACGATTACCACGGCAACACAAACTACCGGCTGGTCAAAGACCTACCGGGCATGTATGACGGAAGCGTGACTTATGTTTATAATGGTGAATCTTATAACACGTTCGATGACTGGTGCACTTTCACATGTCACTCGCGTGTATCACCAAAAGTGAACGATCATACATACGAATCATTGACAGATCCTGAATCCGGAGATTCTCGCGACGCGTCTGTTGAAACGCCAGTGGCGCAAGAACCGACTCATCCGACGAGTATGTTCATACCGACGGACAGCAATTACAAACCGATCGCGACCGTCAAAGCATCGGCGTATGTCGGCGGCTACTTAGAACCGACTACGGATGACGTATTGTGCATCACATGCCACGATCCGCATGGCAGTAACCCACCGAACGAGCTCGATGCTCAGATGATTCGGATGGAGTGGACGAACCCGGCTTCTGGTTCACCGGATCTGTGTACTGAGTGTCACGATTGATCTATCTACCTTTTGCGTGCCGTTTGACGGACCTTAGTCTTACGGCACGCGCTTTTTTCTCACTATATCCCAATAAATAAAATATAATATCTGGTACTGCCCTATAATTTTTGGGACATTGTAAGGCTGTGCAGGAGTCTTAATAAGGTGGTCGTTTACTGAAAACCATGTTCTTGGCGGCAGTACGCTTTATCAGTCCAGCGTGCCCTTATCGATGCGGTGGATGATGCACGAAGTTCGCGTTTGGCAGTAATCGTTCGGGGTAGGGCACTTTGCGCCCTTGGCCGGTATGTAGCGGTTGCTCTTCTGGCAATACAGCGTCTTCTTCGCGAAGGGGTTGGCTGCGTCACTCATGGCGCCGCCGCTCTTTGTATCCTTAGCGGCCATTGTCGGTACTGTTACCATTCTTCCCCGAGACCTCGGTGGAGCATGAATCTTTCAGTCAGGTATTGACTCCCAGTTTCGGCAACACATAGTAGTTGATCGCGAACCACACCAGGATTATCGCAAAGAATATTATTATATCTTTCATGTAACGACCTCTCCTAATATACTAAGCACGCCACAAAACAATGTCAAGGGAGCGTAACGCTCCATCTAACCCTCCGTTGTCGGTCTGGGGAGCCGAGCGCTTCACCGAATATGGTTGTAGCTGTGTCCAGCTTGAAACTTTCAGCCCGGTGAAACACATAAATACAAGCATGCTTCGGAGAGATTGGGAATGCCCCATATACCGTTGTCATCACTTACTTGTATCGTAAGCCGGGCTTTCTGATATCCCGAACCTTCCGCCTTCCAGGCGGTGGTAGTTGATTTTTCAACTGATGGCTTCATAGCCGCCGGGAATGCCCTTTTTAGATAATAGAATCTGCCACAATTGATTTTCCCTTGCGCGAAATAATCCGGCGCAAAGCAATAAGTAATATTTCCACATTCTGTAAAATCTATCATCGTAGTTTGCTTTGATATCTTCCCAGCTGTCATTGAAATTTTCATGCCACGCCATCAGGGTCTTGTCATAATCAGCGCCAAAGTTGTGTATATCCTCTATTACAAACAACCCTTCAACAGCTTTGCTTATCTGCATGATTGAGGGCAACATGGAATTTGGGAATATATATTTATCAATCCACGGATCTGTCGTTATCACGGAATGGTTTCCGCCTATGGTATGTAATAGAAATAACCCGCCATCCTTTAAAGATTTGTGCGCTATTTCCATAAATCTGCGATAATACTTCCTCCCAACATGCTCAAACATCCCTAAAGATACGACATGATCAAACGTCCCGTTTATATCACGATAATCCTGAAGTCGAGTCTCCACCATGAGATTTTTATATAATTTGTCGGCAAGCTCTTTCTGCTATTTTGAGATGGTAACGCCAAGAGCGTTTGCGCCATATTTCTCTGCGGCAAATCCGATGAAACTCCCCCAGCCCGAACCGATATCCAGAACTTTCTGCCCGCGTTTTAACCCGATCTTTCTGCAAACAAGATCCAGCTTTGCTTCTTGGGCTTCGTCTAAATTATTAGCATTCTTCCAATAAGCGCAAGTATATGCCATGCGTTTGCCTAACATGGAACGATACAAATCATTGCCAATATCATAATGCTTTTCCCCCACCTCAAACGCTTTTGCTTTTTTCCCCATGTGCAGTATCGAGCGCCACGCAAGCTGCAATAATATCTTCCAATTACCTTTGATTTCTCTTTTAATGTCAGACTCAATAATCTTATGGAAAAACCGGTCAAGGTTCTCGCAATCCCACCAGCCGTCCATATACGACTCGCCAAGACCCAAATGCCCTTGTCTTAATGCGCGGCTATAAAAAGCTTCGTTGCGGACTTGTATATCGTGCGGATTATCACCATTTATCTTTATTCCAACTTTGTCTAATAATGATTCTATTACCTTTTTGCTGCCCATCTTGCCCCCTAAGCTTTGTCCGCATGAATTAAATTCTCTGTTAAAGAGAATAAATCGCCCCGCGGCAAGCTGCGAGAAATTATTGACATGGCAATCAAACTGTGTGCTTTTAGGACACGTCATCCCAGTACAGCACTGTCATCCCCGCGAAAGCGGGGATCCATAAAGCTAATAATAACAACTGGATTCCTGCTTTCACAGGAATGACAACCGACTATATTTTTTGACCAGAAAGCATTCTTGTTTCGTTGCCGCATTAATCGCCAGCAGAAAAAATCAGTCGAGCTTAGTTAAGTATGAGCATCTATTTAAATGTATTGAATTAATGTATACTTGTCAAGCAACTTTCTTTGATTTTTCTTAGTTATACTATGCGTTATACGTGAGTTATGCCGGTTGTGAAACCCCATGGATCGTTTTGGTAGCGGGGAGCGTCGGTGGGCGCCTTCTCAGGAGTGGTCTGTTGCTTCGCCACTAAAAAAAGGGGTCACGCAAAACGCAACCCCTGTATGTCTTTGGTAGCGGGGACAGGATTCGAACCTATGACCTTCGGGTTATGAGCCCGACGAGCTACCAGACTGCTCCACCCCGCGCTAAGCATGAAACTCTAATATATATATCCCTCATTGTCAAGCAATTTTTTACAAGAGGGCGAAGAATAAATCTTTTTGCCGTTATAATGCCGTTTTTGGTTATACACCACACCCATCACCGGTAAAGTCAAGAGCCTTGTGTTGATTTGTACGCGAAAAACAGCGACATCAAAAGGGGATGATCCCCAATCGGATTTAAGGGGCTTAGCCCCTTCGCCTCCGTTGTCGGCACCCCGTAATATCAGTAGCTTACAAAATCTCATTTTCAGGAAATATGGTAAATTCTCTATTTGGCAACACTCCTCAAAAGGGGATGATCCCCAATCGGATATAAAGACCTTGGCGCGACCTGAAAAAGTTCACATTTTGGTCATTGCGAGGCGCTTTTCAGAAAACGGCGCGATGGTCACCATTTTACTTGACATTTTCAGGGCTGTGTGGTATTTGACACTACAATTAAGTAATAATATTAAGTACTGAAATTAGCAGGAAACATAATGTTTCATCTAATTGGCTACTATTCAAGCTTAGTTGTTAGGCTTTAACAGAAGTGATGAGCAAAACTTTGGAGTAGATTATCATAGGGAGATAGAAATGAACGATAGCAAGAGCAGTAAGCTGTTTGAGGAGTCGTGTAAGGTCATCCCCGGCGGCGTAAACAGCCCTGTCAGGGCATTCAAGTCAGTCGGGAGGGACCCGATATTCATCGATCACGCAAAGGGCTGCAAGCTTTATGACGTTGATGGTAACGAGTATATAGACTATGTCGGGTCATGGGGGCCGCTGATCGTCGGTCATGCGAATGACGAGGTGTTAGCGGCTCTTACCGATGTGATGAAGAGCGGTACATCTTTCGGGGCGCCCACTGAGCTTGAGACGACGCTTGCGAATATGATCATCGACGCGGTGCCGTCCGTGGAGATGGTGCGGCTGGTGAGTTCGGGCACCGAGGCGACGATGAGCGCTATCCGGCTCGCGAGGGGATATACCGGCAGGGACAAGATAATCAAGTTTGAGGGCTGCTATCACGGTCACGCGGACGGACTCCTGGTGAAGGCGGGTTCGGGCGCCTTGACGCTGGGTGTACCGACGAGCCCTGGAGTACCTGCGGACTACGCGAGGAACACGCTGACTGTATCATATAACGATTTAGATTCGGTGAAGGGCGTGATCGAGCAGAACGAGGGTGAGATAGCCTGCGTCATCATCGAACCCTTGCCGGGTAACATGGGGGTCATCCCCCCCAAAGAGGGCTTTTTAGAGGGGCTGCGTGAGCTGACGAAGGAGTATGGGATAATCCTGATATTCGACGAGGTCATGTCCGGGTTCAGGGTGGCTTACGGTGGTTACCAGGAGGTGTGCGGCGTGACACCGGATATGACGACACTTGGTAAGGTGATCGGTGGCGGACTGCCCGTCGGCGCGTTTGGCGGTAAGCAGGTGATAATGGAGAAACTCGCGCCGTCAGGACCGGTATACCAGGCGGGTACGCTTTCGGGTAATCCGCTGGCGGTGACAGCGGGCATCAAGACGCTCGAGATACTGAAACGCCCGGGTTCTTATGAGAAATTAGAGGAGTTATCCGCTATGCTTTGCGAGGGTATCAAGGAGAATGCGAAGAGCGCGGGTATCGATACATTCCATACAAGGGTCGGTGCGATGTTTTGTACCTTCTTTTCAAAATCGGAAGTTTACGATTTTGCGACAGCGACAAAAAGCGACACAGTGAGATTCGGGAAATACTATGCCAATATGCTTGAGCGTGGAGTCTACCTTGCTCCGTCCCAGTATGAAGCGGCGTTTATGAGTTTAGCACACGCGAAAGAGCATATACAAAAGACTATAGAGGCAAGTGCCGAGTCGTTCAGGGCGCTATAACAGTGTTTTAAAAATATTATGCGTAAAAATCTTTTAAATTATTGATAAAATTTGTTGACACGATTTACATAATTTGATATTTTACAGCGCAATAAATCGATAGGCGATGCCAAAACTTAAGAAAGAGTATAAGCGACTGATTTTTGCACTGAGCTCACTGGGCATTGAGATGGTCGCGAGCATAGTTGTCGGTTACTTTATCGGTAAGTATCTTGATAAGGTCTTTGATACGGGTAATACTTTGACGATGTTATTTCTTCTGCTTGGCGTGGTCGCGGGTTTCAGGAGTCTTGTTGTTGCCGCAAAGCGAGTGCAAAAAGATATACGCGAGCACAAATTAGACAATGTCTATGAGAATAATAAAAGCAGTGAAAAGTAAGCAAGGATAGCGGTTATTGACGTAAAATCTTTCAAAAAGACAAATATCGTCATTTTTATTGTATTAGTTACCGGTTCGTATTTTTTGCGGGATAATGACTTTACGGTCGGTGTGGTTACAGGCGGGTTATTGGTCATCACTAACTTGTTTGTATTAAGCAGGATAATACAAAAGGGGTTTAGCGCAAAGGATGACGAGGTCGGCGCGAGGGTAAGCCCGTCTTTCCTCATCGGGATTATACTAAAGACGTCAGGGCTTTTTGGTGGTGTAATATTAGCGATTGTTTATTTTAAGATAGACAGCTTTGGTTTTTTGCTTGGTGTTTCAGTACTGTTCATTTCTTTAGCAGTGTGGTATTTATTTAGTCAGTTTTTAAGTAAATAAGGGGAGATTAAAAACATGAGTGGCGCACAGACGATTGAATGGGTAAAGCTAATACCGGTTCTAAAGGATATTCCTGAGATACATCTGGCGAGTACTGCCTTGGTAGTGGCTTTCATCCTGCTGTTCGCATATCTCGCTACAAGGAACATAAAAAAAGGTAAGGGGCTCATCCCATCAGATAAACTCACGTCGCAAAACATCGGGGAGCTGATAGTGCAGGCTTTCTCTGGTATATTAGAAGATACTATCGGTCATGGAGAAGGGGTCAAGTACCTCCCGCTGATCGGTACCTTGGGAATATTCATCTTGTTCTCAAACCTGTCCGGGCTAATACCCGGGCTACTGCCACCAACGGATAATCTGAACACAACAGCCGGTTGCGCGCTTATTGTATTCTTCGCGACACATATAATCGGCTTTAAGAAGCACGGCCTTAAGTACCTGAAACAGTTTTGCGGGCCATTTTGGTGGCTTGCGTGGTTGATGATACCGCTTGAGATAATCAGCCACCTGGCAAGACCGCTCTCGCTCTCATTAAGGTTATTTGGTAATATAATGGGCGACCACCTCGTTTTTTCAATAATTGTAAGCATGATGCCGTTGTTAGTACCGATACCGGTTCTTTTGTTAGGTACGTTTGTAGCTATTGTGCAGACTGTGGTTTTTGTACTGTTGGCGACTGTATATATAGCCGGAGCGGTATCAGAAGGACATTAAACATTAACATGTTACTAATAATAAAATGATCTTAAAGGAGGAGAGACTATTTATGAACAGAAAAAGCATTGTATTAGCGTTAATGGTTTTCATGTTGCTTAGCGTAACTTCTTTGGCATTCGCCTCAGAGGCGGTAGCAGAGGGTGGAGCAAGTGATGTGGCGGCAGCGGCTATCGCGATCGGCGCTGGTTTAGCTATCGCTATCGCGGCGGCGGGCGGCGGCGTAGGGCAGGGCAGGGCAATCGCTTCAGCGATGGAAGGTATTGCAAGGAACCCTGGCGCTGCGGGTAAGATCATGACACCGATGATTATCGGTCTTGCGATGATCGAGTCACTTGTCATCTATGCGCTTGTTATCGCTCTCATGTTAGTCGGTAAGATATAGCCATAGCTGTATTATTAGAAACGATAAGCCAGATACATTATGGGCGGGCGGCGGCTTGGCTTCCCGCCTCTAATTTGATGAAAAGGCGCTTGATCTTATCTTTAAGCTCATCTATCGTGCCGTTGTTTCTGATTATATGATCAGCTCTATCCGCTTTCTCTTTCTGGCTCATCTGAAATGAGATCCTTGTTTTCGCTTCGTCCTTACTCAAACCGAATTTTTTGTAGATCCGTTCATATAATATATCATCATCAGAAGTTATCGTAACGGTAACATCACATACCTTGTCCCTGCCGGCTTCAAACAGCAGCGGTGTGTCAAATACGATGAACTCGTACTTATGCTCGCGTTTGTACTTCATGACAAGCTCCTGCTCGATCTCAATGATTATCGGGTGCAATACCGCCTCGAGCCTTTTCAATGATTCATTAGAAGAGAACGCGAGCTTGGCCACCTTCTTCTTATCTATCTCACCAGCATCACTTAAGATACTTTTGCCATATTCACGGACAAGAGCGTTATACCCCCTTTCACCCTTTGCTAAGATGCTGTGGTTGATCTTGTCGTGGTAGATGATATATGCACCGTTATCAGCGAAAAAACGCGCGGCGATACTTTTTCCGCTCCCGAATGTTCCTGTAATACCGATTATCCTCATCTGGTAAATACCTTCTGGTATAATATCATTCACTTCACCCACCCATAAACGCGATACTCATCTGCCTGCCGGTGACCCGCTCCTTGCGGTACGAAAAGAAGAGGCCGCCCGCGCAACATGTACAGCGCTCAACCACCATGATATTCACTTCTTGGATACCACTCTCCACCAATTGAGCCGCGTTGAACTTTTTCAGATCAGCGTATATTTCATTATCCTTTATATTATAACATAAACTTGTGTTTTCACTGACAGACGCCTTTAGCATCTCTAATACGTCAGAGCTTATCGTATAGCAACACGCACCGATGGAAGGGCCTATCGCGGCGGTTATATCAGCGGGATTGCAGGAGAACTCGCGTATCATAATATCTACCGCTTTTTTTGTGATGCCCGCCGCCGTGCCGCGCCAACCGGCATGTACCGCGGCAAGTACCCTGTTGTTTGTATCGAACAGCAGCAGTGGTACACAGTCGGCCGTGAGTATACGCAGGCAAAGGGTCGTATCGTTCGTGACAACTGCATCGAACCTCATGCTGTCGCGCGTAGCACTGTCGCGCGTAGCACTGTCCCGCCTTATGACCATAACATCACTGTTGTGCGTCTGCTCCAGTTTTACCAGTTTCTCTGGTCTTATCTGGAAATGCGAAAGGGCATTCTCATAGTTCCTGGCGACGTCGCCGCTGTCATCGCCTACGGTATATGACAGGTTCATCGAATCATAAGGTGGTTTGCTGACCCCGCCGTTTCTTGTCAGGAAAACAAACGAGCAACCATCAAGATTGTATCTGAAATATCGGTTCGTTTCAAGCAAATGGTCTAATACCTTTTCCGCTCAGCTAACAATACGATATGCTTCAGCTCTTCCTTGTTTGTGACCTCAAGCCACTTCTCGTCGAATTCCGGGTTCTGGGTGATCTGGGCGATCGCCGCCAACACTTTCAGGTGCAGGTTGCGGTTGTCGTTAGAACCGACAGTGACGAAGATGATGTGAGCGAGTTTATCGTCAGGGAATATCACACCGGTCTTCGCGCGGGCAATGAGTATCTCGAAGATATTCTCCCCTTCGATGATAACATGCGGTATCGCCAGCCCTTTTCGCATGACCGTGCTCGCCTCGTTCTCTCTTGCGATAAGCATGTCACGCAGATCGTCAGGGTTCATATTCAGCTTCTCTCCAAGGATAGCCGAGGCATCGTTAAAGAAATCATCCCTTGCCATGGGTGCGTCGATATCCAGTACCTCGCACTCCTCGATCAGATCGTGAAACTTATCTCTCACAACGTCGTCTCTTGCAATGACTATATCCTTTAACTCGTTCAGGATGTTATCTGATATCAGCGCCTTATCCTTAGCGA
This sequence comes from Deltaproteobacteria bacterium, assembly GCA_024275075.1. Taxonomy (GTDB): domain Bacteria; phylum Desulfobacterota; class JAJRXV01; order JAJRXV01; family JAJRXV01; genus JAJRZU01. The sequence continues at coordinate 11,456 of JAJRZU010000104.1, read as the reverse complement.
TCAGCCTTTCCAGGGCGTATATCAAAGCGGAGTCTTTCTTGACGCGCTTCCTTACATAGAACACATACCACAAGAAACCAAGGAAGATGAAGAGTGTCGTCATGAAAACGATAAATGAGCCCATCTCGATCAGGAGGAAGCCGCCGCCTAAGATACCTATTACCTGTATGTAAGGGTAAAGCGGCGAGTAGAACTTAGGTTTGTAGCTGTGTATCTTGCTCTCTCTGAAAAGTATCACCGTCAGGTTCGCGAATATGAATATCAGGAGCAAAAGGGAAGACGCTACCTTTACCAGGGATACCAGCGGCAGGAACAAAACGAAAGCTATCATGAACAAACCGGTAAGTATTATCGATATGTACGGCGTACCGAATCGTGCGCTTATTTTCTGGAATACAGCGGGCAGAAGTTTATCGCGGCTCATCCCCAAGGGGTATCTTGAGGCGGTCATGATGCTCGAGTTCGCGGTGGAGATAAACGCGAAAAACGCGGCGATACTTATTAATATTTTTAGTAACTCATTCCCGAAAACGCCCGCGCCATCTGATATCGGTATCAGTGTCCTTTCCAGGGCGCCGGGCTCTGAGACGCCGACAGTGACAAATACTACCAGCGTGTAAGTGATTGCTGAGATGATCAGCGAGAGGATCATGCCAAGCGGCAGTGTCCGCGCCGGATTCTTTGTCTCCTCGGCTAACGCCACTACCTTCACCAGGCCGCCATAGGAGACAAATACAAAGCTCGCGGTAGCGAACACAGGGGGCACACCCTTCGTGAACATCGGCGATATGTTAGTCATCTGTACGCTGCCCATCCCCCATATAACGTATAATAGAAGGATAGCCAGCATCCCGATAACGATGACTACCTGTATCCTGCCGGCGTCCTTTACGCTGACCAGGTTCAGTATGATGAAGAAGAGGCAGCAAATCACCGCGATTACCTCCAGCGGTATATTGGTGAAGAGACTCAAGTACGTACCCATACCCAACAGTGCGAATGCCCCCTTCAGGCTCAGCGAGAACCACATCGACAAGCCGGCGATAGTACCAAAAAGAGGGCCGAAACCGCGCATTATGTAAAAGTACCCGCCACCGGCTTTCGGCATCGCGGTCGACAGCTCAGAGATGCTTAGCATCGTGGGTATGCAAAACAGACCCGCCAGCACATAAGACACGATAACCGCGGGGCCGGCTTTGGCAAACGCGACTCCGGGCAGTAAAAAGAGCCCGGAACTTATCATCGCACCGGTAGCGATACAAAAAACATCTAACAGGTTCAGATTTTCCTTCAGTTCAACTTTCATTAACCGTCCTTATAAACAATATTAACCACTAAGTGGTGAGTGAAAAAATCAACGCCTTTATCGATGGGCACAACCCACCCAACATTATAGCCCCTAATCCCTAATTTCTAAAAAAGTATAGGTTATTTTATAACACATAGACTTTTGTATTTCAAATATATTCTGACCGGTCAATGCGGTGATAGGAATTATTGTAATTATTTAAGAGTGAGAGCCACTATGAAGATGACATAAAGTATAAGGAGGAAAACGCCGTTCATCCGTGAGAATCTTCTCCCGAACTTACCAAGGATATATACTAACACCGCGAAGCCGAGCATTACAGGGTACTCGAAGTAGAGAAGGTCTTTTTGTACCGGTATCGGTCTGATGAGCGAGACGAGCCCGATCACCAGAAGTACGTTGAATATGTTACTGCCAACGATGTTACCGATGCTCATGTCGCCCTTTTTCTTGATAACCGCCGCGGTTGACGCCGCGAACTCGGGTAGTGACGTACCGACAGCGACCATGGTGATACCGATGAACATCTCTGACATACCCAGTACTCTTGCGATCCTCACAGCGCTTTCGACCATGTAGTGCGCGCCCGCCACCAGAAGAATCAGCCCTACGATGGCTAAGGCTACGTTCTTTCCCATATTGTTCGTCGAACCCGCTACCCCCTTCTCCTTGGAATTGTTATTACCGGTCTTATGCGAGGTGATGCAGTACCCGGTTAAGAGCACTATACCGGTAAACAAGAAAGCGCCGTCAACGCGTGAGATAAGCCCGTCTAATGATACGAAATATAAAAGCGCCATGACGATTATCATTATCGGTATATCCTTGTTCAGGATGTTTTCCTGTACCATCATCGGTGAGATGATGGCGATCGCGCCCAGTATTAGCCCGATGTTCGCGATGTTACTGCCAAAGATGTTGCCAAGAGCCAATGACTTTGTGCCTTTTATCGCGGCGGCGAGCGAGACGACAAGCTCTGGCGCGGAAGTCCCGAAAGCGATGATCGTCGCACCGATGATGAACGGTTTTACATTAAAATGAGCGGCGATGTTTGATGAGTGTTCGACAAATTTATTAGCGCCATAAGTAAGAGCGGTAATACCGGCGACAAATACAAGGAGATCGATTATCATAAGCTACCTATATCGTAATCTATATCGTAATTCCATATTGCAAATATATATTGCAATATATATTGCAAATATCAAGTGTTTAATGGTATGCTGACCCGCTTTATCGCATGACACCTGCCGGTATCATCGTCGATTGTGACCAGAACGCCGCATAGCCTTATATCCTTCTTCGCCATATCAAACCTGATCGGCATCTTCGTAAGGAACTTTTTGAGCGCGATATCCTTCTTCACCCCGATAACCGAATCGTAAGGACCGGTCATCCAGACATCGGTGATATAACCGGTACCGTTAGGCAGCACCCGCTCATCCGCGGTGGGTACGTGTGTGTGCGTCCCGATAACCGCGGAGACCTTCCGGTCAAGGTACCAACCCATGCACATCTTCTCGGATGTCACCTCGGCGTGAAAATCGATTATCTTTACCTTAACGCTTTCAGGCAGTTTCTCAAGCTCACGCGTGACCGTTCTGAACGGGCAATTCAGGCTGTCCATAAAGACGACACCCGAGATGTTTATTACCGCGGCCTGAAAACCATTTATGCTGAAGATATACGTACCGTTGCCCGGTACTTCCTCGGGGTAGTTCGCCGGTCGGATTATCTTTTCACAAAGCGGCAGGTAGTCCAATATCTCCCGCTTGTCGAATATATGGTTACCAGAAGTGATGACATCGATTCCATAATCGAAGAGTTCTTCGGCGATCTTCTTTGTAATACCAAAACCGCCCGCCGCGTTCTCACCGTTGGCAATGACCATATCGATGGAGAATTCATTTATCGCGGCGCCCAATAGCGATTTGATAGCTTTTCTGCCCGAACTCCCGATTATGTCACCTAAAAATAAAATGTTCAAAAGAGCCCGACCTTTTATTTCGCGTAATCGACAATACGTGTCTCTCGTATCACCGTTACCTTTATCTGTCCTGGATAAGTCAGCTCCGCTTCAACCTTCTTCGCGATATCCCTTGCGATCATAACTGATTCCTCATCACTCACCTCATCATTCTCAACGAGCACCCTTATCTCTCTACCCGCCTGGATAGCATAGCATTTGGTGACGCCGCTGAACGATGTGGCGATCTTTTCGAGATCCTCGAGACGCTTGATGTAAGTCTCGAGCATCTCCTTCCTCGCGCCCGGTCGCGCTGCGGATATCGCGTCAGCCGCCTGAACCAGAACAGCAAGGATAGAGTCAGGTTTTATGTCCTCGTGATGTGCCGCGACAGCTGTAACTATCTTCGCGGATTCTCCGTACTTCCTGGCAAGGTCGCCGCCGATTATTGCGTGCGACCCCTCGACCTCATGATCGACAGCCTTACCGATATCATGCAACAAACCTGCACGCTTCGCCTGCTTTACGTTCAGCCCTAACTCCGCGGCCATGATGCCGCACAGGAAAGCCACCTCCAATGAATGCAGGAGCACGTTTTGAGCATAACTTGTCCGGTACTTCAAGCGTCCGATAAGCTTTACGATCTCAGGATGGATGCCGTGTACACCAACGTCAAACGTAGCCTGCTCACCGGCCTCCTTGATCTCTAAATCGACCTCCTGCCTGACCCGCTCGACGATCTCCTCTATGCGGGCAGGGTGTATCCTGCCATCGGTGATCAACCTCTCTAACGCGATCCTTGCTATCTCACGTCTTACCGGATCGTAACTTGAGAGTATAACAGCCTCGGGTGTGTCATCAATGATCAGATCGACACCGGTTGCGGACTCTATCGAGCGTATGTTGCGGCCTTCCCGACCGATAATGCGTCCCTTCATCTCATCGTTCGGCAGGTTTATCACAGAGACAGTCTTCTCGGCGACAAAATCACCGGCATATCGTTGAATTGCGGTGGAGATGATCTCCTTCGCCTTTTTATCAGCAACTTCCTTAGCTTCAACCTCTATCTTCTTGATATACTTGGCAACTTCGTATCTTGCTTCTTCCTCCATGGCCTTTATCAACATCTCTTTCGCTTCTGATGATGAGATCTTTGATATCTCCTCTAACTGCTGCCTCTGCGTCTCTAATAATGTGTTGTATTTGTTGATCTTTTCCTCAAGCGCCCTCTCCTTTGAAGTAAAGATCTTCTCCCTTTTTAAAATATCGCTCTCTTTTTTGTCTAAGAGTTCGACTTTCTTGTCAAAATTTTCTTCCTTGGCTATGAGCCGCTTCTCCAGGCTCTGAAGCTCACGCCTGGTCTCTTTCGTCTCTTTCTCAAACTCGGATTTTGTCTGGTAAAACTTGTCCTTCGCCTGAAGCAAGGCCTCCTTCTTGATTATTTCCGCCGATTTCTGCGCTTCATTGATGATCTTGTTCGCCAGCTCGTTGACGGTCTCTGTCTTGCGCTCGACATACTTCTTGCGCAGATATACACCGACCAGCGTACCAGCGATTAATAAAGCTACATATATAATATAATCAATAACATACAAAATAGGTAATCCCCCTCTCTTTTTAGTGTGGTATCATAAAAAAACTACAAACTTAAGTAAATGAACTTACTCGCGGCAAGCCAATGAGATTTATGGTTTAAACCCCGCAACTAACCGCGGCGATTCAAGCCCAAAGCTATAAACAGGCGTGCCTGTTAAATTGATTGTGAAATATTGTACTGGCGAAATGGTGATGAGTAGGTTTTTTACTTAATATAATAAAGTAATCTTATGGAAACCTTGGAAATCTATGTATAACTTTATTAACCTCAAGTTCTTGCCTTAAAAAAACACTCACTTAGAATGAAAACTTAAAGTGCTTTATTATTTCGCTGATACAATAATTCAATCTATATTTAATCAATCCCCCACTGTAATGCCGTGTGGAACGGATCTTTTGAACCTATATGCAAACCATACAGGTGGGCGCCTTATCTACAGAGCCTGACTTCCCCAAAAAAGGGGCATGTCATTAACTGCCAGTCTTGGCTCCCGTTATTTGAGTGTTGGCTCAAAATTTTACGTCCAATCACGTACATAGCAGGGGATCAATATATTTTAATTTACATTTAAAGCATCATCTATCATGCCGATAATATTAGCGCATCTGGTATCTGAAAACTCTTGCCCGGCGCTACCGTCTTTGAGCTTGAAATACTCGTCGGCTACGCTTAACGCCACCAATATCAGCCGCTCGTTATTTGATGCTATCTTCGCTTTTTTTGATATCTCCTCTAATTTATTATTTAAATACGCTACTATTTTATATACATAATCCTCATCTTCATCTGTCACTATTTTGATATTATTACCAAATATCCTTATCTCTATCGCTTTTTTTTCTTTATTCACCGGCTTCTAACTCTTCGATCTTACCAATGATCTTGTTTATATTATTTTTTATATCAAGCTTCTCATCTTCAAACGCGACTATTTTATCCTCTAACAGCTCAATATCTATTTCCAGCCGCTTGATTACAGACTCATATTTCCGGCTCTTATCTTTTACTTCTTTATATCGCTGTATAAGGTCTGATACCTTCTGACCTAATATATCAAATTTATTTTGTTCTGACACGAACTACCCCAAAGCATAATTACTTTTCAAAAATCAACAACATGCTATAACCAGCCCCTATAAGAATGGTAACATATCTTTAGTTATAAAGTCAAGGTAAATCCCGCAGGATATCGTCAATAAATTTTATGTCAATATTAAGACAAAATCAGCGGGGCAACTTAGAACTACTTTTTGAAAACCATATTGATGTTACCAAAGCGGTCATTACGCTTGAAAAAAAAAGTTTATTTTGCTACACTGCGCTATATATAAAAAAGACAGGTAGAGGTGAATATGGCGCAGAGTCAAGAGTAGTTGAACCAGGAGATAGCAAAGCAGTGCGAGGTGGTGAAAGACGCGGTGAATGAGATGCGCAAGGTGATTGTCGGTCAACGCTACATGATCGAGCGCCTGCTGATCGGGCTGTTCACATCAGGGCACATACTCATCGAGGGGATCCCTGGTCTCGCGAAAACGACCGCGGTAAGGGTGCTGTCAAAGATCATACGGGCGGATTTCCAGCGCATACAGTTTACACCGGATCTTTTGCCCGCGGATATTCTTGGTACGATGATATACCACCAAAACGAGGGCAAATTTGTCATCAAGAAGGGACCGATATTCTCGAACATCATACTTGCCGACGAGATCAACCGGTCACCGGCGAAGGTGCAAAGCGCTCTATTAGAAGCGATGCAAGAGCGGCAGGTGACTATCGGTAAGGCGACGTTCGACCTGCCAGAGCCGTTTATGGTGCTCGCCACCCAGAACCCGATAGAGCAGGAGGGGACGTACCCGCTACCCGAAGCGCAGGTAGACAGGTTCATGCTCAAGCTGAAGGTTACGTACCCGAACAAGAAGGAGGAGCTTGAGATAATCAACCGTAACACAACTGATGGCGAGGTGGAGGTCAATGAGCTTCTGACCCCCGAGGATATCGTGCGGATGAGGAAGACCGTGAGCGCGATCTATGCCGACGATAAGATAAAGAACTATATATTAGACCTTGTATTCGCGACGAGAGAACCACAGGGTAAGCTTGCGGATATTAAGGATTATATCGCATACGGTGCGTCGCCGCGTGCCTCGATATTTCTGACAACTGCGGCAAAAGCGCATGCATTCCTGCGGAAACGCTCGTACGTTGTGCCTGAGGACGTGAAAGCGATTGGGGAGGATGTCCTGCGGCACAGGCTCATTTTATCTTACGAGGCGGAAGCGGAGGAGATTACACCAGAATATATTATAAAAAGACTCTTCGAATCAGTACAGGTACCATAAATGGGTGACATGACCAAACGAGGGAGTTATGCGCAGGCTCGCCGTGCGATCAATGTAAGTATCGTCTTGAATGTGCTCCTGATGGGCACCAAGACCGTTATCGGTTATATTGGTAACAGCAGCGCGATGGTGGCGGACGGCGTGCACTCGATGTCTGATTTCCTGACCGATATTGTTGTGCTCATCGGTACCAAGTTCGCCGCGAAACCCGAGGATGAGAACCACCCATACGGTCACGGGAAGGTGGAGACGTTCGCGGCGCTTACGATCGCGTTATCTTTACTGCTGGTAGCCGTCGGGATACTCTATAGCTCTATCACCAATATTTTCGACGGTAAGGAGCTTGCCACGCCGCACATGATAACGCTCATCGCCGCTCTGATCTCTGTTATCGTGAAGGAGCTTTTGTTCCGATACACTATCCACATCGGGAAGAAGATCAATTCCAGCTCGCTCATAGCAAACGCATGGCACCACAGGAGCGACGCCTACTCCTCGCTCGCCGCTATGGCAGGCATTATCGGCGCTATGATGGGCTTCAAGGCGCTTGATTCGGTGGCAGCAACTCTGGTCGCGTTCCTTATTGGTAAGGTAGGTATCGATATCGGCAGGGAATCGTTCATGGACCTTATCGACACAGCCGCGAGCCAGAAGGTGCGGGAGCAGATCCATGAGATCATAAAGAGTAATAAGCGGGTCGCGAATTATCACAACCTTAAGACCCGTAAAGTCGGTAGTCGTGTCATCGCCGACCTGCATATAGAGATAAATCCCTCTATCTCGGTCGTCCAGGGTCACAACATCGCGATGGAGATAAAGTCAAAGGTCATAGAAACTGTCAGTGATGTCAAGGACATATTGATCCATATCGAACCAGAAGGTGACCATCTGGGGGCTGTCTATGACACGTGCAGGGATGTTATCTGCCAAAGAGCGGATGACGTATGCCGGGGCGTTAGTGGTGTACTCGGGCTGCACTCGCTGAAAATCCATCAATTCAACGGTGACATTGTTTTGAACATAGACATCGAGGTAGACCCGTTGGCATCGGTGGCGGATGGCCACGAGATAGCGCGGGCGGTGAAGAGTGCGCTCATGGATTTAGACGACAATATAAAGGATGTAGTCGTGCATATCGACCCACACGGAGTATACCCGCCTGATGGATAGTTTTTGGCCATATCATCTGATTATCGCTCAAAAAATATGGGTCACACATAAATTGGTGACCCATCCTGATATTTACACATTTAACAGTTATAAGTATATCGGCAATGAAATGGTAAAACTACTTGTTCTCACCGGTAAGGGTGCCGTAAGAAACGGTTCTGCCATTTAGCGGCTGAGTTGGCCGGTTGGTGTGGTAGCTCTTCTTTGTCGATTCGTTGACGAACAGCGACCGGTAGGCATCGATCTGCTCCTTTGACATCGTGATCGGCTGGTCAAATACGAACCATGACACGATCTCGTTACAGCCCGGAGTGGTGAGAGAACCCTGATATGAGTACACCTTTCGTGTGCCGGCAGGTAACAGTTTATCAAAATTCGCAGTTATTTCAGAGCCTTTCTTTTCTACGTGGTCTCCGTGCCCCGCTTTCGGCAGGTCATTGAAGATCTTCTTTAGGGTCCCGTTTTCCGCGCCCTCATTGATGAACACACCAAGTACGGCGAGTTTGCCGTCAGGCTTACCGGCTAAATACGCTTCATCAGCATGTACTAAGTGCATCTCCATGTCATAATGCTTGCCATCCACTGTATGTTCGCTCAGGGTATGGAAATGGAACTGCACCAGAGAAAAGTTGTCGGGGATTTTAATGGAGCGGACATCCTTCGGTGTTATTGTGACCGAATGGCCGTTATTAACGTACTCTACTTTACCAGAAGCCGCATTGTAAGTGAAATCTATCTTAATGGCGTCCACTTTTTTTGCATCAGCGGTAACAATGTCTATCGGTGACTGGTTCTTACCGTTGCAAAATTCAGAGACGTGACCCCAATCAGCCGGCAACGTGACCCCCTCCTGGCCATCATAGCCCCAACCGCCACCGGCAAAAGAAAACGTAGCCGTACATAAAATTGCGGCGATGGATACTAACAAGACATACAAAAATAATTTGTGAAATTCCATAAAATCTAATTCGATAAAACATAATTCCATAAAACATCCCCCTTTTTAATTAATGAACTACCCCGCAACAGAGCTGCGAGGTATCAATTTTAAATAATTACACAGCAAGCTACGAGGTATTAAAACCTATAAACAGCCAAGCCTGAATAAAAAATTTTATAAAAACACACGTTATTACGAAGCTGACTATATAACATAGTATTATTTTATCTGTCAATTCTTTTTTATATTTTAGACGCGCTCTGCACTGCCCCTTAAAATGTCATTGCGAGCGGAGCGACAATGACATTTGTTTGTAGCGTTAATTAGGAAATGCGACACTATATGCCAGAGGTTAAGGGGGGTGGTTCTTTACAGGAGTGTTGCCAAATAGCATATTTTACGAATTTCTTAAAAAATCGCTTTTGTAAGTAGCTGATATTACGGGGTAGCGACCAACGGAAGCGTAGGGGCATTTCCCCCTTAAAGGGATTGGGCAACATGCCCAAAAGGTGTACCGGTTGAAAATCTCAAAATTTTATGTACATTATAAATATTAACACGGCAACTAAATAAGTATGCTTTATTGTCAAAAATATAGTGGGTTGTCGTTCCTGTAGTGGGTTGTCATTCCTGCGAAAGCAGAAATCCAGTTGTTATTATTAGGTTTATGGATCCCCGCTTTAGCGGGGATGACGTGTCGTAAAAGCACACTGTTTGATTGCCGGGTTAATAATAATATTTTAAAGGAGGTAGTTAGGTTATGTTAAAAAAAGGGAAGTATAGATGTATTTGGGTCATCATTAGCGTCGCGGCGTTCATTTTCTCAGTATCTGTGTTTTGCTATGCCGCTGATATCTCTGGGGAGATCGATGCACTGAAGGACTCAGACCCGATTAAGCGAGCCGCCGCCGCAAAGGCTTTGGGGAAGGCCGGTGACGCAGGCGCTGTGGAGCCGCTTATCGAAGCGCTCAAGGCGGAAAATGAGTCAGAGGAGGAGAATGACAGGGTTGAAAAGTACATTATAATAGCGTTAGGAGAGCTAAAGGACGCCCGCGCCGTTGACATCCTGCTCGCGGTCATCAGTGAGAGTGAAGAAGGCGAAGAGGAGCTTGACGAGGATGAGGAGGATTATGTGCAGGAGGCTGCAATTAACGCGCTTGGTGCGATAGGTGACAAGCGCGCCGTTGATGAGATAAAGGAAATAATGGAAGAGACGAAAAGCGCTAAGGTAAATAGAGCCGCGAAAAAGGCGTTAGAGAAGTTAAAGTAGAGCGGGCGCCGGTCATCGGTATACATTGAGCTGAGGAGTGTTGCCAAATAGATAATTCCCCATATTCCCCAAAAATCCGTCGTTGTAAGTACCTGTAAAAAGGGGGTAGCGACCAACGGAAGCGTAGGGGCATTTCCCCCTTAAAGGGATTGGGCAACATACCCATCAGGCACATGCGCATCAAGTTCTGGATAACGGTAGTCGAAAGGACTCGTATTATTGTAAAACAGTCATTTCCATAAATCCAAAAGTCAAGAAAACAGATTAATCAAAAAAAGTATTGACAATGTCGTTTATTTTATTTAAAAAAGCTATTCTTGTTTAATGGGTTGCTTCGCGGGGGAACAGCGGGAACCAAATCTGTAAATAAATGAACTACCCCGTAGCAGAGCTACGAGGCATCAATTTTAAATAATTACGCAGCAAGCTACGAGGCATTAAACCCTATAAACAGGCAAGCCTGAATAAAAGCGGGTGCGCCTGTCGAGGTGGAAATGTACAAGAGTTCAATAAAAAATATTGCGTCACTTTTCGCACTGCTGGTAGCCGTAACTATACTGCTCTGTTCAAGCGCGCTTTGTGCGGATAAAGACGAAAGCGGCGTTACCTTGAAAGAGGGGAAGGACGGTGCGTTCAGGATATTTTTGGAGGACGGAGGCGCAAAGGAGATAAAGCCCGACGGTGAGGCGTTTGTCGACCCGGTATTCTTCAGGCGTTCAGATGAGGGGAAGTACCTGATCTTCTTCGACTCATTCCCTGAGAACAGCTTCGATGGGTATCTGTTCTTGTATGATATCAAGAAGGAGAAACTGACCAGATATTTCTTGAGCAATATCACCCCCAGGGATGTCAGGCGCGTCAAGTG
>JAJRZU010000103.1 GCA_024275075.1 Deltaproteobacteria bacterium | reverse complement strand
GCCCGAAGGTGTTCAAACCGCTCGAACCGGACCCTCACCGTGAAGGTGAGATCATCAAGAAGACATTTGACTCCACCAGGATAAAGAACCGCTACACCATACAAAAGATCGTCGAGACGGTGGAAGAGACGGCGAATATCGCGGACGCGGACATAATCGTCTCTGGCGGAAGGGGGGTCGGCGGGGCAGAAGGGTTCAAACTCATACAGGAGCTCGCGCTCGCGCTCGGCGGCGCTGTCGGCGCTTCACGGGCCGCGGTCGATTCGGACTGGATATCGTACCCGCACCAGGTGGGGCAGACAGGTAAAACGGTATGCCCGAAACTTTACATCGCCTGCGGAATATCAGGCGCAATCCAGCACCTGGCCGGTATGCAGTCATCTGACGTGATAGTGGCGATCAACAAGGACGCCCACGCACCGATATTCGATGTCGCGACTTACGGGATTGTCGGTGATATATTCGAGATAATACCATTATTAATAAAAAAGATAAAGACAGGGTAACTCGTGTAGGCCGGATTAAGGAGTTTGCGACGAATCCGACTTTTACCTGTCACCATAAGGTGCAAACGATTTTTAATTTAGTTGATTTTATTTGCGTGATATAGTATAAATTAAGAGGTATATGATTAAGACAGCATTAGTATTTCCCGGTCAGGGTTCCCAGTCAGTCGGTATGGGGAAAGACCTGTATAATAATTTTATAATAGCCAGACAAGCCTTTGAGGAGGCCTCGGACGCTATTCATGTTGACCTGAAAAAGTTGTGCTTCGAGGGACCGGCGGATGAGCTCGGGAAGACGCACAACACTCAACCGGCGCTCTTGACCGTGAGTATCGCGGCATATAGGGCGCTACAACACGAGAGCGGTTTTCGTGCGGATTTCATGGCGGGTCACAGCCTTGGTGAGTATAGCGCGCTTACGGCTTCTGGTGCGATCAGCTTCTCTGACGCCGTGAAGCTTGTACGGTTCCGGGGCAAGGTGATGAGTGAGGCCGCGGGTGACGGCACCGGTATGATGGCCGCGATCTTAGGGCTCTCAAGGGAAGCCGTAGATGAGGTAATCAGCGAGGTGAAGGGCGAAGGTGTCCTTACCGCCGCAAACTATAACTGCCCGGGACAGATCGTCATCTCCGGGAGTATCGCCCCGGTGCAAAAGGCGATGGAAGCGTGCAGGGAAAAGGGCGCGAAAAGAGCGTTGCCTCTTTCAGTCAGCGGTCCCTTCCATACGGAGCTGATGAGCGGTGCGGCGCGAAGATTACAAGAACGGCTCGGTGACATTGACTTAAAGGAGCCGCAATGTATAGTTTATTCAAATGTCACGGCGAAGCCATACGGTTCGGCGGATGATATAACGGCGCTTCTGGTCAGGCAGATACAGTCGTCAGTGATGTGGGAAGACTCTGTCAGTGAGATGATCGCCGGCGGTGCGGACGTGTTTATCGAGGTGGGCGCGGGTAAGGTGCTTACCGGTTTGACGAAGAGGATAACAAAAGAGACCGTCAACCTTAATGTCAACAATACTGACACGTTAAAGAAGACGATCAGCGCTTGTAACGAGATAAGAAGCAGGTAAAACAAGTCAGATGCTATGAACCACAGAGCACACTGAGCACAACACAGAGTTCACGGAGAAAAGCCTTTTAAAACGGAACCCTCTGAGTTCTCTGTGGTTAAAAAGCAGCCATGCAGGTTGCTGTTAAGCGAAGCGCAACGCAACGATAAACCGTGGTTAAAAAGTGGAGTTTTATCAAGGAGGAAGTATGATGTTAGAAGGGAAGACTGCGCTGATTACCGGTAGTGCCCAGGGCATCGGTAAGGAGATCGCGACTGTGATGGCAAAGCAGGGCGCGGATATCGCAATATCTGATATAAACCTTGAGATGGCGGAAGCTACCGCGAAGGAGGTAGCGAAGTTAGGTGTAAAGACTATCGCCGTCGGTGGTAATGTAGCGGCATTCAATGATTGCGCGGATATGGTGAAGCGTACAGTGGAGGAGCTGGGCGGTATTGATATATTGGTAAACAACGCGGGCATTACGCGTGATGCGCTCCTTATGAGGATGAAGGAGGAGGCTTGGGATCTGGTGCTCAATGTCAACCTGAAGGGTACTTTTAACTGTATCAAGGCCGTTTCCCGGTACATGTCCAAGCAACGGAGCGGTAAGATAATCAACATAGCGTCCGTTGTCGGCGAGATGGGTAATGCCGGTCAGGCGAACTACTCGGCGTCAAAGGGCGGTGTCATAGCGTTGACGAAGACGGCGGCGCGCGAATTTGCCGTGCGTGGCATCAACGTGAACGCGGTAGCGCCGGGCTTCATCGTGACGGCTATGACGGATAAATTAAACGAGAAAATGAAGGAGGAGCTGACCAGACAGATACCGCTTGGTAAGCTTGGTTATCCTTTGGATGTAGCGAATGCGGTATTGTTTTTAGCGAGTGATGAATCAAGTTATTTAACAGGGCAGGTCATCAATGTAAATGGTGGAATGTACATGTAATTTTCCAAATAATAGGAGGTGAAAGGATGTCGTTAGAAGAAAAAGTAAAAAAGATAATTGTGGAGCAGTTAGGTGTAAGCGAGGAGGAAGTTGTCTCTGAAGCTTCTTTTACGGACGATTTAGGCGCTGATTCGTTAGACACGGTTGAACTTGTCATGGCGCTTGAAGAGGAGTTTAATCTTGAGATACCAGATGAAGACGCCGAGAAGATCGCGACTGTTCAAGATGTTGTAGACTATATCAACAGCAAGCAGGGCAGCTAATACTGCAAGCTTTTGTTTGATATTAATCACTTCTCTTATTAACTAAATTTCTAAGGGGCATAGATTGAGTAGGAGAGTTGTTGTTACCGGTATGGGGGCTGTCTCCCCTATCGGTAACACTGTTAAAGAGATGTTTGAATCCGCCTGCGACGGCAAATCCGGTATCGGGCTCATCGACCGGTTTGATACTAAAGGGTTCGCAACGAGGATCGCAGGACAGATAAAGAATTTTGATCCGCTTGAGTTCATAGATAAAAAAGAGCTCAAGAAGATGGATATCTTTATCCGGTACGCCCTGGCCGCTTCACATGAAGCTGTCATGGACGCAGGCCTGGATGAGGAGCAGCCCGATGCTGACAGGATAGGCGTCTTTATCGGCGCCGGTCTCGGCGGGCTCGCTACTATTGAAAAATATGTAGAGGTCGTACAAGAGCGCGGACCAAGGAAGATCACGCCGTTTTTTATCCCGATGCTGATTATCAACCTCGCACCGGGGTTCGTTTCCATCCGGCATGGCTTCAAGGGGCCGAACATAAGTTCCGTCTCGGCGTGCGCCACCGGTACGCATTCGATCGGTGAAGCGTGGAATACAATCAAGCGGGGCGCCGCTGATGTCATGTTGGCCGGTGGTACGGAATCCACCATCACAAAGCTGGGTATCGGCGGTTTCAATGCGATGAAAGCGCTTTCCACGAGAAATGACGAACCTGAGCGGGCGAGCAGACCTTTTGATAAGGACAGGGACGGTTTCGTCATGGGCGAGGGCGCCGGTGTCATCGTCTTAGAGGCGCTTGAGCACGCAAAAAAAAGGGGCGCGAATATCCACGCCGAGATAATCGGTTATGGCCTGAACGCCGACGCGCATCATATCACGACACCTACACCTGAGGGGTTGGGCGCCGCGAGATGTATGGAGCTTGCGCTCGAAGACGCGAAGATAGCGCCGACGGACGTCGATTACATCAACGCGCACGGCACCTCGACATACTATAATGATCTGTACGAGACTATGGCTATCAAGACAGTCTTCAAGGATTATGCTTATGATGTCGCAATCAGCTCGACGAAATCCATGGTAGGGCATCTGCTGGGCGCCGCGGGCGGAGTGGAGGCGATTTTCTCGATTATGGCGATAAAGAAAGGGATCATCCCGCCTACAATAAATTATGAGACTAAAGATGAAGGTTGTGAGCTGGATTACGTACCGAACACAGCGCGCGAACAAGAGGTTAATATAGCAATCTCGAACTCTTTTGGTTTCGGCGGCACAAACGGTACTATAATATTCAAAAAATTCAAATAGGGGCAGTTAATAATGAAGATCGCTATTGCGTCTGATCACGGCGGATGGAAACTGAAAGAAGATATCAAGCAGTTTTTGGCCGGTAGAGGTAATATTGATATAATCGATTTGGGTACGAACAGCGAGGAGTCCGTAGACTATCCTGAATATGGTGAAGACGTAGCCAAAAGGGTCTCTAATGGCGAAATCGACAGCGGCATATTGGTCTGTGGCACCGGTATCGGTATGAACACCGTCGCGAACAAGTTCCCAAAAGTGCGCGCGGCTCTTGTATACAGCAAATTCTCCGCGGAGATGAGCAAGAGGCACAACAACGCGAACCTTCTGGTCTTAGGCGGCAGGACATTTGAACCAGAGCTTGCCAAAGAGATGATATCTATCTGGCTTGACACTGAGTTTGAGGGTGGCAGGCACCAGAGAAGGCTTGACAGGATACGCGAGATAGAAGAGACGCTTTTCAATAATGGCGGGCAATTTGTCGAGAGACGTCGCCCGAGGCTTCAGAGCTTTGACCCTGAGGTCTTTCACGCGATAAACTGCGAGACGATACGTGAAGAGGAGAAGATAGTTCTGATCGCTTCTGAGAATTATGTATCAGAAGCGGTATTGGACGCGCAGGGTAGCATCCTTACGAATAAATACGCCGAGGGATACCCCGCAAAGAGGTACTATGGCGGCTGCGATTTCGTTGATATCATAGAGAGCATCACGATAGAAAGAGCGAAACTGCTCTTTGGCGCAGAGCACGCGAACGTTCAGCCTATCTCGGGGTCTGCGGCGAATATGGCGACATATTTCGCTTTGATAAAGCCCGGCGATACGATACTTGGTATGACGCTCCCGCATGGCGGGCATCTGACCCACGGCGCGAAGGTCAGTTTCTCGGGTAAACTTTACAACGTCGTCTCATACGGTGTTTCACCCGAGACATCGACGATAGATTATGACGAGGTTCTCAGGATCGCGAGGGGATCGAAACCGAAAATGATCATAGCCGGTGCGAGTTCGTACCCGCGTATATTGGATTTCAAGAAGTTCAAAGAGATAGCCGATGATGTCGGCGCCTACCTGGTCGTCGATATGGCGCATATAGCCGGTCTGGTAGCCGGCGGGGCGCACCCGTCACCAGTACCATACGCGGATGTCGTGACTACTACTACCCACAAGACGCTCCGGGGCCCACGGGGCGGGATGATCCTTTGTAAAGAGAAATACGCGAAGGCGATCGACAAGAGCATATTCCCGGGGATCCAGGGCGGGCCGCTCATGCACATAATCGCCGCGAAAGCTGTATCGTTCAAGGAGGCGCTGGAGCCGGAATTCAAGGACTACGCGAATCAGGTGGTCACTAACGCGAAGGCGCTCGCCAACGAGCTTATGGAACAGGGGGTGAGCATAGTTTCCGGCGGGACTGACAACCACCTCATGCTGATCGACCTGACGCCGCTTGGCCTCACCGGCAAGGAGATCGAAGAGGCGCTTGACGAGGCGGGAATAACGGTGAACAAGAACGGGATTCCGTTTGATACGAAGAGTCCGGCGGTTACGAGCGGGATACGGATAGGTACGCCGATCGTGACGACGCGCGGGATGAAGGAAGGTGAGATGAAGGCTGTCGCCGGTTTCATCGCGCGGGTCATCAAAGATCACCAGAACATCGAGCTATTGAAGAAGGTTGCCGCACAAGTCAAGGAACTTTGCAAAAAATTCCAGTTCTACCGGAAAAGGATAGTAAGCGAGAAGTAATGGACAGACTCACTTTTGACGAATACTTTATGGAGATAACCAAACTTGTCGCTAAGCGTTCCACGTGCCTGAGGCGGCAGGTCGGCGCTGTACTGGTCAAGGATAAGAGCATTGTTGCCACCGGTTATAACGGCTCCCCCAAGAAGATGCCGCATTGTCTTGACATCGGTTGCCTTCGGGAGAAGCTGAACGTTCCGTCGGGTGAGAGGCATGAGCTGTGCCGCGGTTTGCACGCGGAGCAAAACGCGATCGTCCAGGCGGCGTATCACGGTATAAACATAAAGGGTTCGGTGCTGTTCTGCACGAACCAGCCGTGCCTGATCTGTACGAAGATGCTGATAAATGCCGATATCATAGAGATAATATATTTAGACGGCTACCCTGACAAGCTCGCTGAAGAGATGCTCTCGCTGGCTGAAGTGAATGTAAGGCAATTCAATGTATAGTATGATGTATCGGGCATCATGCCCCTTAATTGGATAGGGCATCATGCCCTAAGGTGAATTTATGATCTGTCCTTTTTGCACATTTGACGACAACAAAGTTATCGACTCAAGATTAAGTAAAGATGGTTATGTCATCAGGAGAAGGCGCGAGTGTCTGGAATGCTCGGGCAGGTTCACGACTTATGAGCGGATAGAGGAGGTATTTCCTCTTGTGATAAAGAAGGATGGCAGGCGGGAGACTTTCTCGCGGCAGAAGATCCTTGCGGGCATAAAGACCGCGTGTGAGAAGAGGCCGATCAGTATCGACATGATCGAAAAGGTGATTGACAAGGTTGCCAACAAGCTCCAGGAGAGCGGTGAGAAGGAGGTTCTCTCGACAAGGATCGGTGAGAGGGTCATGGAGGAGCTTAAACATTTAGATAAAGTTGCGTATGTAAGATTCGCCTCTGTTTACAGGGAGTTCAAGGATCTTAACGAGTTTATGAACGAATTACATCACTTACTGAAAAAGAATGACTGACCGAAGGCACGAAGAGCTCATTAAAAAAACAATAGTCCTTGCGAAGACAGCTATGGGGAATACATCTCCCAATCCGCTTGTCGGTGCAATCATTGTCAAAAACGGTGAGGTGATCGCTTTAGGTTACCACAAGAAAGCGGGTATGCCTCACGCCGAAATCAACGCCATAAACAATGCCAGAGACCTGAAAGGCGCATCGCTCTACGTCAACATGGAGCCATGTTCCCATTTAGGGCGGACACCGCCATGCGTGGACGCGATTATCCGCTCTGGCATCACCAGGGTATACGTCGGTATGCTTGACCCGAACCCCATCGTTGCCGGTAAGGGCGTGGATAAGCTCAAGTCGCACGGGCTGAAAGTGACTACCGGTATATTGCAAAAGGAGTGCTACCGGCTCAATGAGTTCTATATCAAATATATTACAAGAGGGCTGCCCTTTGTCATCCTGAAAAGCGCAATGACGCTCGACGGCAAGACCGCTACCTCCTCGGGCGACTCAAAATGGATCAGCAACGATAAATCACGTAAATTTGTACACAAACTAAGAAGCGAAGTGGACGCTATAATGGTCGGCAGCGGTACGCTCCTGAAAGATGATCCGCTTTTGACAGTACGGATGGGCAGGAAGGCGAACCCGAGCCCGCTACGGGTCATCATCGACAGGGCGCTCAGGATAAATGAGAGAGCGAACGTCTTAAAGAACACTGATGTGGCGAAGACTATCATTTTTCATGGTGCGAGCGCGAAAGCGAAAAAGGTGCAAAAGCTTACGGAAAAAGGCGTGCAGCTGGTGAAAGTCCATGAAAAGGATGGTGCGCTTAACCTGCGCGAAGTTCTGAAACGTTTAGCGAAAGAGGAGATAACGAGCGTTTTGGTGGAGGGCGGCGCCGCGCTCCATTCATCATTTATCAATAACAGCCTTGCCGATAAGATGTATCTGTTTCTCGCGCCCAAGCTCATGCTGTGCGGGAGATCGAAGCCGGTATTTGATGGCAGGGAAATATCGGGTAAAAATAAAGGCTCCAGCGGTAAGGACTTGATAAAAGATCTAAGAAGTGTTAGCATTAATCAGGTAAGAAGATTTGACGATGACATTATGGTCGAGTTCTACTTTTAACAGGCGCGCCGGGTTAATTCACCGCAGTTGCTACGGGGCAATTCACTCATTATGGTAATTTGATATGTTTACTGGTATAATAGAAGATAAGGGTATTGTAAAGGAGTTAAGGAGAGCCGCTCCTTCGGTGATCGTTGTAAAGACCGCGATTACTGCGAGTGAGATAAAAAATGGCGACAGTATAAGTATCAACGGGGCGTGCCTTACAGTCATCAGGATAAACGGGGATATCCTGACTTTTGATGTCTCTCCTGAAACCTTCAATGTGACCGCTTTGAAGAGGCTGAAAGTGAACGATACCGTTAATCTCGAACGTGCTGTAAAGGTGGGCGGCAGGTTTGACGGGCATATCGTCTCTGGTCACATAGACGGCATTGGTAAGATAGTCGGCAAAAAGAGGATGGGTGATTTTTTTGTAGTGAGGGTGAGCGCGGATAAGGAGCTGTTAAAGCATATCGTAAAGAAGGGTTCCATCGCCGTGGACGGTATCAGTCTTACGGTAAACGGCGTGGATGACGCCGGTTTTGATTTTGTCGTGATCCCGCATACATACAAGATGACGAACCTGAATGAAGTACAAAGCGGCGCCGCGGTAAATATAGAGACTGACATTTTAGCGAAATATGTTGAAAAGTTATTGAAAAACAGTAAGGGGGATGCAAAGAGCAAAGTCAATGCTTCTTTTTTAGCTGAGCATGGCTTCTTTTAAACAATATGCCAAAACATAAGATAGCAAGAGTAAGAAAAGCGATAAAAGAGATACAAGCCGGTAAGATCGTTATCCTGGTCGATGACGAGGACAGGGAGAACGAGGGCGACCTTATCATGGCGGCGGAGAAAGCGACCCCTTGTGCGGTGAATTTTATGGCGATGTACGGGCGGGGGCTGATCTGCCTCGCGCTTACAAAGGAGCGGCTGCACCAGCTGAACATCCCGCTTATTGTGCAGGATAACACGGCGCACCTGAGAACGGCGTTTACCGTCTCCATAGATTCCGCTGACGGTATAACTACCGGTATCTCGGCCGCTGATCGGGCAAAGACGATTTTGGACGTTGTACGAGATGACGCGAAGCCCGATGACTTTGTCAGGCCCGGTCACATATTCCCTCTTCAGGCGCGTGAAGGCGGGGTTCTGGTGCGTACCGGTCAGACCGAGGGGTCTGTGGATCTCGCGAGGCTTGCCGGATTGAAACCGGCCGGCGTTATATGTGAGATCATGAACGATGACGGTACTATGTCGCGGATGCCTGAACTCGAGCGGTTTGCTGGGCGGCATAAGCTGACGATACTCTCCGTGGCCGATATCATAGAGTATCGGATGAAGATGGAGCGTCTGGTGACAAGGGCGGCCGAGACAGTCATCCCGACCTCTTTTGCCGGTGAGTTCAAGGCGATAGCCTATGTGAACGACGTTGATGACCATGAGCACCTGGCTTTGGTGAAGGGTACGATAAACCCGAACGTACCGGTGCTTGTGAGGGTGCATTCTGAGTGTTTGACCGGTGATGTTTTCGGGTCGCAGCGTTGCGATTGCGGCCCGCAGCTACATGCCGCGATGAAGATGGTTGACGAAGAAGGTGCTGGCGTGATAGTATATATGCACCAGGAGGGGCGCGGCATCGGGCTCACGAATAAGCTTAAAGCGTACGCCCTGCAGGACAAAGGTAAAGATACTGTAGAGGCGAATGAGATACTTGGCTTTAAGAGCGACTTAAGGGATTATGGTATAGGCGCTCAGATACTTGTCGATCTTGGCATAAAGAAGATACGCCTTATGACAAACAACCCGAAAAAGATTATCGGGTTAGAAGGGTATAACTTAGAGCTGATCGAGCGTGTGCCGATAGAGACGTTACCGACAGAGAAGAACATCGAGTATCTGAAGGTAAAGAAAAAGAAGATGGGACATATATTAAATATAGACTGAGGCATAAATGAGGACGCGTGGTTCATTAAAGAGGGGGAATTATGGAAAGGATATATGAAGGTCAGCTAAGCGGCACCGGCCTGAAGTTCACCATTATCGTAAGCAGATTCAACGACTTTATCTCCAGCAGGTTGTTAGAAGGCGCCTTGGATGCACTAAAGCGAAATGATGTAGCGGCGGGCGATATCAGTATAATAAAGGTGCCCGGCTCTTTTGAGATACCTTTGGCGGCACAAAAAGCTATTCAGCTGCTAAAGCCAGACGCGGTCATCTGTGTCGGTGCGGTGATAAGGGGCGCGACGCCGCATTTCGATTACGTAAGCGCCGAAGTGTCCAAAGGGATCGCATCAGTCTCCATGGAGACCGGTGTACCGGTGCTCTTTGGGGTGATCACTACAGAGAATCTTGAGCAGGCGATCGAGCGGGCTGGCACAAAGGCCGGCAACAAAGGGTTTGAGGTAGCGGTCGCCGCGATAGAGACTGTGAACCTGTTCAAGTCTATCAGAAAAAAATGAGGTTAAATTGGGGAAACGTCGTAAATCACGCGAGATTGCGGTGCAGATACTTTATCAGATTGAGATTGCCGAGCAGGACCCTGATATTGGTATAAAGCTGTTTTTGAATAATTTCCCGGTAAAAGAAGATGTAACCGATTATGCTGTAAAACTTGTGCGGGGTGTACATGAGCATTTAGCGGATATCGATTCTACTATTGAATCTTTCTCAAAGCACTGGAAGCTTGGCAGGATGACATCTATCGATCGTAACATCCTGAGGCTTGCGGCTTACGAGTTATTGTACGCGGGCGATGTTCCGAGCAAGGTGTGCATCAACGAATCGCTTGAGATCGCGAAGAAATTCAGCTCTCATGATTCAAGCTCTTTTATTAACGGGATATTGGATGCTATAGCGAAATCTATAGGTAAGGTCACCAAAAAAGATGAAAGCGAAGATACTCTCAGAACCGATAGATAAGGTGCCTTCTGATACGTTGGTACTAAGTGTCTTTAAGGATGAGCGGCCATTGAAGGGCGCAAACGGGCTTGTTGACTGGCGACTTTGCGGGAAGATATCCAGGCTCATTATGGATAAGACCATTACGTGTGATTACAAAGAGGTTACACTGATAATGTCTTCAAAGAAGATGATGGCGCCACGGATACTGGTAGTAGGGCTTGGTGAATCGAAGGATTTCAATTAGGAGAAACTCAGTGAAGCGGTGCATTTTATCGCAAACACTTTGAAAATGATCAAAGTGAAAACCGTCTCTCTCACAATTCCCGGTTCCTCATACTTCTCCCAGGACTACACTAAAAGCGCCCAGATAATCATTACAGCGTTAGCGAACTCTTATGAGAAGCGGAGCAGTTTCTTAGAGATGCTGATCTTTGAGACCGGTAAGAGGATATCAAAAGTATACGATGGCGCGAAAGAGGCGAAGGTCATTTTGAAAAACAACCTGCTTCTTACTCTTGACGCATAAGGTAAGGTAATATAATGGGTAAAAAGTTAAATATATCATTCATACAATTTGATGTGGTTGACAATATAGCCGAGAACGTCAGCCATGTGACGAATGAGATAAAGAAACTGGTAAGGCGCAAGGTCGATCTTATTGTCCTGCCCGAGCTCTGGTCAAGCGGGTTCAACTATGAGCTGCTGGACGAAGCGGCTGATAAGACACCTGAAATATTAGCGGGTCTCTGCGAACTGGCGGAAAAGAACAGTATGACTATCATCGGTTCGCTCCCTGAAAAGAGCGAGAAAAAGTTATATAACACGGCTTTTTGCTCAGGCCCAAACGGAAAGATAACAGGTAAGTACCAGAAGGTGCACCTCTTCCCCCCATTAGGCGAGGATAAGCATTTTGCACAGGGGAAGGATATCTCCGTCGTCGATGTCAATGGGGTAAAAGCGGGTATCGTGATATGCTTTGACATAAGGTTCCCAGCGCTGATAACGAAAGTGGCTACGCAGGGTATAAGCGTACTCGTTGTTTGTGCTCAATGGCCGAAAGTACGTTATTTTCAGTGGCTTACGCTTTTGAAGGCGAGGGCTATAGAGAACCAGATATTTGTTATTGCGGCAAACAGGTGCGGTTCTTCAAAAGATCTGCATTATCTTGGACACTCAATAATATTAAACCCTTACGGTGAGACGATTTATGAGGCGCTGGATCATGAGGATAGTACGCGCGCCCTGATCGACCTGGCGCTCATCGAAAAATTCAGGGAGCAGTTTGATTGCCTCTCCCTTATAAAACCGGATATTTACGCGAAATAGAAAAAGAAAATGATTGATTTTGTAACAATTCTATGCAATTAGATGTATTTATTAACACGGCAACTAAACAAGTATGTTTTCTTGTCAAAAATATAGTAGGTTGTCATTCCTGCTAAAGCAGGAATCCAGTTGTTATTATTAGGTTTATGGATCCCCGCTTTCGCGGGGATGACGTGTCGTAAAAGCACATTGTTTGATTGCAGGGTTAATAAGTAAAACACATATAAGAAGCGCCGGTGCCCTATACGCCGGCGCTCGATGAGATGCCCGATTGGACGCCTGCAATGCTAAGCAACATAATGCGACCAATCTTAACCCTTAATTAAAGCATAACACGGAATAATGGCTTGTCAACAGGCGCACCTGCTTTTATTATGCGCACCTGCTTTTATTATGCGCACCTGCTTTTATTATGCGCACCTGCTTTTTATTAGCGCGCCTGCTTTTTATTTTTGTAATACTTGCCCTTTACAAAAGATGGCTGAAATTTATCGTAATATGAGACCCAATTCAAAAAAAACGATCTCCAAAAAACGTACTGTAAAAAAAGAATCCCCTGCGCCTAAAACGCACCTTTTGCAGAAGGTCAATAACTTACCGAAGCTGCCAGGGGTGTATCTGATGAAGAATACCGCCGGCAATGTCATATATATCGGTAAGGCGGCCAGTTTGCGCAAGCGGGTGAAGAGCTACTTTGCCGCCGCGCCAAGGGATTCCCGGACGCTGAGCAGGTTCCTGGTGCCAAAGGTTCGCGATGTCGATTTTATTGTGACAAACAGTGAAAAGGAAGCGCTGATATTAGAGAACACTCTTATCAAGAAGCACAAACCGAAATATAATATCAATTTAAAGGATGATAAGACATATTACAGCCTGAAAGTCAATATCAGGCACAAATACCCACGGCTACTGCTCACGAGGAGCGTAAAGCATGACAAAAGCCTCTACTTCGGGCCATACTCCTCTTCGGCAGCCGTGCGGGATACCATTACGTTATTAAGGGGCATTTTCAAGTTGCGGACGTGCTCGGATTCGCAGTTGAAGAACCGCGCGCGCGCGTGCCTGAATTATCAGATAAACCAGTGCAGTGCGCCATGTATGCGGTATATAAGCGCCGATGAGTATAAAAGCGCGGTTGACAGTGTGGTCTTATTCTTAAATGGCGATACTGCTTCATTGATAAGGAACCTCACGAAGCGGATGAAAGAATTCTCTGATACCATGGACTTTGAAGCCGCCGCAAGAATAAGAGACCAGATAAAAGCGATAAAGGTCACTGTTGAGAAGCAGCGGGTAGTGACTCATAAAAAGGGGCAGAATAATGACATCATCGGTGCGTATAAAGAGGATGATGATATCTCGGTAACTGTTATCAATGTAAGGGGCGGCAGCATCATGGGTTTGAAGAACCATGTTTTTTTAATCAACAGGCTCTCCATGAGCGAGGTGGTGTCATCATTCATCAAGCAATACTATCACAAGGAGAGGGAGATCCCCCGCGAAGTTCTCATTAGTAATGATATTGATGATTTACAGCTTATTGTTGGCTGGTTGTCCGAAAGAAGGGGTAATGGCGTGGGTATCAGGGTACCAAGTAAGGGGCAGTCAAAGCGGATAGTGGAGATGGCGCTGGAGAACGCGAAGCAATCTTTGCTGAACAAAAGAAAGCTTAAAGATGATATCAACAATAAGCTTCAACTGGTAAAGGAGAAACTGCACCTTAAAAACGTACCGCGAATCATAGAATGTTATGATATCTCTAACATCTCTGGTAAGCTTGCTGTCGGGTCGAAGGTCGTCTTAAAAGACGGCGCTTTTGATAAGGGCGGCTACAGGCGTTACAGGATAAAGATTAAGACTGAGGCCGACGACTACGGCATGATGTATGAGGTGCTGCAAAGGCGGTTAGTCAGGATAGAGGCAGATGGCGAGCGACCAGACCTTCTGTTGATAGACGGCGGCAAGGGGCATCTTGGTGTCGCGCGAAGGGTGCTTGCCGATCTGGATATCAAGGGAGTCGATGTAGTCTCCCTCGCGAAGGAGCGCCGTCAGAGGAACGGCGTCAAAGAGGAGCGGGTCTACATCCCTAACCAGAAGAACCCAATTGTTATCAGCGGTCTTGGCGCCGCCTTTAACATCTTGATAACGCTACGGGATGAGGCGCACCGGTTCGCGATCACTTACCATAAAAAGGTGAGGGGGAAGAGTGCAATCGCCTCGATATTTGATAGTATCAAAGGTATAGGCCCGAAGAAAAAAGGTTTGATTCTCGCACATATTAATAGCTTAACTGAAATAACGAAAGAAAATTTAGAGCAATTAAAAGGGCTTACAAACGGTGATATTGCAAACATACTTGAGGAGGTAAAAGGTAAGTGACAGCTGGCGCCATGGTAAGCGCGATATAATCTAAAAGGCATCAATAATCAATATCTTATAACGTGGTTTTATATTAAAATAGATGTTGACAAAAAGGCTTTTTTGTAATATCATTCGTAATAATGTAAAGCAATGACATAATATATAAATGATATGGGAGGAATAAATGAAATTAAATCGGTACGTTGGCGTTATATTATCTTTTTTGGCAATAGTGGCGCTTTCTGCTCCTTTAAGCGTTTTAGCAGATGATCATTCGGATAATTATCAGAACGCGACTCCAGTTACTGTCGGGTTACCGGCAAGCGGTGACTTAGAGTCCAACGGTGATGTTGATTATTTCAGTTTTGCCGCCGCAGAGGGCGGTACATATGTAATAGAAGTTACCCAGGATACATTAGACGATTCGGTTTTATATTTATACGGCATAGATGGCACTACCAACCTGGAGTTTGATGATGACAGCGGAAACGGTTATGCGGCGAAGATCGAGTGGACGTGTAATGAATCCGGTATTTACTACGTTGCTGTAGCGGGTTACTGGTATGGAAGCCGCGGCACCTATACGCTCTCGATTACCTGTACGGGTGTCTGTTTTAGTGACGATCATGGCGATGACCCTTCCCAGGCGACAACAGTCAGCATAGGTTCTATCATTGATGCTGAGATAGACCCTCCAGAGGATGAGGACTGGTTCAGGATACCTGCAGAAGCCGGCTCGATATATTCGATAGAAATCAGGTTAGATACATTAAACGATTCCTTCTTATATTTTTACGATACTGACAATCTTACGATGATAAATTCTGACGACAACAGCGGTGTTGGGAATGGTTCCCTGATAACATGGTAATGTGAGGCATCAGGTATTTATTACATTAAGGTCACTGCGGCGGATGAAGAATCGACCGGCTCATACGTTTTAGATGTTGTCGCTACGTATTCTGCGGAGGATGTTGAAGAGACGGCCGATGCTGGCGGCAGTGGTGACAGTGGCAGTAAAGGTGCGTGTTTTATCGCGACGGCATCATACAGGGATGGTGAACCACCGGTATTTATGCAGGATATTTTTGATAAAATAAAGCGGGCGCTTAAGTAGCCTGTACATATAAAGGGTTATGGAGATGTAAAGGGTTATGGAGATGAAAATAGCTCAAAGAAACATTAAATATACATTAATAAACAGTTTAATGATATCTTTTATATGTGTTATTCTGCTATCGCCTTCATTTCTCTTTGCTGATGACCATTCAGACACTTTCTCGGGGGCGACAACTGTGACGGTCGGTATCCCTGTAGGTGGGAATATTGAAACGAGCGGTGACGTCGATTTTTTCAAAATAGACGCCAATGAGGGGTGGACATATACTATTGAAACACAACTTGGTACGCTCTCTGATTCTGAAATATATCTTTATGACACAGACGGAATAACGCAAATCGGCTTTGATTCTGATAGCGGTGATAACTATTCGTCAAAACTAATATGGACATGTGAAACCACAGGGACATACTACATAAAAGTCACTGCTGATTGGTACACTTACTGGTGGTGGGATTTCTCTTACACCGGTACTTATTCGCTAACTATTTCATGTAGTGGCGACTGTATTGAAGATGATCATGGTGATGCCTCTTCTGATGCGACAGGTGTTGTTGTGGGTGGTTCAATCGCCGGTGTGATAGACACGTCTTTTGATGAGGATTGGTTTAGTTTTTCCGGGGCAAGCGGTTCAACTTACGAGATCAATGTCTTGATAACAACCTTAAGTAGTTCATATCTTTATTTGTATAACACTGATGCTTCTACTTTGATTGATGCCGATGACAATAGCGGGGAGGGTTCTGGTTCAAAGATTATCTGGGAATGTAACTCGAACGGGACGTACTATATAAGAGTGTTAGGTGAACCAAACGCAACTGGTGATTATTCATTATCTTTATCATACAAAACCGATGACAGCGGCGATGGCGATAACAGTGACACAACGGCCGTCAGCAATGATAATAGTGATAATAGTGAT
>JAJRZU010000102.1 GCA_024275075.1 Deltaproteobacteria bacterium | reverse complement strand
GTTAAAACACCATCTTTATACTTCGCTTTTGCACTGGTCGTATCGACAATCGACGGTATCTTGACAACCCGCTGAAACTTGCCGTAAACCCGCTCCATACATATATAATTCTTCGCGCCTTCTTTTACCTTATCCTTCTTCACGCATTTGACAATTATCAGGTCTTTTGATATCTGTACATCCAAGTCCGCTTTACCGACATCCGGGACACCAAACTCAAAGCAAACGTTGTTATCTTTTACAAAAACATCGACAAGCGGATAATTCTCGTTCTCAACACTTGAGACGAGAGGTGAAGTATCAAAAAGAAGGTGAAAGAGCCTGTCAACCTCATCTTGAAAATAAACTAACTTCTCTAATGGACTTTTTGGTATGATAGTCATATTTAACCCGTCTTTATAAAATAATATCCTACTTTATAGTTAAAGTTTCAAATTTTTAATAAAATTCGTCATATCTTTGCCAAGTTCCGCGTTCTTGAGCGCGAACATGACATTCGCCTTCAAGTAACCTAACTTGTCTCCGGCGTCATATCTTGTACCTTCAAACTGGTAACCGTAAATATCCTGCTCACTTAACAGCCTCCTAAGAGCGTCTGTCAGCTGGATCTCGTTGCCCTTGCCCGGCGTCGCGCTCTCTAACATGCCGAATACCTCCGGGGTGAGGATATATCTGCCTATTATCGCCAAATTAGATGGCGCTTTGCTAACAGATGGCTTCTCAACCATGTCGGTGATCCTGCAAACGTTACCATGCATCCCGTCATGCTTGATCACACCATAACTCGATACGCTCTTTTTCGGTACCTTCTCCACGGCGATCACGCTCTTTTTGTGCTTCTTGAACACCTTCATCATCTGCTTCATCACCGGTACCTTAGAATCGACGATATCATCCCCCAAGAAAACGGCGAACGGCTCATCACCGATAAGATCCTTCGCGCGAAGGATAGCGTGCCCCAGGCCAAGCGCCTGCTTTTGCCTGACATAGGTAAAGTCCACCATGTTAGAGATCCGCTGTATCTCCTTTAGGAGCTTCTTCTTCCCGCGTTGCTTGAGCATATACTCCAGCTCAAACGAGACATCAAAGTGATCCTCGATCGCTGTCTTACCCCTGCCGGTGATAATTATTATATCTTCTATGCCAGATGCTATCGCCTCCTCGACTACGTACTGAATAAGGGGCTTGTCCACCAGTGGCAGCATCTCTTTCGGTGACGCTTTGGTCGCCGGCAAGAAGCGCGTCCCCAACCCAGCCGCAGGGAAAATAGCCTTACGTATCTTCAATAAATCTCCTCGTTTTAGGACGGTTCTTTCACTATTACACACTTCTCATTTAATATTTTATATTGTTTCCTGCAAATTGTCAATTACTAAAACCATCACGATGGTTTTCAAAGAGCCATAAAAATGGTTTCAAGGAGCGCTTTTGTTGTGATGGCGCTGATTTTTACGCTGAAATTGGATTGTACCATACCCATAAGCAAAAAATAATTGACTAAATCCGTAAAGTGCATTACTTTCAACAGGCGCGCCGGTTTTACCTGTTATTAACCCGGTAATCAAACTGTGTGCTTTTACGATACGTCATCCCCGCGAAAGCGGGGATCCATAAAACTAATAATAACAACTGGATTCCTGCCCTCGCAGGAATGACAACCGACTATATTTTTGACAAGAAAGCATACTTGTTTAGTTACCGTGTTATTAGTTTGGTTCCCCGCAGGCTGCTGTGAGGAAGTTCATTTATAAGTTGCCATGGCGCTCATAAGGTGATATTTTGAAAAGTAACAAAGGATACCAGAAAGACTTATCCCGGACTTCGCCGATATTGTTGGATAAGGAGTATAAAGCGCCAAAGGCGAAGAAGATCATGACTATCATAGATGATTTTACCGGTGGTGATACATCTGGTCTCTCCTGTGTCGATATCGGTTCCTCCGCCGGCGCGATAACGGCCATTTTGGCGGGGTCGTTTAAGGTGACCATCGGGGTGGATATCGATTTTGCCGCCCTGAAGCAGGGTGCGCGAGACAATGATGATGAGCGGTTGTCATATATATTGGGCGATTCCATGACGCTCCCGTTTGCAAACGATTCGATCGATGTCATCGTCTGCAACCAGATATATGAGCATGTACCTGACGCGGGTACGCTGTTTGACGAGATACACCGTGTGCTGAAGAGGAGCGGTTTTTGTTTTTTGGGTGCGACTAACCGGTTAAAGGTCAAGGAGCCGCATTATCACCTGTACTTTTTGTCGTGGCTGCCGAAACCGCTTGCGCATTTGTATATGCGGTTATCAGGCAGGGGCGGCAGGTATTATGAGGATTTGCGGACATGCTTCGGGTTGAAAGCGCTCCTGAAACGATTCGACGTAATCGATTATACGGTGAAGGTGTTGCAAGACCCGAAAAAGTATTGCGCGACAGATGTGATTAAAGAGGGTTCGCTGATCACACGGTTACCGGTGTTTTTATACAGCCTTTTTTATTTCGCGATCCCGACATATATCTGGATACTAAAAAAGAGAGGCGATTGACAAAGAACTATTTTGTAGTTGCGAAAAAGCGATAATATGAAAATAAACACACCATTTACAAGGATAGTTACGAAGATAGCGCGGCTCACTCTCGCAAAAAGGGTCGATCTGCCGCACACCCTTGCGTTTTTATACAATAACAGCTTTAAAAAACTCAGTAATCTTATCAACATAGAACTGGAGAAGAGGCTTAAAAGGATAACCTTAAAGAGTAAGCCATATATAATGTTCTTGGAGGTAAACAACATCTGCAACCTGCACTGCCCCTTTTGCATGACCGGTAAAGGCGTCTATGGCGGCAGGGAAAAGCGGCACATGACGATCGACGACGTGAAGGGCGTTATCGATCAGACGTGGGAGCATCTGTACTTCATCCAGCTGTACAACTGGGGGGAACCGATGCTGAACAAGGACATCTTTGAGATAATCAGGTACGCGAAATCAAAGAACATATTCACTATGGCGTCCTCAAATATGACAGCGCTAGATGAGGGGAAGATCGACCGCCTCATCGATTCCGGCCTTGATTATCTGAAGGTGGCGGTTGACGGGGTATCAAAGGAGAGCTACTCTTTATACCGAGTCGGTGCGGATTTTGATAAGGTGATGGAGAATTTCAAGACGCTGATGCGGCGGCGGAAGGAGAAGGGGAGCCGGTTCCCGATCGTCGAGTGGCAGTTTGTGGTGTTCAAGCATAATGAAGACGAGGTCGATGAGGCGCAAAAGATCGCCGATGAGCTCGGGGTGGATTACTTCAACCCTATACCGGCGTATATAGAGGATGCTAAATGGATACCGAAAAACGAGAAGTACAAGGCGACGCTGTATGACCCGGAATCCGTCAGGAAATGCCGCCGGCTCTGGTCGCACATCAACGTCCGGTGCGATGGCGGTATCGCGCCATGCTGCTACGAGTTCTTCAAAAAGGATGATTTCGGCAATATATTCAAGCGGCCATTTGCAGAGTTATGGAATAATGATATATTTAAATACTCCAGAGAGCTGTGCATGCACCCTGACAAGGTTACGAAAGAGCGGAAAATGGATACGATATGCTATAACTGCATCATATATGAAAAACGACCTTCGTTGAACGTTGAGGATAT
This sequence comes from Deltaproteobacteria bacterium, assembly GCA_024275075.1. Classification (GTDB taxonomy): domain Bacteria; phylum Desulfobacterota; class JAJRXV01; order JAJRXV01; family JAJRXV01; genus JAJRZU01. Next base: position 10,347 of record JAJRZU010000102.1, on the reverse strand, counting down.
CCTGAAGCAAGAAGAGAAAGAGGAGAAACCAGGCGGGTGAGCGGAAAAAAAGAGAGCGGCTTTGCGAAATATAGAAGGGTAACTGTCGGTAACAGGGGCTTTTTGTTCCTGATAGCCTATGAGGTCATCACCACCATTACCGGCTTTGTCCCCGGTCTTGCCGGCTATGCCCTGCGGAAAATCTTTTACCGGTTCCTGTTGCACAATGCCTCACGCAAATACATTATCGGTGCGGATGTGATTCTCCGGTGCCCGAAAAAGATATTACTGCTAAAAGGGTCGTACATTGAGGATCAGGCCGCTTTGTTAGCGGCTGACAATGGGAGAGAGCATTCGATACGGTTAGGTGAAAATTCCTATGTAAGGAGCTTCGCCGTCCTGAACAGCGGTTACCCGGGCGGCTTCATCGATATCGGTGACAATACATCGATCGCGCATGGCGTCCAGATCCACGGTCACGGCGGGGTCACTATCGGCAGTGGCGTGATGATAGCGGGGCAGTCCTACCTTGTCGCGTCGAGCCACACCCATGATGACACAGAAAAATATATGCATACCCAGGGCTTTACCGCGAAGGGGATAACGATACAAGACGATGTATGGATAGGCGCGAATGTCAAGATAATGGATGGCGTCACTATTGGGAAGGGCGCGATAATCGGCGCCGGTTCCTTTGTAAACAGAGACATCGGCGAGTACTGCATAGCCGTAGGAAGTCCGTGCAAGGTTATCAAAAGAAGAAAATAATATGAAGAGAATCACTGTTACTTTAGCGAAAATACTGCTCGTCGGGACACTTTTCTTCTTTGTCGGGAAGGTGCTTTTCGATAATCTCGAATTGATAAGGGAGTATGAATGGGACCCGAACCTGTCGCTCCTTATGCTGTCATACATTCTGCTTACCGCCGGTTATTTTTTAGACGCGTTAGGGTGGCATTTCATTCTCTGGGCACTCGGGGTGCACCAGCCGCTCATACAGGATACGAAGATATGGCTTATTTCGCACCTTGGCCGGTTTCTCCCCGGCTATGTGTGGCAGTTTGTCGGGCGTATAGCTTTCTTGAGCGAGCAGGGCATCTCCAAAAAAAGGGGGCTTTTAAGTATCTACTTAGAATCTGCTTCGCTGGTGCTCTCCGCGATCCTGACCGCCCTTATCTCGATGCTTCTAAGTACGGAAGAATTCAATGGGTTAAGCCTCCCGTTGATATTAACCGCCATGGTCGGGTGCGTTGTGATCATGCACCCGAAAGTGCTGGAGCTCGCATTGAACATCCTTTTCACAATATTCAAAAAAGAGAAAGTGCAGGTTGAGTACAGCTTTAGAAGGATATTGCTGATAATCCTGTACTACATAGCGTTCTGGTTCTTTTTGAGCTTCGCGTTTTTCCTTTTTGTCAGCTCTCTTTACAAGGTCGAGCCGTCTTTATTCTTTAACGTGACTATCGCCTTTACGACCTCGTGGGTCATCGGGTTTATTACGATCCTCGCTCCGGGTGGCTTAGGTGCGCGTGAGGGTTCGCTTATGCTCTTCCTTCAGCAGGCGCTGCCAAAATTCATAGCGCCTGTCATCGCTATCTCCGCGAGAGTATGGGCGATAACCGGTGAGCTTACCGCGTTGATGATAGTCATGGTATTATGTAAAAAAGAAGTTAAGTCACGCAAACGGTAACGCCAGGAAGTATGTTTAAATAAAAACGGGTGCGACTAAGAATCTGCCGCACCCGCATATAGATGTTACAATGAATGCTCTACTGGTAAACGTTCACAGTATAAGTACCGGCGCTAGTTCCGTATCCGGTAATCCCAAGGTAATAAGTACCAGAGATTAGGGGCGTATAGTACCAGTATAATGAGTCGCCCCACCCATAAGCCAATGCAGTGTTGCCGTCTGTATCATAGAAGTATACGTCCCAGTCGCTTAATGTACCAAGTACAATATCCAGGTAGTAAGTCGTTCCGGCGTTGAAGTAGAAGTTGAAGTAATCGTAGTCGGTATCGTTGTCAATAGTGCCGGTAATTGTCGTACCTATCGGGATATTGGTAGACGTGGTAATGCTGTCGCCGTGATCGTCGCCTGTCACTGATATTTGCAGTGTGTATGTACCCGCGCTGTTAGCCCACAGGCCGGCAACGGTGACATAGTATGTACCCGGAACATAGCATGTCCAGATGATTTTTGACGCGAGTCCTTCGCCAGAATCGTCATCAGAGGCGATGTTGTTCCCACCGGTGCCGGTTAGCAGCAGTACGGAATCGTCTAAGGTGCCAAGCGTTGTCTCTATCGTATATGTCGTGCCCTGCGCGGCGCTGAAGCTGAAGACGTCAACGTCGTTGCCTACCTCTATCGTCCCGCTGATAACGCTGCCGATTGTTGCCGGTGACGCGGAAGCTGTATCGTTGCCAAAGTCATCACTGCCCGGGGGGGCGCCGTCTACACCGTCACAATTCTGGTCGATACCATCGTTAGGTATCTCTTCTGCCCCTGGATGTATATTCGGGTTGTTGTCATCGCAATCGCCCTGGTCTACAGTCACACCGTCACCGTCTGCGTCAAGGTTACACCCCTCGTCTACCTGGCCGTTGCAGTTCTGGTCGATACCGTCGCCACAAACTTCCTCTTTCCCAGGGTACACGGAATTGTTGTTGTCATCGCAGTCACCGTCTGCTATTGTAACACCGTCACCGTCACCGTCGACTTCGCCGCCGCCACCGAGATTACCGCCGCCGCACTCAGAATCATTGCTGTCTACCTGTCCGTCGCAGTCATTGTCCAGGTCGTCGTCGCAGATCTCGTCAACACCCGGGTGTATCGCGTCATTCCCATCGTCACAGTCGTCATTGTTCTCAACGTAACCGGCAGGCCTGTCTGTTTCTTCAACAGGGTCTCCCCTGCTGTCACCGTACCCGTCACCATCAGCGTCCTTGTAGTATGTGTTTTTTTCAGCAGTTGCCGAATCAATCAGTTTATTGACATCGGTATTACAGCCAGCTGCGAATGAGAAGAAGGCAGCAAGAAATGCGAGTAGAATAAAATTACGTATTAAAGATTTTAAAGCTGTTTTCTTAAATAAACTCATAAATACCCCCCTTAGATTTCTTTATTTATTCAACAAACAATTCCAATAAGCCTTACTTAGACTTCATTAGAAAAAGCAACCCGCTAAAAAATAAAATATACTGTAAAGCATAAAAGAAGTCAACACAAAGTCACAAAAAAAACTCTCATTTCTTTTGCGAATCTTTTATAAGTGCATCCTGCGCTTTTTTAAGGTTCTCCATGAATTCAGGGTCGTATTTCATGTTAGCCGCCTTGCTGAACTCCTGGATCGCCTGAAGATAATTGTTGGTTTGCATGTTTATCTTACCAGATACGTTAAACGCGTATGGATAATTATCCCGAAGCTTCAGCGATTTATCGACATATTGTCTGGCGGTATCCAATTTGTTCAAGCTTACATAAATCTCGGCAAGTTCTGTAAATATCCGGTAGTTATATTCATAGTCAGGGTTGATCGCTACCGCCCTTAGGAACTCATTCTCCGCGTCGGTATAGTTACGCAGGAGCTTATGCTCGAGAGCGAGCCGGAAGTGAGCCGCAGTGAAGAACGGGTCGACGTCCAGCGCCTTCACAAACTCGCGCGCCGCCTCAACATGCCGCCCGCTGATCGACAGGTCGATACCGGTGTTATAATAAATCAGCTTACTGTTTATCGCACTCAGGTTAAACCTGGCGAGAAGGTTCTCCTTATCTATGTATATCGCTTCTTCAAGATAAAATATCGCCTTTTCGTAGTCATCCAGGTTAGAATACGCTACGGCAAGACTGTTTAACGCCATTATCCGCGCTTTTGAGTCCTTGTCATTATTCAAGAATCTATTAATATATTCAATCGCTTGATAGTTCTGCCCGTTTTTCAGGTATACAAGCCCGAGCTTTAGTATGGAATTGTTGAATATATACTTATTTCTTATCTTAAACTTCTTCGACGTCACCTTACCCTTTAGCTTAAGCACGATCTCAAATTGCTTTGCCGCATCATCATAACGCCTGACATCCGCAAACATGATCTCCGCGATATAGTAACGCGCTACAATATTATTCGGGTCATCTTTCAGCACCTTCATGAATATCTTGCGCGCCTTTTTAAAATCCTTTCTCAAAAAGAGAGGTATCGCTTTATTTATCTGGTAATTAGAATCCTTTTTTGACTTATCTGCGTAAGAAACAGAGCAAGTCAGAAATAAAGCTGTCAGTATAATGTAAATAATCCTTATCTTTAACGTTCTCATGCTTATCCTTTCAAGATTGGTGACATGCTTCACATATTGTCATATCATCAACTACCCTTAATTTAAAATTTAATTGATCCTTGGAGTGCGGGTCATGGCATGTTGTGCACGATATCTTCCCCTTCTTGTCTAATATGACTCCGGGTATTAGAGACGACATAATGATGCTCGACGCCGCGATACCCTTCGCGGGGTGCTCCTTGAATTTGTGGCATTTCATGCAGAGAAAGCGCTTGTTCATACCAAACTCGTTCATATTGGCGCCTCTTTTGTGGCAATATTGGCAGTCTTCGGTAACCTTGTCAGCGCCTGTATGCGGGTCATCATTCTCAATTCCGCTGAAATCGTGGCAGTCGTTACAGTTCATTTTTTTTATCGTGTCCATATTTTTGTAACGTATCTTCTTGTCGCCAGAGCAGTCCGGGTTATGGCAGGTGACACACGAGATAAGATCGTTCTTGTCTAACTCAAAACCTTCGGGCAGGGTCATGCCATCGGACAGCCTGATATTTACCGGGTGGCATTTTTCGGCATCGGCGCCGTGGCATGTATAACAGAGCAAAATAAAGTCGTCCTTGTTCCGGCAAATTACAACATCACTGACTTTTGGCACATCAAGGTGACATTTAAGGCAGTTAAAGTACTCCTTCACATTATGCGGGTTCTCATACTTACCGAACTCAAGGTCTATGACATACCGCTCTCTAAGGAAATTGATGGTGCTGATAGAGCCGTGCGGGTCATGGCATGTTATGCAGACGACTTTCCCGTCACTTGACCGTGGCAGCTCTTCAGACAGTTTAGCAATATTATCGACATTTCGCGGGTGCGTATCGATATCTAAGATATGGCAGAAGTTGCATATCTTGTCGATGTTCTTGTCCACCAACGTCACAGTCTCTTGTGTATCCTTTATTGTCGGCGCGTCCTGGTGGCACGTGAGACATGAGATACCCATCGCCTCGGATATGTGCGGACTGATCTTCTTGAGATCACTCTTATGACATTCGTAACATATATCTACCCTGCTGGTATAGTTGCCGATATTCTCGAACATGAGCAGGTGCAAAGACGTATCTTCGCTATGCACATTATGGCAGGTGATACAGTTAATGGAAGTACCCCTACCGACAGGCAGGTACCCGGGCACCTCCTCTGTCACCTGCACACGCTGGGGGTGATGAACGTTTACTACCTCTTTGTGGCACTTTAAGCACAGGGTTACTATGTCATTCAAGACAAACTCAAGCGTTTTTGGCGCCTCACCAAAACGCACCTCATTCTTGTGACATTCGCCACAGCTCATCTGATTATGCGGATTCTCACTCTCTTTGGCAAAAGCCATCGCGGCGGTTAAGAGAATCACTATCAATATAATGCTTATTCGTTTATAATAATCAGCCATTTCCCCTCACATCTGGTGACATGCTTCACATATCGATATGTTTTCAAACTTCCTTAATTTATTGTGCATTTTGTCTTTCGAGTGCGGGTCGTGACAGGTGGAGCACTTGATCTTCCCCTTCTTGTCCAGCTTTACCTGCTCTATTACATCCATCATCGCACGCGGCACAACCAGATGATCTATGCCAGAGGGGTGTTTTTTGTACTTATGGCACCTAAAGCAGATAAACTTCTGGCTCATCCCAAAATCCCCGATCTTATGATCTTTCTTGTGGCAATAGAAGCACGTCGTCGTCTCATCTTTACCCATGTGCGGGTTAATCGATTTCAGACCGCTGTAGTTGTGGCAGTCATTACAGTTTGAGGTGGTAAGCGCGTCAAGCGACCTGTACCGGATCTTCTTCCCACCGCTACAGTCAGGGTTATGGCAGGTGACGCAGGTTATCAGGTCATCGTCGTTCAGCTCAAATCCCTCTGGCAGCTCCATCTCATCAAGGAGCGCGATGTTGACAGGGTGGCACTTTTCCGCGTCCGTACCGTGGCAGTTATAACACAGTAAAATAAAATCATCCTTATACTTGCAGGCGACATACTCCTTCGCGCTTGAGACATCGACGTGGCACTTCAGGCAGTTAAAGTACTCTTTAATATTATGCGGGTTCTCATACTTGCCAAACTCAAGGTCTATTACGTACCGCTCCCTGAGGAAATTGATCGTGTTCACCGTTCCATGGGGGTCGTGGCATGTTATGCAGACGACTTTTTTATTTCTTGACAAAGGTAATGCCTTGGATATCTCGATCGTCCTGTCAACATTTAGCGGATGATTATCAGTATCGATTATGTGGCAAAAATTGCACATCTTTACAATATTCTGCGTGACTAATGTAACGGTCTCCCGCGTATCTTTGATCGTCGGGGCGTCCCGGTGACAGATCAAACACGCGATACCCGCCTCTTCCTCCCTTGATACGTGCGGGCTGATATTCTTGAAATTCTTCTTGTGGCAATCGTAGCATATATCTATTCTGCTGGTATAGTACCCTATACTCGCCGTGCGCAGGAAGTGCATCGACGTGTCCTTCATGTGAATATCGTGGCACGTCCTGCAATTGATGGAATTCCCCTCGCCCAAAGGTAAATAGTCCGGCACCTCCCCTGATACCTGTACCCGCTGCGGGTGGTGCACCTTTATTATTTCGCTGTGGCACTTTGTGCACATATTGACAATATCATCTTCAACAAACTCAAGTTTGTCTAACGGCTGACCAAATTTCACGTTGGCCGCGTGACATTTTCCACACTCCATCTCATTGTGCGGGTTCTTTGTCAACTTTGCGACAGACGCGTCAGCAAAAACGAGCATCACAGGCAGTATTAATACCAGTAACCGGATTTTTTTAAAAAACATTTTCCCCTCATGACAGAATATGGCGTTAATATATCAAAACAGCCCTTTTTTTACAAGGAATTAAACCATAAGTACCGTATAAATTTATTGGTTATTGTATAAAGAGAGACATTTCCTGGTGTATTTTATGTGAAACTTGTTAAAAAAGGCTGATTCAAGGATTAAATGCTTGACTGGTTAGTAATTTAATGATAATAATAACAGCCTGAATCAAGATAATTTTACAAAGAGGGTGAAATTAATGCCTAAGAAGGAAGATCCGAAGAAGAAGTCACCGGCAAAAAGCACACGGACAACAAAGAGTGCAAAACAGCCGGCGGCGGCAAAAAGTACAACGGAATCCGCATCATCCGCGAAGAAGAAGTCACCGGTAAAAAGTACGGCAAAAGCAAAAACGGCGGCAAAGAAGAAGGCCGCGCCGAAGAGCCGGGCAAAGAGAAAAACAGCCGGCGGCATTGCCGGCGTGATCGGTGAGGAACACAAGAAGGCGCGGAAGCTGAAAGTCTCCCGTAAGACGATAAAAAAGGATGAGTTGAAGGAAGCGTCTGCGAAGATCGTTGATTATCTGACCGCTCGCGGTAATACAGTCCTTATAATAGCCGGTGCGATTATCGTTCTGTTTCTGGTCGTTGTGTTAGCGGGCTTCTACCGCTCATCGCAGAGGGATAGAGCGAGCGAACTATTTGGCAAGGCGCGGAACCTGTATGATCTGGCGCTCAGTGAGACACCCCCCTCGACAGCCACATTAAAGGGTTCGTTAGAGATATTTGACAGCTTGGCAGACTTATATGAAAGCGGCGTGGAGGCTTCTCTCGCGAATTTGTATAAGGGCGATATCTACATGAACCTGCAAGAATATGAGAAAGCTATTGAAAGCTATAACAAGTTCCTTGCCTCGGCTGTAAAGAACGAGACGTATCAGATTATTGCTAAGACAAACATCGCATACAGCTACGAGAATATGGAAGATTATGACAAAGCGATCGAATTGCTTAAAGATATATCAAGTAATTCATCAGGTTATATTTTAGAGAGCTCCCTTTTAGATTTGGGGTTGGCTTATGAGTTAGCGAATAAGGAGCCTCAGGCGTTAGCGATATATCAGGACTTTCTAAAGGATTATCCGACTTCGCAGCTGATCGAGCGGGTACAAGAGAGAATCAATACCCTTCAGGCAAAATAAATTTTGAAAAAGCCGGTCAAAATCTTTTTCATAGCTTTTTTCTTGACAGCGTCTATGCTGGGCACGGCGTCAGCGGAAGATGCTCTGTCTTTAGATACCGCCAAACTTACTTACCGGTATGACGCGAACCGCTCGGGTTACGTCGATTCCACCATCGCTCCGCCCTTTGCGCTACAATGGTTCATTAACACAGCGCCTGCCGCGAAGTACGTTTTTAACCCGAAGATAAACTGTTCGATTATAGGTGAGGGTGACACCTTGTACTTCAGTACGTTACAAGAGGAGTTTTGCGCGTTTGATGTACAGAGCAAAGAGTATAAGTGGCGTTACAGCACCGCTGGCAGGGTGCAGTCATCCGCGACGATAGCCGGGGACAAGATTCTCTTCGGGGATACGAAGGGCTACCTGTACTGTCTGAACAAGCTGACCGGCGCAGTTATATGGAAGCGAAAATTCAAAGTCGAGATCATAACATCACCATTAGTGGTCAATGATAATATCTACTTCACCGATATGTCTGATACTTTGTACTGCGTTTCACTCGATGCAGGGAAGATAATCTGGAGAAGCTCTGTGGAGAACTACCTTGACAAAGTTGTCATAAGGGGCACCGCATCGGCTTCATATAGTGATGGCTTGGTATATCAGGGGTTCTCTGACGGTTACCTTTACTGCTATGATACAGCGGCACAAAAGGAGCGGTTCAGGAAGAAAGTTAAAGAGGAGGGCGTTTTCTACGACGTTGACTCACCGGCGGTTATAGATGGAGATACCGTTTACACATCATCGTTTGACGGGAGCTTTATTGCGATACATAAAGATAAGCCTGCGATAAAATGGGAGCTTAAGATCAAGGGTAACGGTTATGCGGCATATAACGATGATAACCTCATTGTCTCATCGAACGGGGGGGTGTTGTATAATGTGGATAAGGTTTACGGCACTATTATCTGGGAGAAGGAGCTTTCAGAAAACCTGACGGCGCCGGTCATCACTGACAATTATGTTTTTACGGCGTCAAGGAACTTCTTTTATGTCGTTGACATCTCCACTGGTGTCACAAAATATGAGTATGAACCCGGCTCAGGCATCAATACAGAGTTATGCGTTATCGGCGATTATGTATATTTCATCTCGAATAAAGGTTATCTGTACTGTTTTAAATCTGAGTAAGGCGCTTTTTAAGGGGTGTTTCTTCAGCTGAACCTGTATATTTTATTTCTACCGTCTCGTTTTGCCATGTAAAGCGCTTCATCGGCATTTCGGATGATGGAGGAGACGTCTTTAACATTTTCTCCGGGGAATAGCGCGACACCGATACTGATAGTAAGCTGCAATTCAACTTTTATCTCACCATTTGTGACGCGAAAGGCATGTTTCTCGACATTTGTCCGTATCTTCTCGGCTAAGATCATGGCCCCGTTTGCGTCGGTCTCAGGCAGGATCAGCCCGAACTCCTCACCACCGTAACGCCCTAAAATGTCAACAGCCCGAATCGGCCCCTTTATTATATGTACAACCTCTTTTAGTACCTCGTCACCGATCAGATGCCCGTAAGTGTCATTTATCTTTTTGAAAAAGTCGACATCGATCATTAAAAACGCCATACTCTTCGAGAACCTGCCAGCCCTCCCCATCTCAAATTTCAACGTATTGACCAAGAAAGTATGGTTATATATCTGGGTGAGGCTGTCTGTCACCGCCAGTTTTGCAAGCTCCTCGTTCATCTCCTCAAGACGCTGCTTTGCCGCGATAAGTTCATCATTACTGTTTTTGAACTTCAGCGCCGCTTTGACTCTCGCCAACAACTAAGAGACCATAAAGGGCTTCTTGATATAATCATAAGCGCCCGCCTCCAGCCCCGCCTCCAGATCCTTCTGGCCGGACTTCGCGGTCACCATGATCACCGGTATATCCCTGGTCTCAGGGTCTCGTGATAAAGTTTTGCATACGGTCAATCCATCGATGTCAGGCATCATAATATCAAGAAGGATAAGATCAGGGAGCTGGTCATGTATTGTCTGGATAGCTGACCGGCCGTTATAAGCCTTTAGTATTT
>JAJRZU010000101.1 GCA_024275075.1 Deltaproteobacteria bacterium | reverse complement strand
GCGGTAAAAGGGGTGTACGCATTCGCGTATAAAGATGATGATTTCCAAAGGGAGCCGGACTTCTTCTCGACGAGTACGGACGAGACAGGCGCTTTCACGCTGTACTTCAAAGAGGGCGGCCGGTATAACATAGGTGCGAGAACGCCCGGGCGCGGTGAACCGGTAACAGGTGACCTATACGGTTTTTACAAGGGCGCACGAGGAAGCGGCATTTACCTGAGATCAGGTGAAAAGGTCAAAAGTATCAGGATAACGATAAAGAAGTACAGGTAACAGGGGCTATGGCGACTTTACTTATTATAGATGACTCTGCATCGGTCAGGGAAGAGATCAAGAAGACTCTTGGTATGACTGGTATTTTCGACACTATTTTAGAGGCGACAAATGGTATCGAAGGGTTTAAGCTCTTAGTGAACAATACTGTCGATCTTGTCGTGTGCGATGTAGTGATGCCGTCGATCGATGGATTCAAGTTCCTGACGATGATGAAATCGAAACCTGAGTACACTGACCTGCCGGTTATTATGCTTACCGGTGAGCAAAGTACTGAGAAAAAGATAAAGGGTCTCGAGCAGGGCGCCTCGGACTATGTCATAAAACCCTTTGACCCCGGGGAACTTGTTGCGCGGATAAAAGTCCAGCTAAAATTAAAATATTTGCAAGATGAGCTGAAGAAGTCGAACGCGCTGTTAAAGGAGCTGAGTAATACAGACGCGCTGACAAGGCTTCATAACCGCCGGAATATTATGGAGCTACTCGATGCGTAATTTGACAGAGCGATAAGACATGCGACCCCACTGTCGCTACTTATGCTTGACATCGACCATTTTAAGAGCATCAATGATATGTTCGGTCACCAAGTCGGTGATGAGATATTAATGGATATTGGCGCTATTTTAAAGGATACGAAGAGGAAAAGCGATGTCCCTGGTAGTTATGGCGGTGAGGAGTTCATAATAATGCTGCCTGACTCAGAGTCGAATGGCGCTCTTATCGTGGCGGAACGTTTCAGGCAAAATGTTGAGGATTACCCGTTTGAGGATGGCGAGGGGAACCGGTTGTTTGTTACCGTGAGCATCGGTGTCGCTACATACCCGAGTGATGAGATCAGCTCATCCGCGGATCTGATAAAAAAAGCTGATGACGCTCTTTATGAAGCGAAGGAGAGCGGCAGGAACAAAGTGATCGTTTCAAAAGAGGGCGGCATCTAAGTGTAGAACCAAAAAAATAATTTGACAATTTGTAAATATTTGTATATTAATTAATGTATCGGGGTGTAATTGAAAAGAATTACGAGATTTTCTCTATTTATTGTTTTTATTATAGTTTTTCATGGCAATAAGGCATATTGCATTGATCTGACTTTTGAAGGGATCATCGGTGGTGTAAACAGTAAGTTTGAGCTCATTAAGACGATGTCAACCAATGTTGTCAGGACATCGTTCAAAGGTAACACCACCGTTAAAGAGAGCTGGAGCTATTACTTCAAGAAGCCTGACAAGCTGAAGGTGGAGTATAAGGAACCTCACGAAAGGTTACTTGTGCTAAACGGTAACAGCTTCATCGAATATATACCCAAGATAAAAAAAGCAAGGGTAATCGATTTGTCAGATTACGACGCGAAGGAGAAAGCTTCTTTTTATCAGCAGGTGTTCGCAAGGGTATCTCTTTTGGGGCTTCGGCTTGGTAATATGAAAAAAGGCAGGGTGAGTATCAAGAAGGTCAGGTTCGATGAGTTTGACGCTTTTTTTATCGACAGCAAAAAGCCTGATTACCAGTTGTGGATCGATATAAAAACCAACGCTCTTTTAAGGCATGTTGTCTATAACGGTAACGGTGAGGTCATGATGTCTACGCAAGGGGCTGATTTCAAGATGTTTAAGGGGAATATCCTTCTGCCGCAGAAAGTGAAGGCGGTGTTACCAGACTTAGAGAAGAAGGGTGAAATGATAACGAGCGATATGTCATTGAACAATTTACGGGTAAATGAAGGGATATCTGATACTGTTTTTGAATTTGAGTTACCAAAGGATGTAGAGATAATAAAATAAAATAAATGAAAAGGAGGTGAAATCATGAAAAAATTAATGACAACTTTGGCGATAACATTAGCGTTAGTATTTATGCTTCAGGTGGCCGCACCGACAAACGCGAAAGCCGGTAGCGACAAAGCGGCGGCGGCGTTACTCTCAATGATAGTCCCAGGTGCGGGAGAGTGGTATAACTCTGACTTTGACAGTCCATTCCCATGGGTCGAGTGTATCGCAGGCTATATCTGCCCATGTATCCAGCTTAGCTCGATATTTGACGCGGCAATCGGCGATTCAAGCGAAAGAATGAGGCTCGATTTCTGGAGCTCACCGAAAAAATAGACGGCGCTTTTAGGAGACGGGTATGAAAAAAATTGTTTTTATTGCCGTCTTACTGATGGCAATATCATCGTTAACAGCGTGTGACGCGATAAAATCTTTATCCGGTGGAGCGCAGGCGACAGGGGGGAAATCAACCGCATCGATTAGCTATTCGAGCACTACCTCTGAACCAAAGTTCAATGAATACAACTATAACAGAGGTGATTATGATGCGAACTATAGCTTCAAATACTCTTTTGACTTAGAAGATATAGTGAAGTTAGGGCCTGTTACTTACAGATATACAAACTCTACCGGGTGTGTCGGTTCTGCACGGATGGAGCAAGGGGGGCTTGCCCGCCTAATGTTAGAGGCGAGGAAAAAGTACCCTGATGCTGACGGCTTAGTGAATATCTACTTCGACAGGGTTCATGAGCCCGGTTGCTTCAGCTTCATTAAAGATGAAGTGTTAACCACAATCACCGCCACTGCTGTTAAGATGAAGTAAATGGTTGTTTTTTAACATTTTATGTACCTGACAAAGCGGGGGCTAATCTGTCCTCGCTTTGTTTATTTTGACCTCTTATAGGACTGTTGCCAAATAGAATAAAATACATATTTTCAAAAAATCCTACGCTGTAAGTTGTTGATATTACGGGGGGCCGACAACGGAGGCGAAGGGGCAAAGCCCCTTAAATTGTATTGGGCAACATGCCCCTTATGTCAAATCATGATATTAATGTCAATCCCTTGTATTTGTATAACAAAAGGGGGATTTAGCTCGCTTATTCCTTTTTCGTGAAAAAATGCTTGCATCATTAAAAAAATAATGGTATATAGTCATTCTTTTAAAGGTATTATTAGTCATTAAGGGGATTTATTATGAAGAAGAATATTCATCCGAAATATTTCAACGCGAAGGTGCATTGCGCGTGCGGTAATGAGTTTGAAACAGGTTCTACTATTGAGAACATCAAGATAGAGATATGTTCGAGCTGCCACCCGTTCTTTACCGGTAAGCAGAAGCTTGTCGATACGGCTGGTCGGGTTGAGCGATTTATGAGAAAATATAAGTTACAAAACAAGTAAAGACTTAAAATTGGAAGTCATACTCTTAAATTACACAAAGAATCCCGAGGATACTGCCGCGGCTGCCGCAAGGCTCTGCTACTCGCCGTCTGATATTGACGATATCATAAAAAAATATGACACGGCCTCTAATACCGCGCTGATCAAAATGATTCTCGCCTCGGGGCACCATTCCGTGATAGAGCATGTCAGCTTCACTTTCGGTATCCAGGGCATCTCACGGGTAACGACGCATCAGCTTGTCCGACACAGAGTAGCGTCATACTCTCAGCAGAGTCAGCGTTACGTCCTTTTCAAAGATAAACTTGACTGCATAGTACCAGATACTATCAGGGATGATGAAGCCGCCTTGAATAAGTATATGGAATCGTTTGAATATGCTTACAAAGTCTATAAAGAGCTTGTCGATATGGGGATTCCCCAGGAGGATGCGCGCTATGTACTGCCCAACGGCGCTGAGACAAAGATAATCGTCACGATGAACGCGCGAGAACTGCTACACTTCTTCAAGCTAAGGTGCTGTCGGCGCGCGCAAAAAGAGATCCGCGACATGGCCAAAGAAATGCTCATCCTGGCAAAACAAAAGAGCCCGACAATCTTTAACGACGCCGGACCGGAATGCATCAGACGCGCGTGCCCAGAAGGTAAGATGAACTGCGGCAAAGCGAAGGAAGTAAAAGAAGAATACAAATATTTATAATATTTATTTATATATTGTCATCATTGCACAGTTAGGAAACCAAATAATGAGTAAAAAAATAAATGTCGGTGGGCAGGCGGTAATCGAGGGCGTGATGATGCGCTCACCAAAATCGCTCGCGATCGCGGTAAGGAAGCCCAATGGTGAGATCGTCATAAAAAACGATGTATGGGTCTCGATATCAGATAAGGTCAAGATCTTGAAGAAACCGTTTTTAAGGGGCTTCGTCATTCTGATAGAGTCGCTGATAAACGGTATCTCCGCACTCACATTCTCGGCGAATCAGGCGATCGACGAAAGTGAGGAAGGCGAAAAAGAGGATAGGATACATCCGCTTGCGATGGCAATGACCATTGTGACGGCGTTAGGTCTTGGTATTCTGCTCTTCGTCGTACTGCCGCACTACCTGACTATGTTTGTCTCCAAATCGTCAGGAGGCGGATACACTGTCGATTCATACATGTTCCACCTCATTGACGGAATTATAAAGATAGCGGTATTCATCTTGTACGTCTGGGGCATCTCCTTGATGAGTGAGATAAAGCGGGTATTCATGTACCACGGCGCGGAGCACAAATCGATATACGCGTTCGAGGCCGGTGAGGAGCTGACCGTCGAAAACGCGAGGAAATACTCGACACTGCACCCAAGATGCGGCACCTCTTTCATACTGATAGTGCTACTAATCAGCATATTCATATTCTCATTAATATTCCCGATGCTGCCCAAGTTCCCTGAGCTGCCGAAATATGTCAGGAACATAATATACATCTTCATCAAGATACCGCTTATGATACCTATCTCTGGCATATCTTATGAGATAATAAAATTAAGCGCCAAAAAGCGGGACAACCCGATCCTGAAGATGATAATGGCGCCTGGCCTGATGATGCAGAAGATAACGACCAAGGAGCCGACGGATGATCAGCTTGAAGTAGCTATCACCGCGCTGAAAGCCGCCCTCCAGACAGAGGAATCTGTCGCGTCTGAAGCTGTTGCGAAGGAGAAGAGCGGGGAGCGCAAGGAAACACTGAAGTCACAAGCGGCGATAAAGGTATAAATCATGTTTGCTAAGCTGGAAAAAGTCGAAGAGAGGTATATCGAGCTCGAGAGGCTCCTTAGCGACCCGAAACTTGTCAACGACAACAAAGAGTTTCAAAAAGTCGCCAAGGAACATTCGGATAAGTCGGGCGTCGTCGAATGCTACAGGGACTATAAAAAGTACCAAGAGCAGATAGATGAGAACAAAGAGCTGTTAGAAGACCCTGACGAGGAGCTCCGCGAGATGGCGAAAGAAGAGATCGCCATCCTCTCTGACAAGATAAAGGGGCTTGAGGAGACGCTGAAGGTGCTCCTCTTGCCGAAAGACCCGAACGATGACAAGAACGTCCTTTTAGAGATACGCGCCGGTACCGGTGGCGACGAAGCGGCGCTCTTTGCCGCCGACCTCTTTCGGATGTATGGCAAATATGCCGAGAAGCGCGGGTGGAAGGTCGAGATGTTAAGCTCTAACATCACCGGTATCGGTGGAGTCAAAGAGGTCATCGCGATGATTACCGGTAAGGGAGCATACAGCAGGCTGAAATATGAGAGCGGAGTGCACAGGGTGCAGCGCGTTCCTGACACTGAGGCGTCGGGCAGAATTCACACTTCCGCGGTCACCGTCGCGATATTGGTGGAGGCTGAGGACGTTGAGGTCAATATGGACCCGAACGATTTGAAGATAGACGTTTACCGGTCGTCAGGCCCGGGCGGGCAGAGCGTGAACACGACGGATTCCGCGGTGAGGGTGACACACGTCCCGACGGGTATAGTGATCTCCTGCCAGGACGAGAAGTCCCAGCACAAAAATAAAGCCAAGGCCTTGAAGATATTGAAGGCGAGGCTGTATGACAAGATGCGGCAGGAGCAGCATGACGAGATCGCCCAATCGCGTAAATCGCAGGTCGGTTCGGGTGACCGGAGCGAGCGGATCCGAACGTATAACTACCCGCAGGGGCGCATATCTGACCACCGTATCGGGCTTACTTTATACAAGCTTGAATATATTATGGAAGGTGATATCGACGAGGTAATCGAGCCTCTTATCACCCACTTTCAGGCGGAAGCGTTGAAAGCGTCTTCTTGACCGGAGCGAACTTGCAAAACAAGCCCTGGATCATAAAAGATATCCTTAACTGGACTACAAACTATTTCAAGGACAGGGATATCGATGCCGCAAGGATAACCTGCGAACTGCTTCTGGGGAAAGCTTTATCCCTCCCAAGAATTAACCTCTACATCAACTATGACAGGCCGCTCTCGCAAGATGAGCTGGCTCTCTTCAAATCATACATAAAAAGAAGAGTCACCGGTGAACCGACCCAGTACATCATCGGGACGCAGGAGTTCTGGTCGCTCACATTCAAAGTCTCACCGGCTGTACTCATACCGCGCGCCGATACAGAAGCGCTTGTCCAGGCGGTCATAGACGATGTAAGGGGAAAAGGCGCGAAGAGCGTAAGCATCATAGAGATCGGTACCGGCAGCGGCGCTGTCAGTATCGCGATCGCCCGTGAACTGCAACACCTGGATTTAACTATAAAAGCGGTCGATGTCTCGCGAAAGGCGTTGGAAGTCGCAAAGGAGAACGCGGCGGCAAACGGCGTCGGGGATATCATAGATCTTGTTGAAAGCGACAGTTTCGCAAATATCCATGATGACGAACGATATGATATGATCGTCTCGAACCCCCCATATATCTCCAGGGAGTTTTTCGATACGCTTGACAAGACCGTGAAGGATCATGAACCGGCGATAGCCTTGTATGGCGGCATAGACGGACTTGATTTCTATAAGGACATCTTTGTAACGGGCAGTAAATACCTTAATCAAAACGGTAAGATATTCGTTGAGATCGACTACAGGAAAGAGCCGGAGATACAGGCGCTGGTCGCAGAAGGTGAGCTTTCGATCATCGGCGCTCATAAAGATATCGCAGGCCGAAACAGGGTGCTCGAACTAATTAAACTTGGAGAGTCAACATAATGGATAAGATAATCATAAGAGGCGGTGAGAGGCTGATCGGTGACGTCAGGATAAGTGGCGCGAAGAACGCCGCACTACCGATAATTGCCGCGACGATCCTTGCCGATTCGCCGTGCAGCATTTCAAACGTACCAAAGCTCGTTGATATCTTAAGGATGACCGAGCTTCTTACCACTTTAGGCGTAAAAGTCACGAAAGATGACCATCGCTTGACACTC
>JAJRZU010000009.1 GCA_024275075.1 Deltaproteobacteria bacterium | reverse complement strand
GATATTCAACGACTACATCAACGTGTTGGTGACTACCGGGGTACTGGGCTTTGTGCCGTTCATCTGGCTCGTCTATATTCTGCTCAGGGACAGCTACTCAGGGCTGCGCCTGCTAAGCGGGAACAGAAGTAAATTCGACTTACACCTGCTGCTCTCCTTCGGGATATTCCTCTCCTTCATCAGCTTCCTGACAAACGCGTTTTTCGAGGCGATATTCTTTAACTCCGAGGCGCTGCTGCTGCTGCTGCTCCTCCTCTCGCTGAACCGAGCTATCGTAAACGATCTCTATAGGTTAGACAGGGGATAGCCGCTAACGGCGGTTCTTTGTGACGGAGTAGTCGAAAGAGCAGCATGACCCCTTAATAAACTGGTTAGTAGAAAATCATATTACAAAAAAAGATATTTATGGTATTGTCGATTTTATTTAAGCGGAGGGTGGAATGCATCATAATGGCGATGCCAGAATAAAACGGATTCACGATAAAGTCGCTGATAACGTGCGTTTAGACGAGCATGACGGTATCTGTATCCTGCAATCGAACGAGATATTGCCGCTTGGTATGATGGCGGACGAAGCGCGCCGGATGAAAACCGGTAACTATGTTACTTTCGTGAACAATTACCATATATGCTTCACTAATATATGTAAGAACCACTGTTTTCACTGCCGGTTCAGGAGGGATAAGGGCGCCGATGACGCGTTCCTTATGACGATGCGGCAGATAAAGGAGAAAGCCGAGGAAGCGAAGGAACTTGCGGTGCCCGAGGTGCTCCTTATGGGGGGGGTGCACCCTGATCTCAAATTCGATTTTTACCTCGAAGCGGTGAAAACGATCAAACAGACCGTCGGAGATGTCCTGATCCTCGCGTATTCGGCTGTTGAGATCAAGCATTTCAGCGAGTTAGAGCAAACAGACCCGAAGGAGATTCTCGCTATATTAAAGGACGCGGGGCTCACCGCCTTTACCGGTGGCGGGATGGACCTCCTGGACGATTCGTATATCACGAAGCTGAAGTGCGACCCGGGCAGGCTGGACAGTGAAAAATGGATATATATACACAAAGAGGCGCACAAAATTGGTATAGCGACCAACGCGTGCATGATTTACGGAGTCGGCGAGAGCCCCGGTGAGGTCGTCGCGAACCTTGCGAAGTTGCGCGCGATACAGGATGAAACGAACGGGTTTACGCACTTCTTCCAGTACGGATATGGCGAGGACGGCCAGAAGATGACTGACGGCCTCTACGATCTGAAGATGCTGATCTTAGCGAGGCTCTACCTTGACAACTTTGACCACATCAGGGTCTACTGGGGCTATACCGGTAAGAGGTTCGCCCAGATAAGCCTCCACTTCGGCGTTGACGACCTCAACGGCGTGATGCAGAAGGGCAGGATAATCCACACAACCGGTAATATCAGTCCGTCATTCTCAAGCGGGGACGAGATGAAAAAGATAATAACGAGCGCCGGCAGAGTACCGGCGGAGCGGGATATACTCTTCAACAAAGTCAGAATATTCGATTGATATAAGCGGTATCGGTAGATATGTAGAACGAGCGTCTTCATGCGAGCGGGGGGGGGCGGATTCAAGGTAGGGTGGGCTGTCCCCACCACAAAGCCGTAGGAGGTTACGCTCTATTGGTGGCCACAGCCCACCCTACTCGCTAACTCTTTTATTTCTCTGGTCGCCCGCTCTATGTCGTTACTGCTGCATTCGGCGAAAGCGTGTAATTTCTTTTGCGAGTGCATATACATCGGGTCGTAGTATTTTTCAAGGAGGATTAGCACCAGTTCGTCATAGCCGCCGCTTTGCAGATGCTCCTTCATGATGGCGATGTTTTTCGCACCGAGCCTGCTGTTAAGGATGCGTGAGTTCAACACTTCCCGTATTTGGTCGATCTTCCCGTCGCTGTCGAAATATTCCTCAACGATCCTTTGTACTCTGACCGACATGTCCGATGTGACGTTTATCGCCTTGGATTTCAACATATTAGAAAAAATAACATCGGGCAGGTTGATGTTGCCGATGCGCCTGCTCTCCCCCTCTAAGAAGATATACGGCATATCGTTAACGCGTTTGAGCTCCTCAAAAAGCAGGTTCTCGAACATCTTTTGCGTACGCGGCGCGAGCCCGACATGACCGAAAATGGAGCTCCGGTGGCCTGCCAGCCCCTCGAGGTCGATGCTCACCGGCGCTAATCTTTTGATAAGGTCTGTCTTGCCGGTGCCGGTCATGCCGTAGATGCTGAATATCTCAGGTTTTATATCGAAATTGTAAAGCGATTCCCTGACATATTTTCGAAATGATTTGTAGCCGCCGTCGAGCTGAATGATATCAAAGCCGCATGAGCGCAGAAAGGATACGAACGCGTGGGAGCGCATCCCGCCGCGCCAGCAGTAGGCGATCAGCCGCTTCCCGTCATATGCCCTTAACTTTTTAGTTATTTCCGGCAGCCTCTTCGAGAAGAACGCGATACCGGTATCGACCGCTTTGGGCTGGCTCTCTTTTTTGTAGATCGTACCGACGAGCGCGCGCTCATCATCTGAGAGTACGGGTATGTTCACCGCACCGGTGATATGGTCTGCGAAAAACTCCTTCGGTGTCCTCACATCGATAAAGAGTGTGTCCTCAAGCTCGGACGCCTCATTGAAGGTTATCTTCTCCATCGCCTAAAACGTGTACTGACACGCGGCGCCGTATAGATACACATCGGCCGCGGCGATGCCGTCAGCGTCCTTATAATTTTCACCGGGGATAAAATATGCCGCGAACATATTCAGCAACACACCCTCATTCGTATCGAAATATGTCTCAAACGGGTCGAACGATATTGTCGCGTCGAGCTCCGTACCGATGCCGCGGCTCTTCCCGCCAGAAAGGTTAGTCACGCGCTCGTCGCTTTGCGCATAGATCGCCGCCAACTCACCCTTCGCGATCTTCGAGAAATTGCAGCTACTATCAATCCTGAAAAAGAGAACGTTTTTAAGGTTATACACCGGGCTGTCAAAGAGACCCGTCTTCTCGCCGGAATCGTCCTTCGAGATATAACCGGTAAGGATATACGCCCTGTCGTAGAAGTTTGTCAGGCCGTCGACCGGCATATACTCCTGATCCTTATTGTCATCCTTGTTCTGGTCGCCCGTAGCGAGCAGGAACTCGAACGAGGCGGTATAATCACCGAAATCCTTTGTGGCGGTGTAGTCTATCAGGTGCGCCACGAGCCTCTTCGAGAGGTTGCCGCCGGTAGCATCATCAACGTATTTCTTGCTCCCCTTCTGGTAGAGCGCGTCAAATGTCATGTCACTGCCTTTAAAGTCCCATGAATAACCGAACCCGAAGTACATAGCGGTACGCTCGGTGTACATCGTATCGTTCGTCTCTTCGAGGGCAGTGGTGGTGATATATACGCTTGTATCGGCGATAGACGCGTTTGTGTCGATGTAGTACCCGAACAAAAGCCTGTAGATGTCACCCCATGAAGTTCCCTTCTCAAGGAATATGCTGGCGAAATCCGATTCCATTTTCGGGTTTGCTTCATTCTCGTATTCCTTATTGACGCGGTTGTCATACATTTTGACGTAGTTTATCTGGAGCGTCCTGTCCGCCTCGATCAGGTAGGTGACGCCAAAAGCGTCCTCATCGGCTATGATACCGTTAAATATCTTTACGGGCTGGAGTCCGACGATGAACCTGCTCTCAAGGTTCGGCAGCGTGAAATCTACATAAACGTTTTTCAGCTTCAGGTTGATGCTGTCAGAGCCGGGTACGCTGTCGAGCGAATCATCAGACGCGACGCCGAAGAGAGTATAACCGGTTTCAAGCGAGATGACGCCCTTTACGTTTTCGTTCATCTCGACGGTCGGGGTGAGTTTGAACCGCATATCGACGTAAGACTCCTTATCGTGGATCTGAAAACGCAGGTCATCCACATTGTTCATAGTGATGAGCCTAAGCTCATACTCACCGGAGAAGGAGTACTGCGCGGCTGCTAAGGAATATGTTGGGAGCGCGATGAACAAGAAGAGTGCAAGCGCGTACAGGCGCATTTTCATGCTAATGTTTTTTAACGGCATACTTGATCTTAAAAACGAACTCATCATCATTTATCAGGTTAAGCGTCTTGAAGAAAAGCATCGACGACGCCTGGAATATCCTTTCGAAACCTCCCTCAGATATCGATACCGTCTGAACAGGGAACCGAATAAAGTTACACCTCTTTGGGAAGTCAAAGCATACATCAAAACTCAAGTACCTGTCAACTATTCTTATTTCACCGATGTCGTATAGCTCACCCTCGCTCGCTAACGCGCTGTCGTTAAGGACATGGCAGGGCACGTCATAGAACCGGTTTGGGTCGTTGGGCGACAAAAGCGATAAGTTGAACTCGACCCCGAAAACGGCTGATAGCGGCAGAGGCGACGTTTTGCGTATGCGGTACTCTATATCTATCTCAGGCGAACCTTTAGTCATAGTGATGCTCTTTTTCACCATGACACCGACCTTGCTTTCACCCTGCATAACGTGCGAATATCTTTGCAATATGACCTTCGTATGCTTCGCGCCCCGCTTGATCTCGTAATCATATTCCTTACCGGCAAAATCGCCGCGCTCGGTGAAGGTGCAGTTCTTGAGATCCTCAAGCCTGACATCGTCAAGAAAATGGTCGATACAAGATACCTTGTTATACTTATCAAAACTCAGCAATTTCTCCAGCCCCTCCTCTTTTGAGAGCGCTATGTCATGGATCGTCCTCGCCTCACCATCCGCACCGGTATCGCTCGCGGGAAGGATCTTGTTGTGGTACTCCTCCCGCCTTCTGGTCAGGGTGTTCATGATATTAAATAACGCCGGCTTGTAGTCAAACTCATATATGGCGCCGCCATCCGCCGGCTGGAGGTAGATGTTGTACAAGTCGGATTCCACGATGATCTCGTCGTGACCATCGACGTTGATATCAAAGCATTTTACGTCCAGATAGGGTGTCTCGCGCCGCTGCGCCTTGTCGAGCAGAATCTCCGCGTTGATAAGGTGCCTGTATATAGCGTCCCGAAGGTGCGGCAGGTAGAGCCCACCGAAAACCCCGTGCCAGTAAGCATCGTTGCACTGTCCTTTGTAAAGCTCCAGCAGGTAGTCCGGGGCCTCCACCGCACTAAGCGGCGGCGTCTTATAATACTCGTGTATCCGCTTACTTACATACAGCATCTTCTTGTGCATGTTGTTGCTCTCCGGGTACTTCGCGATGAAATTGCGCCATGTCCCGCCGGTGATGAACCGGTTATAGCGATGCTTCCCTGACTCCTTGAGAAACTTGCCCGCATCCTCATAATCCCTGGCGGCCTCTGGTGGAAGCGTCCACTTCCCCATCTCCATATAAGAGCATGAAGGCAGGTATACGCGCCCCAATGCCTTGTTTTGTTTGATATATTCACTGAATGTGGTTGTCCGCACAAGATCCTGATGCTCAGTCAGCATCTCCAAAAACCGCTCGAGCCAGCGCTGTCCGTATACCCAGTCATAGGTGTTAGGCCAGGAGCCGAACTTCTCTGTGTCGTCGGCGAGCACAGCAAGGTTACCAGCGCGACTGCCCGCGATCATCTTGAAATACTCCAGTGTCTCACCAACATCCTTGAAAGGGATCAGGTACCTCAGCCTCTCGCTGCCCGGGAATACCTTGAGGTCATACCCTTCCTCCTCGGTGATGTAGTACCCGTACAGCTCATCGTAGTTAAGGCCGGATTTTATGAAGTGGTAATCGTCGATGACAATGTGGCCGATGCCCGCTTCGTGCAGGCGCTTTGGCAGGTGCGGCTCATATATCCGCTCTGTGAGCCATGCGCCGGTCGGCTCATAACCCGTCACCTCCTTTATAAGCCTGTTATACTGCGTGATCTGACCGAGCTTGTCAACGTCGGGCAGGACGGCTAATACCGGTTCAAACATACCGCTTGAGATTATCTCCGCGCGCCCCTGTCTCACAAGCTCTTTTACCTTTGCGATATAATCCTTCTTGTTCTCAGAGAGCCAGATGAGCAGGCTGCCGGAAAAATGCAACACGATTTTTATGCTTGGGTATTTCATGACTACATCTAAAAAAGGTCTGTACGATTTTTCATACGTTTCTTCTAACACATGGTCAAAGTTACCGACAGGTTGATGAGCGTGAACACAGAAAATAAAATTTATTTTTTTCATATTAAAATCCATTTTTTTAAGTATACTAAATATTAGCAGAAATATTTTATTATTCAAGCAAAGAAGTATGTCAGCGTGAAAAAAAGGCTGTTTATTAAAATATTCCTCTTACTTTTAGTAGTACAAACTTAGTTGCAAACCCTTTTATAAATATATCTGCTTGACAAATGATGGTGACATTTGCTATAGTCCGTAACTACATGAAAGGAAAGCGCAATGTAGTTATAAAAAAGCGTTTTAATAAAATAAAACAAAAAAATATTGACATGGGTAAAAAGGTGTGATAAAAATAAAGTTTTTCTTTACTTAAATAGTCGGTAAATTAATTTTAAAAAGGAGTTTTATTAAGATGAGTCAAAAAAGAGTTGCCTTGAGGAGTCCCGCCGGCAATTTAAAGAGTGTGAAAAAAGCGATCGACGCGGGGGCGGATGTAGTCTATATAGGGCTGTCACTGCCAAACAGTAATTTAAGGAACTATTCTGGCCTGAACTTTACGCCCGACGAGACGAAGCAGGCGGTGAAGATGTGTCATGACGCCGGTAAGGAATTCTACATCGTCATCAATTCATACCCCCAGCAGGATGAGATGGAACTGTCGTTTAAGAGCATCGATGTCGCGGCGCAGTTAGGGGTCGATGCCGTGGTCGTATCCGATTTGGCCGTCATGGACTATGCCAAGACGAACCACCCTGATTTGAACCTGCATTGCAGTGTCCAGACCGGTTCCGCGAACGTCGAGACGATTAAATTCTACCAAGAGCAGTTCGGCGTCAGGTGCGTAGTCCTGCCGCGCGTGTTGACTGTCCCAGAGGTCAGACAGATATGCGATACGGCGCCTGTCGATATAGAGGTATTCGCGATGGGATCGCTGTGTACAAGCTTCCCGGGCAGATGCAACATGTCACAATATGTCACCGGTGAGTCCACCAACACGAGGGGGATATGTACATCACCGAAATTCCTGAGCTTTGATGAAGAGGGCGACGAGCTTGCCGTCAATTTGAACGGGGTTAAACTCAATGAATTCAAGAGCTCGGAACTGACACCCGCGTTAGACGTGTGCAAAGAGGGGCACACCGGTTCTGAAGCTGTCAAATTGCAGAACAAGGATGGCTGGAACAATACTTTTTTAGTGAACAAAAGGCATATATGTAAAGGCAGATTCTTTAATACGGCAAAAGGGAAGATAGACCATTCACTCCACTCAAGCGTCATACTCGATGTACTGCCTATATTACCAGACCTCATCGATGCCGGCGTCAGCGCGCTTAAGATAGAGGGTCGCCAGCGGCCGTCAGAATATTCGGGGAACTCAACGCGCATTTTAAGAAGGGCGCTTGACAGATATTACGAGGATCCCACCGCGTATTCCGTGGAGGATAACTGGTTCAAAGAAGTATCTGATATGTTTGTCGGTATGGCTCACTCAACGGGTCCGTATCTTGGGAGGTAAAACGATGGAACTGACTCTGTCACCTGTTTATTCCGCATGGGACAAGCAGCGGCTGAAGAATTTTTACATTAAAGGAGCGGCAAATATGGACGTAAGCACGGTTTATGTCGGCGAGGTGATCTGCCAGAAACGCGCGCTCTTATCGAACCAGGATTATAAGGATATCGTATCCGCGTTGAAAAAGTCCGGTAAGACTGTCTACATGGCGTCGCTCGCGCTCATCACAAACAAAGATGAACTGGAAAGGACGTTGCAATTCGCGCATCTTTTTGACGGTATCGAGGTAAACTCGTTCGGTGTGTTGAACCTTATCATCAAGGATGAATCGTTAAAGGATAAGGATATTATATTCGGCCCTTTCATGAACATATACAACAGTGTAGCGACGGGCTACATCAAGAAATTCAATCCCGCGAGACTCGTCATCCCGTACGAGGTTCCCTATGATACAATAAAAGGCATCACGCAAGGCGCTGATATACCAGTCGAAGTCAACGCGTGGGGGCACCTGTCCACCGCTTTGTCGTGGAGATGCTATACTGCGAGGACATTTGAGCTGGGCAGGGAAGACTGCCGCAAGAAGTGTTTCGATTTCCCCGAGGGGATACTGCTGAACACTATCGATGACGAAGACCTGTATATAATGAACGGGATCCAGGTGCTAAGCTCAAAAATACACTGTATCATCGAACAGCTTGATATGCTGAAAGAAGCGAACGTACCATACTTGCGGATAACGCCGGCATATCACTGCACCGCTGACGTTGTCAATATTTACAGCGGCGTCGTCAACGGCAATATAGACAAAAAAGAGGCGGTAAAGATGCTTGACGCTTATGCCGAACACGGCTTGAGCAACGGCTGGTTCTTAGGGAAACCCGGTTGGGAATATATTGCGGCGTAAATAATGATTTAGCCGTAATGATAAAGCTATGTATTACAAATCAGACCTAAAATCCCTTAAGGGTAAGATCGACAATGATGAGCGCTTCAGCTTTGATGAGGGATGCGCTCTTTTTTACGACTCAAACCTGGCTGACATCAAAGAAGCGGCTGACTACGCCCGCGCGAAAAGAGCCGGAGACAAGGTATATTTCATCGTCAACAAACACCTTTACTACTATAACGTATGCGTGTGGAAATGCGGGTTCTGCGCGTTTCCGAAAGATAAGGGCGACCCGCTCGCGTACACGAAGAGCCCGCAAGAGCTACTCGCACAGATAGACGCCGCTCCATTCATTCAAGAGGTGAGGATCACCGGTGGCGTGAACCCCGACCTTAGCCTCAACTACTTTTGCGGCATCTTCTCGATGATAAAAGAGAAGTACCCGAAAATACACATAGAGGCGTTAGCGCCGACGG
>JAJRZU010000100.1 GCA_024275075.1 Deltaproteobacteria bacterium | reverse complement strand
TGCGTACCAACATCATAAAACCCACAATTGTTTTCCGTTACTGAACCTGACGAGCTATCAAAATAAATCCCAAAATACAAACTATAAAACAAAACGTTATTAAACGTTACGTCATTATCGTTGAGCTGAAGACCTCGTCCTGTGTTCGCGGTTCCGTAAAAGGAAACATGGTTGAAAGTATGACCTGTACCATCAAAATAAGCTATTGCAGCCGTTGTGTTGATCTCATTGCGCCAGATACAATTATTCACGGTTGCGTTTGCTCCGGTAATTATTTTATTTACATCGCCGGCGCCGAAAGTGAATTTGATAGTTTCAAGGGTAATGTCAGTTGCTCCAATTAACCAATTCCTTTGGTTTTTGAACGTGACCAACAGATCGCCGGTTACAGCGTCTGTATCCCCCTTTATAGTTGTGTTTGCAACATTGAGCTGGTTATCTGTTGAGCCAATAATATATGTGCCAGGATAGAAGAACAAGTTCCCGACACCTGCGGACTCTAACACTGTTACCGCCTTATCCCATGTCTCGTAAGGGTTTGACGCGCTCCCGTCCCCAACGGTGTCGCTCCCGTTTACAGCGTCAACAAATATATACGTCTCAGATACAACGTTAAGCAGGGCAGTTCTTATGTCCTGATACAGCGACTTTTTACGTACGTCAGTGTAAACGCCCTTGTTACCAGCAATAATCGCATTAGCGGAGTTATATAGTGGCTTCAGGTTAGCGGTCGCTATTGTCCACGACGGGGAGCCGAGACCGGCGTCGGTATATAACTCCTCGCAGGCAGTTCTGAGGTTTGTTATGTATGATAGCCACAACTTTGTTTTGTCTGGAGAGCTTCCCCACTTATCAAGTGCGCTTGACGTACCCTTTGACCAGTTAAATTTATTTGCCGTCCAGTTCGCGCCTGTCATCAAACGTAACTCACCAAGGTAATCAACGTCCTGACGTAACTGTAAAATTATCTGGTCTGTCAAGTGCGTAAACGTACCTTTGTTAGCAGGTATAACGTTACCAGAACCATCATATAAAAGCGTTATGTCACCGTAATTAAAAGGCATTTTTACCCGTCCATAAATCCTACCGCCATGTTATGCGGTATAGCTATGCTGTTAGTCGCGTCCCATTCGATACGCCAGTTAGATGTCGCGTCACCGATATCATCTGCATAAAGCGTGTCAGTATAGGTCTCGGCATAAGGATATGTCGCATCACCCAAAGTCGCTAAAGACGCTGTATCGGGGATTATATTGTTTGATACCGTTATATTACCAAGATTATCGATAGTAAGTAAAACGTCAGGGGTTCCCGTCGGATCCTTCGTGAATGTAAGCGATCCGTCTGAGCTGTTCACCTTCAGCTCATAGTCTGTGCCGTTGTATGTGGCGACTATCTTATCAGTTGCCGGGTTAGCGAGGTCAGTCCACGTAGAACCGTTATCCGCGGACATCTCCATCTTCTGGTTCGCCTTGTCATACCGAAGGATACCGGTTTTCGTGGCGATATCCGTCTTAAACTCGATAGTCACATACGACGTGACGCTA
The DNA here is from genome assembly GCA_024275075.1 of Deltaproteobacteria bacterium. GTDB lineage: Bacteria > Desulfobacterota > JAJRXV01 > JAJRXV01 > JAJRXV01 > JAJRZU01. Next base: position 3,545 of record JAJRZU010000100.1, on the reverse strand, counting down.
CTGTCATCATTAAGCGTAAAGGTCTCGTAGTTCGTGCCGGCGGGGTTATCGCCGACACCGATTGTGACAGCGCCGCCACCGGCGGTATACGCCTCCCATGTATCGGTCGCGTTGTTATACTGTATCCAGTTGACGCCATTTTTCAGCTCGAGCGGCTTCTTCAGATCCCACGTATCGACGCCGTCGCTCGCCTGCCACGTACCGCCTACCAGCTTCAGCTCCTTTGTGGGCGTCTGATAATCGTCGACAAGCTTCTGCTCGGCATTGGGTATGCGGGTCTCTATCTCGCCGACCCTCTTCCCGTGAGTTTTCTGCACGAACTCAAAGGTGTTCTTCGCGCCCTCTTCCCAGTCAGTCTGCTTGTTCACCGCGTTGCCGCTCTTGTCGATGTAGCTGTAGCGCTTCCGCACCTGGCACCCTATCTGGTATATCCTGTAGCTGCCCAGCCCGCTGTCTGTATTGTATATGGCTATCTCGAAGTTACCGCTGCCGGCCGGCGCCTCTACCGGCGCTCTTTCTCCTTGCGTGTCCGAATACGTCTTGACTAGGTTGTCCGCGGAATCGTAGATATTAAACTTGACGTCAGCCGCTTCGACCTTGTAAAACGGGTCGTTGAAAGTCACGACAGCACGGACTTTACCGGTATACTGCTGTACGCCGACAGTCTTGTCATCTATCTCCGCGGAATAGTACCCGCTCGTGTTAAGCGTGACCGGTACCGACGCCTTCGGAGCCTGCACCCCTTTTACGTAATGGAACGATATCTGCGTCTGCCCGAACACGTTGGTCACCGTTACCTCAAGCTGCTTGATGTCACCCTTTGGGGGCGCGGGGATATCGCTCGTCTCCCAGTAGTTCTCACCACTCACCTTCGTCACAGTGACCGCGCTGTCATAATAGTTTACGACCGGGTCCTGACTGACAGAGAGATCCTGCGTGGAGATACGTAGCCTGAACGGCTCGTACAGCTCCCATACCGACGGCGGCTCCTCGATGCCCGAGGTCTGCTTACCGATGATAGATACCACAAGGTGCGGCGGATCATCATCGAGCTGGTACTCGTGCACGTCCTCGCCGGAGTTACCGACATCGTCGTTAGCTGTCGCTTTTATGCGGAAGATATCGCCGCGCACCAGCCCCGCAGTGTTGATCAGGTCATAGTAGCCGCCGCTCTGGTCATACTCGTACCAGCCCTCGCTGTCTGCGTCTGGCGGGTCGTTCCACGCGCCGCTGCCGATGAGGGTGTACGCCCCCCACGCGTCCGCCGCGCTGTCCCATTTGCTGAAGTAGAACTTCACGGCGTTCACCTTCATGTCGTCTTTCGCGTAGCAGGCGACGTACATCGGGCTCTGCGCTTTTTTATACGTGACCTCGTTGGCCGAAGGCTCCGTCTTCAAAAGGTTCACTGTGGGCGGAGTCTCCTTGAGCTGGTACTCGCGCACGTCCTCACCGGCATTACCCGAGGTGTCCTTCGCGACTGTCTTGATGCGGAAGATATCACCGACTGCGAGCCCACCTGTATTTATAATGTCATAGTAGCCGCCGCTCTGGTCATACTCATAATAACCCTCGCTGTCTGCGTCTGGCGGGTCGTTCCACGCGCCGCTGCCGATGAGGGTGTACGCCCCCCACGCGTCCGCCGCGCTGTCCCATTTGCTAAAGTAGAACTTCACACTGCTGACCGCATAGTCATCCTTCGCGTAGCTACCGAGCCATACCGGGTTCTTCACCTTCTTGTAACTCTTCTCATAAGCCTGGGGCTCTGTATCGATAATGCTCGTCACAGGCGCCTTCGTGTCCAGCTCGTTTATGAGCCGCTCCTTGTTGTTGTCCCTGACACCGGTGATGAACCCTGTGTTATACAAAGAGTCCTCACTGCTGTAATAGTAGTAATCCGCCCTTAGCTGACCGATCGGGAGCAGGCGACATCGCGTCATCTTCGCGCCCATCGTAAACGGGTACTCCTCTGTCACGTCGATGGTATACGATGTCTCGGACTTTATAGGTGCGGCATTGTTCAAAAAGTATTCAGTCGCGAAATCGCCCGCCTCAGTGTTCGTATCGATGTACGGCACCTCTATCTGCGCCTCTTTCCTGCCGTATAGCGTAATGGAGTCATTGTCGGCGTAGATGAATATCTTGCTTGGTGACTCGAAGCGCGGATCCTGCGACTGCCACGCCTGACCGATATAACCGGTCGGGCAAAAGAGCCCGGAATTATCCGTTATCGTCGAAAAGTACTTGAACTTCTCAAGCTCGCTCGTCGAGTCCAGGTAAGGCGGCTTTACGTTACCTTTGATGATGATGATGTTGACGATATCATTCGAGACCTCCTTGATAAAGGTAGAGCCGCTGTACTTCACAATATCCGCGAACACTATCCGCTTCGACTGGTCGATGTGCCAGCCCTTGCCGGCGGCCTGCGCTATGTGCGTGATGATATCCGCGACAGAGCACGTCAGGTCACAGTTGTACGGTGAGATACCGGTTACAAGATACGGCGGGCTACCGCTGAAACTGATGCCAAGCGGCGTGATGTAGCCCGCGACATCGTTCAATATGCTGCCGATATCCGATATCGCGACGGCGCCGGGGATAAGGTTGTTCCCGTCGTCGTATACATTATACTTACCCTTGAAGATGATACCGGTGAGCCTGCTCTTTGCCCCGTCACCCTCGATCAGGTACGTAAAATCGTCAACCTTCGTGCGCTTGGTCACCTCACCGATGTACTTGTCACCGATGAGTATCTCGGCGCCAAGCGCATAAGAACCGAGCTCGGATGCCGGTATCACCAGCGAGAACGCGGCGGGACCGCCATACAGCTCGAACGTAAATTTTATATCCTGAGCATTTTGCGTTGGTTTGTATCCTGGCATTACGCGTAGACCCCCAAAGTTATTGTGAACGGCTGATACGCACAATCCGGTTTCAGCGCGGTTTTAAGCGATATTATCTTACCGGTGACAGATAGGATCGTCTTCTCCTCATTGAGCTTGCATTCGCTCTCGAGCGCCTCGAGGCCGGATTTCGCGTCGGCATAGTCAGTCCCCTTGACGACGCCGCTTATGATGACCTCCTGACCGATGAACTTGCTCCCGAGATAAAGCGGATTCGAAGAGCCTGACACTTTGTCAAGGAGGTACACCTTCCTCTTCGTTACCCTTTCCACTGATTCATAAATCGTCTCTGACATTGTTCTCTCCCATCATAGTTGTTTTAAAACAACCATTTTTTGTTAGTGATAAAGTTTATATTACTCACAAAGTATGCGCACAATTATTTGGCATTATGCCCTCCTATATTAGGTTAAGCGGCAGCTTATTGGTGTGGACAGCCCACCTTACATTCTACCCCAGGCCGACAACGGAGGCCTATATTAGGTTAAGCGGTAGCTTATTGGTGTGGACAGCCACCTTACATTCTACCCCAGGCCGACAACGGAGGCCTATATTAGGTTAAGCGGCAGCTTATTGGTGTGGACAGCCCACCTTACATTCTACCCCAGGCCGACAACGGAGGCCTATATTAGGTTAAGCGGTAGC
>JAJRZU010000008.1 GCA_024275075.1 Deltaproteobacteria bacterium | reverse complement strand
TATAATATTATAAAAACGCCAGGAAAGCTTAAAGACGCTGCTGAAAAAAAATACCGAAAATAACTTATATACTTTTTTTGAAATTTTATCTATAATCTGTGGACTTTAAGTCAAAGCGAGGGGAACTTGTAAAAGTGGAACATAATTTTTTTGCGACATGCGCGAAAGGTACGGAGTCTGTCTTGACCGATGAGCTTCATGCTCTTGGTCTCACACGCACAACGTGTGGCATAGGCGGCGTCTACTTCACCGGCGACATGAACGACTGTTACAAGGCGAACATGTGGCTTCGGACGGCGGCGCGGGTATTGCTCGAACTTGGCCGATTCCCCGCACAGACACCGGCCAGTCTTTACAAGGGCGCCAAGGCGATTGTATGGGGCGACCTCTTCCGCCTGAACCAGACTTTCGCCGTTTTCGCGAATGTGCGCGACTCGCTAATAGACCATTCAGGGTTCACCGCGCTAAAGGTAAAGGACGCGATAGCTGACTCCTTCAGGACGATGTACGGCCGTCGCCCGAATGTCGATACGAAAGACCCTGATATCAGGGTCTACGTCAGGATATATAAGGATGAGTGCGTTATCAATCTGGATACCTCGGGTGAGAGCCTGCACAAGAGGGGCTACCGGTTGGAAAAGGGCGAGGCGCCGCTTAGGGAAACGCTTGCCGCGGCCATTTTATACCTTGCCGGTTATGACGGTAAGGCGGTGCTTTGCGACTTCATGTGCGGCTCGGGTACGATCGCTATCGAGGCGGCAATGATCGCCATGAACGTCGCACCGGGTCTTTTAAGGAAGAATTTCGGGTTCCAGCGCTTGATAAGCTTTAATAAAAGAGCGTGGAGGCGGGTCGTTGATGACGCGACCGCGAAAAGGCGGCATAAGGTCTTGTACTATATCTATGCCTCGGATATCTCGAAGAAGAATATCGAGATAACGAAGAGCAACGCGAGGAGAGCCGATGTGCGAAGCGCCATTGATATATCGGTGGGCGATTTCAAGGATACGGTGAAGCAGAGCGATACCGGCCTTTTAATCTCAAATCCGCCTTATGGCGAGCGGCTTGACGCAGACCAGGATGAGAAGCTGATCGAGCTGTACAAGACGATCGGTGACACTTTGAAGAACGGCTACACCGGTTATGACGCGTACATCTTTTCAGGGAACCCGGAGCTTGTAAAGAAAATCGGGCTGAAAGCCGCAAAGAAGACACCGCTTTATAACGGAGCCATCGAGTGCCGGCTCATGAAATATGAGCTGTATGAGGGGACTGTTGTTAAATAGATATGTCAGATAAGCATGTGACAAGAGGGTACGGCCTGTTAGAGACGTATCTGGCGAAAAGACGCGCCAGGATGGCCGATACGCTGATTCCAAAAAGCTTCAAGAGCGGCAGGATATTGGATATCGGTTGCGGTACCTACCCGCTCTTCCTCATCAACATCGACTTCAACGAAAAGTACGGGCTGGACAGATCCAGGATAATGGTCGATGAAGAGGAGCGCAAGAGGAACGGGATACAGCTTACCGGTTTCGACCTCGAGGCGGGCGGCGCGCTCCCTTTTGAAGACGGTTTCTTTGATATCGTAACGATGCTGGCGGTCTTTGAGCATATCGACCCCGCGAAGCTGCTGGGAGTCCTGAACGAGATACGAAGGGTACTGAAACCGGCGGGCAGGTTCATCATGGCGACACCGGCGGGCTGGACGGAGACGCTCCTAAAGCTTATGGCGCGGTTGAAGCTGGTCAGCGGGAGCGAGCTATCAGAGCATAAAGACTCTTACAGCCAGTCGAAGATCCGCTCTATTATCCATAAATCACAATTTGGCGCTGAATGCAGGATATCTTCGGGCTATTTTGAACTATTCATGAACTCATTGACGGTCGTCGAGAAGTAGCTCTCTGCCATGAGCGCAGGATCTGACGCAGGATACAAAAAGGGGCTTTTGGCAGCGTCCGCCACCAAAAACCCCCGTTTTGATGAAACCAATATTATTGCAAGCTACTTATGATGCTTTAAACGCATATCTTCCGCCAGCTCTTTGATCTCGGCAAGATCTCTTACCATCTCGCTCCAGCCGTACCAGAACGAATAGTCCGGGTTAGCGTGGAAGATCCCCTGGAATGTTCTCATCCTGTGCTTAAGGTGCATTACAAACAGCTTCTGCTCGATCGGTGTTGGTGCATCCTGGAATGCGAGCAGATCAGGATACGGCATAGCATAGTTATTGGGCTTTACTATAATAGCATCTTTGTAAAGAGCGCCGATCACGCGGATCGCCTCCGCCATAAGATGATCAGCTTCTCTAATCATGTCATCGCCTTTAGCTATCTCCGCTTTCGCGAAATTGTCTGAATGGCAGTCGCTACATACTTTGAGCAGTTTATTACGCTCAGCATCAAACGCCTCTTTTGTCACCCGCGCAACGTCCGCGGCTTTTACGACATCAAGCCTGCCTGTCGGCTTACCCTCTAAATCAAGCACGCCAAGCGCCTGCAGAATCGTTATCTGGTCTGCTTTCCACTGCGGGTCTTCGGGTAGAGGCAGCCTCACCGCGAGGAATCCCCAAGGCGTCCTGACTTCATGATTACCCTTAGGCATGTGACAGGTCTGGCAAGTCGGCGCCGGCGTAGCATCCGGCAGAGTACCATTTTGCTTCAACAGGTACCTGACGCCATGTTTTGAGGAGGAGTACATCTCCCACTGCGGGTGGTCGAAGCCCATGTGACATGTCTGACATGCCTGCGGCTGCTGCGCCTCTTTTACAGAGAAAGTGTGCCTTGTGTGACACGCGTCGCATGATGCGAGCCAGAAACCAGAACCCTCTTTCTTGAGCTGCTTGATCTCCTCTTCGGATTTCACACCGATCTTGTGGCAGCCCCCGCAGCCCTTCATACCGTCAATAAGAGCGGTCGGCAGATTGTGAGTGGTAGGCATCGCTTTCATAGCAGCCCATGCTACCGCGTGCTTACCTTTCTTAAACTGATTGACCCTGTCCTCGTGACACTCTGCACAGGTCTCAAGCGTCGGGATGCTGGTCTTGGCAAAATCGTCCGACGTTTTGTGGTCTTCTCCATGGCACGAATCGCACGACACATCATTTCCGCTGTGCTTACTAAGCTCCCAGTCTGTTACAACCCCGGGGGTGATCTCCTTGTGGCACTCCACACAGCTCTTTGCCAATGCGCTTGCCGCGAAGAGCAAACTAAAAACAAATACAGTAACAATAACACTTCGTCTAAACATAACGTACCTCCTTTTTTTGTTGATGCATAACATTACCTCCCTTTTTTGTTGATGCATAACATTACCTCCCTTTTTTGGTTACCTGCGGGCAAGCCCGTGAATTGTGCTGACTCATAAAATATAACTTGAGTTTGAGAAAAGTATATCCTTAGAAAAAAATATTTCCTTGACTTATGTCAAAAATAACCAAATTGGTTATAATTAATATTTCTCCGTACAGGTAAAGGTGATATGCCTATGGCGCGGCTAAATCTGCTGAAGTTTGAAGCATTATTCCGAGTAATCAGCGGCGAGAATAAATATAACTTGACTTATTCTGAATAAATGTTCTAAAATTGACGAACTTACGCCTAACAAGTTATGGGGAATCAAGCCTACACAAAAAACAGGTGCGCCTGTTTAAAATTCATTAAGAGGAAGCATGATGCTTCGCACATTAATGTGTAAGTCATGCATGTACTGGGAAATGTTAACGAAACAAAAACTTGGAGTAGAATTTTATCATAGGAGAACACATTGAGAAAGATGACCGTTGATTGTTGCCTGCAAAAGATAAGTAATCGTTTTGAACTGGTGATGATATTATCAAAGAGGGCTAAGCAATTGATAGACGGCAAGAAGCCGCTTGTAGAGAATAAGGGAGAAAAGAGCATTTTAACGAGTATGAGGGAAGTTACCGCCGGAAAAGTATTTTTTATAAAAAATGATGAAGATGAATAAAAATATCATACAATGCTTAGATTCAATGATTTACTTGATGACATATTAGAGTATAATGTCAATGCCAATGTTGAGCTTATTCAAAAAGCTTATGTTTTCTCAGCGAAAGTTCACCAGGGTCAAACGCGTCTTTCTGGTGAGCCTTACCTCATCCACCCGATAGAAGTAGCCGATATTCTCACAAAAATGAAGTTAGATGAAGCGTCTGTTGTCTGCGGTCTCCTGCACGATGTAGTCGAGGATACGTACACGACTATCACAGAAATAAGTGATATGTTTGGTGATGAGATAGCTAAGCTGGTCGACGGCGTCACGAAGATAAGCAAGATCGAGAGCCGTGACATAGAGGATCGGCAGGCGGAGAACTTCCGCAAGATGATCATCGCGATGGGGCAGGATATCCGTGTCATCTTAGTCAAGCTTGCCGACCGGCTCCATAACATGAGGACGCTGGAGTTTCACCCGCCAGAGCGCAGGGTAAAGATAGCTCAGGAGACGATGGACATTTACGCACCGATAGCTAACCGTCTGGGTATTGCGGGGATAAGGTCAGAGCTTGAGGATCTCTCTTTTGTAAATTTGCAGCCGAATATTTACAGGCGGGTCGCGATCAAGTTCAAGAAGACGAAGAAAGAGAGAAAGGACTATATAACTAACGTCATCAAGATAATCCAGGGCAAATTATCTGAGTATAAGATTACGGCTGCCGTTACTGGCAGGACAAAGCATTTTTACAGCATCTACCAGAAGATGAGGAAGCGGGGTCTCTCTTTTGACCAGATACACGACATAATCGCGTTTCGTGTGGTGGTCGATAACATAAAGAACTGCTACGAGGTTTTAGGGCTCGTGCATTCGATGTGGAAACCGGTACCGGGCAAGTTTAAGGATTATATCGGCCTGCCCAAGCAGAATATGTACCAATCGCTCCACACTACGGTGATAGGTCCTTACGGTGAGCGTCTTGAAGTCCAGATAAGGACGAATGAGATGCATAAGGTGGCCGAATACGGCGTTGCCGCGCACTGGAAGTACAAAGAGGGTAAGGCTGTACAAGGGGGTAAGGACGCAAAGCGCTATAAGTGGATCGAGAGTATATTAGAGTGGCAGCAGGAGTCCAAGAGTTCCAGAGAGTTCATGGATCATATCAAGGATGACCTGTACCCTGGCAAGATGATCTATGCCTTCACCCCTAATGGCGCGGTGAAGGAATTCCCTGAGGGCTCCACACCGGTGGACTTCGCTTACAGCATACACTCAGAGGTCGGAGACCACTGCGTCGGTGCGAAGATCAACAACAAGATAGTGCCATTGAAGCATAAGCTGAAAAATGGCGATACGGTGGAGATCATAACATCATCGACACAAAGCCCGAGCAGTAACTGGCTGAACTATGTCATGACGTCCAGGGCACGTACGCGGATCAGGCAGTTTTTGAAGGCTGTCGATAAGGAGAAGAGTATCGCGCTGGGTAAAAGTATTTGCGATAAGGAGTTTAAGCGGTTTGACCTGAACGTTGCCAAGCTGACAAAGAAAGGTAAGTTAAAAGAAGCCGCCGCGGAATTAAACTTTAAGGACGAGGATTCGCTGATCGCCAGCGTAGGTTTCGGGAAGGTCACGCCATTGCAGATATTAGGCAAGATCCTCACTCAGGAAGAGATCGAGAAGGTCTACAAGAAGAAAGAATCCAAGCTGACAAAAGTTCTTTCCAAGATCACACGCAAGCAGCATTCCGCGGTAATAGTCTCTGGCACCGAGAATGTAGCCACCCGGTTCGCCAAATGCTGTACGCCGGTGAGCGGAGAACCGATAACCGGTTATATTACCCGTGGCAGAGGCGTCACTATCCATACAAAGGAATGCACTTTCGGTAAGAACATCAGTGATGAGAGAAAAGTGAGCGTAAAGTGGGATTCAAAGGATAAATCATACTCTTATACAAACATCCTTGTGAAGTGTGAAGACAAAAAAGGGATATTGGCGGAGATCGCCGCCTCAATATCAAAGACTGAAGTGAACATCACCGACGTAAAGGTCATCACCTTACCGGAAAAGACAGCGGATTGCGTCTTCAAGGTAGAGGTCAACAACATCAATCGCCTGCAGAAAGTGATGAAAAATATTCAAAAGATCAAAGGGGTGATTAGCGTCGAAAGGAAAAATAACTAAAGGGGCTATTGCCAAATAGACGTTCTCTTCACAAGAGTTCGTGCGCAATGAAGTGCTAACGCGCCCCTTAAATGGATTGGGCAACATGCCCCTAAAGACGGTTACGGTTCTACGCACCGACTTTTATGACCGCCCCTGACCGGATACACCTTGTACAGACTTTGATCTTTTTTACAGAACCGTTATTGACCGCTTTGACTTTTTGCAGATTCGGGTTCCATACTTTTTTCGTTCTGTTCTTGGCGTGGCTCACGTTGTTGCCTACCTGCCTGCCCTTACCACATATTTCACATGTATTTGCCATAATTATACCTCAAAAAATAGTTGTTATAAAAACGCGTTACTCATTTTAAATGATGATGCTCATGTTATCTTTCGAGTATGCGCGCAATTATCGGGCATTAT
>JAJRZU010000099.1 GCA_024275075.1 Deltaproteobacteria bacterium | reverse complement strand
GAGGCCGGATTCGTTATCGGCCCCTCAAAAGGCGACGGCAAAAAGAGAAGCGGTACGCTGGCGGCGAAGAGCGGCGTCATTGCGGGCTTCCTAACAAAAGAGCGCGTGAAGTTCCAAACCTCCCCTGAGAGGACGCCGTATTATGACCCGGAGCTGACCTTCACCAAAGATGAGATATTCTGTTACCGGGAGAAGAAACGCACCGGTGGTTGATGATTACGACTTTTGTGCCCAATTGACGATCGCGACACCCTTGCTCGTCCCGATGCGTGAGGCGCCGGCATCGATGAAAGTTTCGGCGGCCATATAGTCGCGGATCCCGCCGGACGCTTTTATCTTCAGCGCGTCGCCGGCTATCTCCCTGAAGAGCCGGACATCAGCCGCGTCCGCGCCCTTTGCGCCGAAACCGGTGGAGGTTTTTATGAAATCCGCACCAGAGCGCATAACGATATCGACGAGCATCTCCTTCTCGCTCAGGTTCAGGTTGCATGTCTCGACTATGACTTTGAGTACCTTATCTTTGCAGGCGTTTCTGATTGATTTTATCTCATCAAGGATGTAGATGAAGCCGCCATTTTTTACTGCGCACTGGTTGACCACCATATCAAGCTCGCCGGCGCCGTCACCAAGAGCGTGGCGCGCCTGTACCAGTTTCGCATCTGGTGTGCAATAGCCGAGCGGGAATCCGATTACCGTGCAGACCATGACGTCGCTACCGGTCAGTATCGACGCAGCTGACGATACGTAGAATGGCGGAACGCATACCGCCGCGAACGAATAGGTCAACGCCTCTTCGCACAGTGTGACTATCTCGTCCTGCGTTGCTGTTGGTCGTAACAGCGAGTGGTCTATATATGAAGCTATATCGCTTATCATGCCTATTTCAGATAGGTGAGCCAGCTCTCGTACGCTTTGTTTTCACCCTTTACCACGGCAAAATAGCTGTCCTGGATATCCTTCGTCATCCTGCCGGGCCTGCCCTCACCGATAGTGCGGTTATCTATGTCGCGGATCGGTGTCAGCTCCGCGGCGGTACCGGTCAGGAACACCTCGTCGGCGATGTAGAGTTCATCGCGCGTAAGCTTCTCTTCCTTCACGGTATACCCTTTATCCATAGCTATCCTGATGATGGACTCCCTCGTGATCCCATCTAGGATGGAGTGTACCGGCGGGGTCTTGATGATCCCCTTTGAAACGATGAAGAGGTTCTCGCCGCTCGCCTCGGATACGTAGCCCTCTGCGTCGAGCAGTATCGCTTCGTCATAGCCGCACTCCTTCGCCTCTTTCTTCGCGAATATCGAGTTTACATAGTTACCGGTTATCTTCGCTTTCGGCATGTTGACGTTTACGTGGAGGCGAGTGAAGGAGGATATCTTCGCACGGATCCCGTTCTTTATACCGTCCTCACCCAAATACGCGCCCCATGCCCATACGGCGATGGAACATCGAACGGAGTACTCTTCGACAAACAAACCCATCGGCCCGTCACCGATAAATATTATCGGTCTTATGTAACATGATCTTAGTTCATTGACTTTGATGGTATCTATGAGCGCGTCAGTAAATTCCTGCGTCGTAAACGGTATCGTCATTTGCGCGACTTTCGCGGAAGCATACAGCCTTGCGATGTGATCGTCGAGCCTGAACACCGCGGATCTGCCGTCTGTGCATTCATAACACCTTATCCCCTCGAAAACACCCAGCCCGTAATGAAGGGAATGGGTCAGGATATGCACGTTCGCATCGTCCCAGTTTATTAATTTACCGTCTAACCATATTTTTTTCGCTTTGTTCACCATTGTTCACTCCCATGTTAGTTGGTATAAATCGCGTTACTCTTTTAACCACAGAGGTCATAGAGAGTTCCTGTTTTAAAACAGATTTTTATTTTTACAGGATTTCTATTATATTGTCAAGAAAAGTTGATGCGTCACTTATTGCATAGTAAGGAGATTTTTCTATTTGGCTTAAGTCCCATTATACATGAAATGCACACTCCCTATAATATTACAGAATCCTGGCATTATTAGTGACTATTTTAATAATTACCAGATTTTTTTAGGGAAACTGCTGATATTTTTCTTGACAATGGTAACTTTGTATATTATAAAACGGATTTATACCAGTAAAGTTAGATATAACAAAGTAGTAAAAGAGCTAAATCTTTTTATGAAAGGAGGTGAAGTTGAGAATGAGAAAGTTTATCATATCATTATTAGTTGCGGCTTTTTTAGTAACGACAATGTCTTATGTTGCTTCTGCAGTGGAGCCGAAGGAAGCTTTTACAATTGACTTCATGCAGAACAAGAAACCGGGCGTTGTTTTCCCGCACAAGAAGCACTCTGCGGAAAATGGTGTAGAGTGTAAAACATGCCACCATACAATGGCGTCAAAGGATGATACACCACAGGCCTGTAAAGAGTGCCATAAAAAAGGTGCGGACACAGACATCGGTGATGGCAAAGTAGCACCGAATCCTTGCTTTAATGAAAAATGCACGAAGAACATTTTCCATGAAAGATGTAGAGGTTGCCATAAGGAAAACGGCAAAGGACCAACAAAATGTAAACAATGCCATGTGAAAGAATAACAGCATTTTTTTACTTTTCAAAAGGGGGGGGTAGCGCAAGCTATCCCCTTTTTTTGTTTGATTCATCAATATTCACATCAAGCTTGTCGTATGGGCAAAAATGCATTCTTTCCAAAAGAGCTCGCGTGCAAAGAAGTGCGGCAGCACCCCTTTATTGCATTGGGCAACATGCCCTAACACAATCATTATATCGCCAAGTTATGAAACAGGCACTTTTTAATTGACATTGTGTGTTAATAGCGGTAAAATGTAATCGTTACAAGTAGCCTTTATTAAGGCATTTGAGCTGGGGAGGAGATTATGAAAGCGAAAAAAGCGGCACTCTGTGTTTTTATTATAATCACGATATTATCCTTTCATGGCTTTGCTTTCTCGTATGGTTATGGGGAACTTGGCGAGGACCCGTTAATCAGGATGTTTAAGGATATTGTCAAAGAAGCGAAGAAGAAGGAGAAGAACTGGGATAATATCGCCAAGCTTGTTCATAATTCAGGGCACCCGATAAAGACCTTAGACGATTTTTTCAAACTAAACCTCTCTGCCAAGTTCGAAAAGGCGTTGCAGGACAAGAACCTGCAGCTGCTCATAAAGAGCGGCGCGAACTTAGTCTTCCTGTCTATGATGGAGAAGTATGAGCTTATATTGCGAGACGATTTTAAGGATTTTAATTTTGCTAAAGGCAGGCTCGCACTTTGTGAGAAATATTACAAAGAGATATTTCAAAACAATGTCCTGAAATCAGACAGGAAGAACGGGACTAATCTTAATGAAAAGATCACTAAGAGCCTGAAAGATATCCAAAGCACTATTGGTAAGTCCGCGAAATTCGGCATGGGCGGCATCCCCCCCTCGCGCAAACAATACGAAGAGCTTTACAAAGCGATTAAAAACAATATATTAACCGTATTCCCTTATTTTGAGAGTTAATCCAAGTAAATTGAGAAAAATATGGCAGATAGCTTTTTTCAGAACTTCCTAAAAAAAGTCAGTATTCAACATTCATTAAGATCAGGTATCACTTTCTGGTTTTTAGTCGTCTCTATCATACCTTTCGTGTTTGCGATAATCTTTTCTTTAACATACTTTACGAACAACCTGAACATGGAATTCAAAAAGAGGCTTGAAGAAAACCACAGGGGCCTTGAGATCGAGTTGGATGAGACTATCAATCATTTAAAGGACTTGTCTGAGAAAAACTCCGAAGAAGAATATTTGATCCTCGCAACATTAAAGAAAAACGCCGAAAGCCTTGACAAAATAACAAGCTATTTACTGAAATTAGAATCGTTGGATGAATTAACCGTTTTTGACTATGACGGGAACTTTTTATCAAAAGCGACCAACCCTGCGTTAAAGAAAATTGAGAAAGCCTCATTAAATATAAACCGTACCTTCGCTAAAAAGGAAGATGCTTCGTTTAACATCTTCTCCCCGACCAAAGCCTACGCGCAAGACGATGATTTCGGTTTTGATATCGATGTTATCGATGTGAGTGAAGATGACCGGGCGAAAAAGGGCCGTGCGAAGAAATCGGCGCTTGACCTGCCAAAAGGGCTTCTCAGCCAGATAATCAGCGAGAAGGATATGGTTGTAAAGAGTATTGACAAGGATTACGGCCTGCGGATAGACGCATATCAGATAATTAAAGAGATCGCGTTTGACAGGATCATCGGGGTTGTCAGGAGCACGATGTATATAGATTTGCGTTTTTGCTGGAAGTATAAGAAGAAGACCGGTATCGATCTTATGATAATAAGCCCGGAGATGATCGCGTCCTCCATAGACAAGAGCCGGTTAGGGCAGGTTGATTTTTCTGACATCTATGAAAAGATAGAAAACGCATCTTACGGTGACAGCGCCCAGGGCGAGAAAGTCATCAATGGAACAAAATACAAGTATTTGCTGCATTTGCTCAGTAATGACAGTGAGATGCTGAATGCCGCTATGGTCTTGTTTCTGTCAAAAGCCGATTTTATTGAATCGGTGAATAAGATGAAAATCACCGTTCTTGTCGTCGGGCTTATCATTTTAGTATTAGTAATCGCTCTTAGTATATATCTTACGAAAATAATCGCGGACCCGATAACAGTCGTGTTTGAGAAGTTAAAGGAGATCTCGCAGGGTAAAGGGGATCTGACAGAGCGGATAATAGTGAAATCTGAAAACGAGATAGGTCAGCTTGCAAGTTGTTTTAATACTTTCATGGAGAATATGCAAGAGATAGTCAAAAACATAGATGGTGTATCAGATTCTCTGGTCTCCATTTCACATGATATCGTCGATAAGATGGAGAGCATCACCAAGGGCACTAATGCCCAAATATCTTCCGTATCTTCCACGCTCTCTTCTATTGAAGAGGTCAATGCTTCGACAAAGGGTATCGCTAATTCAGTAAACGAGCTTTCAAGCTCCGCGGAGAAAAGCTCATCCGCGGTTCTCCAGACAGACGCATCGGTCAAAGAGCTCGCGAAGAACTCTGAGGTGCTGTCAGCATCCGTCGAGAGCTCGGCTATGTCGATAAACGAGATGGTAGCCTCAATAAAGCAGGTGGCCGACAATTCGGGAATTCTTCACATGGTGACAAACGATACCGAGGACTCTATGAAGCAGATCGAAGAATCGATCAACAAGATCGAGGATAACGCGAACAGGACGGTGCACCTGTCAGAACAATCCACAACAGATGCCTCAACGGGCATGGCCTCGGTAAACGAGACGATAAAGAGTATAAACCTGATCAACGATTCGGTAAACAGATCAAGCGTTGTCATTGAATCGTTAGGGAAGAAGATCTCCTCTATCGATGAAATATTAGACGTGATAGATAACGTTGCGGAGCAGACAAACCTCCTGGCTCTTAACGCCGCTATCATCGCCGCCCAGGCAGGAGAGCACGGTAAAGGGTTCGCTATCGTCGCTGACGAGATAAAGGACCTCGCGGACAGGACGGCAGCCTCCACCAAGGAGATAGCCAACATCATAATAACCGTCCAGAAAGAGTCCAAAAACGCCGTGGAAGTCATGAAAATCAGCTCGGAGAACGTGACAAGGAGCGTGAACCTCTCAAAAGAATCCGGTGATATATTAAAGAAGATCCTTGCGAATGCCGAACAGTCCACTACCAGAGTAAAAGATATCGCGAACTCTACAGTCATGCAGTCTAAAAAGACCTCTGAGGTGATGAAATCGATAATAGAAGTGGCCGAGATGGTCAACCAGATATCATCCGCGACAAAGGAACAGAATGTCGGTAGCGCCATGATCCTGAAGGCGACGGAATCGATAAAGGATATCGCATACCAGTTGAAAACGGCGGTGCGGGAGCAGACGGTCGCAAGCAAGAATATCAGCACGGAGATCGTCAACATCTCCCAGATGACCCGGCAGATCAACAAATCGATAAAGATTCAGGAAGAGCAGAGCAACGCCGCGCTATCAGCGACAAGGGCGATCAACGACAACGCCAAGGACAACCAGCAGATAATCAATGACTTAGGTAAGGTCGTGAAGACTCTGGATGACAAATCAGATGTATTGAACAAAGAGATCGGCAAGTTCAAGGTATGATCTAAGCGCTGCCGGTGGTTTTAAATTGAGCGACCAGTTCATTTAAGTCGCCTGCTAATGAAGCCAATTCATCAGACCCCTCTGATATTTTATCAAATATCTCTGTCAACTTCTCAATAGAGACAGTGTTCCTCTTACTAATATCCGCAAGCTCCTGAAAAGCCGTTACTATCTCATTCGCTTTCTCTACCTGCATCGATGTCTTTGATGAAATATCACCGATCAAAGAAGAGGTCGCGTTCACGCTCTTTATTATGCTCTTTAATGAATTACCGGCGTTGTTCGCATATTTAGTCTCTTCTAATATCCTTTTTGTACTCGTCGTTATCAAATCTTTTATCTCTTTCGTAGAGCCGCCGGAACGCTCGGCAAGCTTCCTAACTTCATCCGCGACCACAGCAAATCCCTTGCCCTGTTCACCCGCCTTCGCCGCCTCTATCGCCGCATTTAATGCAAGCAGGTCTGTCTGGTTGGAGAGCTCATCAATAACATTGATTATCGTCTCTATCTCCTTCGAGCTCTCAACGACCTTCTCCATACCAGCTATCGTCTCCTTTACGATCTCACCGCCCGCGGTAGCTTCCCGAACCGCCTGAGCAGAAATATCTGAAGCATCGAGCGAACATATCTGCACTTCATTCACCATGTGCTTTATCTCATCGATCGATGCTGATGACTGCGTTATCGTCGCCGTCTGCTTCTCCGCCCCCCTTGAAATGTCCACAGCTTCCCTTAACACTTCTTCTATTGACATAGACATCTCCTGAGAACTTGTCGCGACATTCGATGAAGACTGAAGGATGTTCTTGACTATAATGTTAAATTCGCTCACAAAATTATTAAACACGAGGGATAACTCCCCTATCTCATCCTCGGTGTTCACTTCAACGCGCCTGGTAAGATCCTTCTCTAACGCTATCTCCTTAATAGTGGAGACAACTTCTTTTATGCTCCGGCTCATCCGCTCTGAAATGAAATTACCAAAATATATGCTTAAAACGACACCAAGCACGATTACGACAAACAGTATGTTCTTTGTGCTCGCGTACTGCTTCTCTGATTCCCTTATTATCATACCGGCATTGTTTGTGCTCTCTTGTATGAGCGCACTTAATAGCGATACGGCATCATCAAACATCACCATACCCTGCTCGATTGACAGATCGCGCGCACGCTGGTCGTTCTCCTCTGTATGAATCTCGGCAAGCCTTAAAACCTCATCATGGATCTCAAGCCACTTTGAAAACAGAGCCTTGAATTCATCAAACTTCTCTTTCTCCTTCGCAGTAAATACAATCCCCTCTGCCAGCTTGATATTCCTTTTTATATCAAACAGGTACCTCTTAGACCGCTTCTTCTCCTCAACTACCACGTCACTATCCTCTGACAAAAGCTCCGCCGCCCAGTCATCCTCATCCACCAGCTCCGCTTTTGGTGTCAAAAGGATCGTCCGCTCCGTACCCAACATCTGCCATAAACCTATCTCTACCTCATATAACTGAATAATATGCGGCAGGTAGATGTCCTCTACTTTGCTCTGCCCTCTCTTCATCGTGCTGATACCCAAATAACCCTGCAAACCGATGAACACAACTATCGCGCAGATAATAGAAAAAGAGATAAGAAGCTTCGGTTTGATGTTCAGTTTATCGTACCATTTCATTTAAAAAGTTGCCCTCATACTTACAATAATTTTTCATACACTAAAGTATATGGTACGTAAATTAAATTGCAACATTATTTGATTCTTGATTATAACGAAATATCGACTATCTAATTCTTCGGGTCGAAGTGGTCGCGGATCCCGTCACCGATAAAATTGAAACCAAGGATAGTCAGCATGATCGCTATACCCGGGAAGAAGGAGACGTGCGGGGCAAAGAGCAGAAACTGTGAACCCTCGTTCAGCATCGCGCCCCATGTTGGTACGTCCTGCGGCCCGAGCCCGAGGAAGCTGAGCGATGATTCCGCGAGTATCACACCAGCGACACCGAAAGTCGCGGTGACAATGATCGGTGACAGCGTATTCGGCAGGATGTGCCAGAGGATGATATAAAGGTTCTTCGCACCGAGCGCTTTTGCCGACAAGACATACTCCCGCTCGCGTATGCTGAGCACCTGCCCACGCACCAGCCGCGCGTAACCGACCCAGCCGAAAGCGCAAAGCGCCAGTATCACGTTCCTCAGATTAGGTCCGAGCACACCGGTAATCGCGATTGCGAGCAGGATCCCCGGGAACGCGAGCAGGACATCTATTATCCGCATGATAACCATGTCGTAGATGCCGCACTTGTAACCCGAGACGGCGCCGATAAACGTACCGATAACCACAGATATCGCGACGACGGTGAACCCGACGAAGAGCGAGACTCTTGTACCGTAAATGGCGCGGCTCAGGATATCCCTGCCGAGTTTGTCCTGCCCTAATATGTGCGCGGCAGACGGCCGCCCTAACTCACCGGTAAGGTCTATCGCATTCGGGTCATACGGCGCGAGCAGAGGCGCGAACAGCGCGACCAGCATGAACGCGAGCACGATAACCGCACCGATAACCGTAAGTTTTCCTTTTAGCATACCTTTACCTAATACCTTATCCTTGGATCGACCACAGCGTAAACGAGGTCGGTCGCAAGGTTGATCAATACATAAGAAAGCGAGAAAAACAGCACGCACCCCTGCACGAGCGGGTAGTCGCGCGTTTGCAGGGAATTTATGAACAACGTCCCCAGCCCTTGCCATGAGAACACGTTCTCCGTGATTATCGCACCAGACAAGAGAGAGCCGAATTGCAGGCCGATTATCGTAATGACCGGTATCATCGCGTTCTTCAGGGCATGTTTCACGATGACGACCCGCACCGGTGCGCCCTTCGCCCGAACCGCCGTCAGGTACTCCTCACCGATGACGTCAAGCATACTCGAGCGCGTCATCCGCGACAGCATCGCCGCCAGCGCCGTACCAAGCGTTATCGCCGGCAAAACGATACTGCCGAACCCGTCCCTGCCCGATACCGGGAAGATGCCAAGCTGTATCGAGAAGATTATGATAAGGATCGGCCCTAACCAGAAATTAGGCATACTGACCCCCATAAGCGACATAAGCATCGAGGAGTTATCGATAAACGAGTGCTTCTTCACGGCGGAGATGATACCGATCGGGATGGAGATGAGAACCGCGACCAACATCGATGTTAGCGCGAGCTCGAGAGTCGCTGGGACTTTCTCGCGTATTATCTTGACGACGCTCTTTTTGTAAAAGAACGACTCACCGAGATCGGCGGTGAAGACACCCTTGAGGAAATCCGCGTACTGCGTGGCGAGCGGGTTGTCCAGCCCCAGATCGCGGCGCAGCTTCTCCTTGTCCGCCACCTGCGCCGTCTCGCCAAGCATCACCTCCACCGGATCGCCGGGGATCATGTGTATCAGGAAGAAGACCAGCGTGACGACACCTAATACGGTCGGCACCAGCAAAAAAAGCCTCTTTAATATGTAACTTTTCACAGAGCCACCCTCGTGGAATGCATGATCTCTTCCTTCAAAGCGTTATAAAAGATTACTCTCTTTACCGCGCTGTTTACATTCTTATACACCATCCGCGCCTCTGGACGCAAGGAATTAAGCTTGAAGATCGCATAACCTGACGGTCGCTTGACGACGCCACTGACCTCACCCTCCCTGAGCGCGAAGAGAATATCAGACAAATCGTCTAACTCATCGAAGTACCGGTTCTTATAGTGACCGCCGTTTGATGCGGTAGCCGAGGTAGAAAATTCCTTCGCCACATCGGAAAAATCCGCGCCGCTCTTCAGCTTCCCGTACGCTTTATCGATCTTCGCCCGCTCTTTTTCCCACTTCTCCACAGAATCCTTCGGGTGCGCGTACCGGTAGATCATCTGATAATCGACACTTTTCGGGATATCCACCAGCTGATCAGCCCTTAGCGCCACCTTCGGGTACAGCTCCGACGTGATATATTTCATCACCGTTATATCGTCCGCCAGCGTGATCCTTAGCGCCGCCTCATCAGCGCCGGTTCTATTTAAGAACAATTCGTACTCCGCAATACTGTAGAACTGCTTCTTCAGGCAGCCAAGGAATTCATCAACCTCGGTAGCGCCCGCAACATACCCCCTGCTCTTCGCCTTCTCTAATAATGCCGCGAATTCATTGCTGATAACATTATCCAGGCCCCCGCTGATATCGTAATTATGGCTGGCGAACTCAAACCCCGGCGGCGTTTTCAGCGCACGCGCTTTCTTTACGACCTTTGCGCGCGGCGTGAATATCTTCCTGCGGATGCTCTTCAAATAACCGGCATCTTCGGTGACGCCCCCGTAAGAGAAGAACGAAAAACCATCGAGATTGAACTTTTGCAAAGAACGAATCTCCCTCTTGATCTCGCGGTCATCTTTTATCCACGCCCCGAGGCCGGCAATCACTTTCGCACTCTTCGCCGTGTACTTCGCGTTGTATATCTGGTACATAACGCGCTGCCTGGAACCGTAGTACGCCATCGGCATGACCATATCCAGACTGCCGTTATCCAGCCACCCGCCCCAATCCTGCGACTTCGAGAAATACGCGGTGTTCCTGTCAGGGAAGACTGCGGCAGACAGAGCGGGCGAGGCCCCCTCCTTACCGGCCTTCTCCAGCTTACCCTTCAAATCACTCACAAGCGATGTTATATACTTACTCTTATGCTCTATCCAGAGCGAATAGTAATAATACTCCCAGCGGGCGGTTATGGGCATCCGCTTCGTAATGAACTGCTCGGGCGACGGCGTGGAGAGCGCGGTGGAGAGGTCAAACGGATCGACGCCGCAACGCCCCTTGAAATCGCTGACTGCTTTGTCACCATAACCAAAGGTGTTGCCCGGATAACGCACGAAATCAAGGTGCAGGCCGTCGATGTCATACCTGCTTGCTATCTCATCGCAGACCGCGAGGAAGTATCGCTTGAACTCATCGTTTGACGGGTCGGCATAGATCCCCTCTAAGTACTTGGTTTTACGCTCGTTCTCGCTGTACTCGTCGACACGCCTGCCCGTGGAATCTTTGATTATCCATTCCGGGTTGGTTCTGACGATGTGCCGCGCGGATTTCGGGTATGACTTGTCGTCATAGCGCGAGACCCCGTACCAGATATAGTATACATTGACCCACGCGTGTATCTCCAGACCCTCCCTGCGGCACTCCTTTATCAGTGTTGCAAGCGGGTCATATTAGCGCGGCTGATCCTCTAAAATCTCAGCGCGCGGTACGAAAGCGGAATTGTAATACGCGTCGCCCCTGCCGTAGACCTGCGCGAGGATAATATTAAAACCGGCGGCTTTCGCGTCACGCACGATCTTCTTGACGTTTTGCTCCGTCTTCAGGTCGAACCGGACTACCCACACCGCGCGGTCCTCGCTCCTCGTACAGGCAAACAGAAGCGCGCACAAGATGAAGAGGGCGAAATATAACGATCTCTTTGTGTTCATTAAACTTGATGATACCAACCGATCTTGCTAAAGTCAACGGAAAGATGCCGTAACTCCATTGTAAGGTAACGTCAATAGTTTTGTGTCAACGTTAACACAAAATTAGCGGCGTCAACTTGTGCCACTCACTGAAAACCATCTTGATGGCAAGTATCGCTTGATTTTCCATGATATTAAGTATACTCTTATTAAGGGACTTAAGCCAAATAGCGAATCTTTCATATTTTCGCAAAAGCCGTCGCTGTAAGCGCCTGAAAAAAGGGGGCGGGGACAGCGGAGGCGAAGGGGGGGATCCCCCTTATATTGTATTGGGCAACATGCCCATTAAGCAAGGGGTTTTAAGTGGGCTATATATTAAAGGATGGACGGCCTTTGTTCATAGGACGCAACGTTAATGTCACACCGGTTAAGAGTGACCTTCGCGAAAAAAGGGAGACTTTTTTCTTGGATGCGCGCCTCATCGGCGTACTGAGCGCCGCCGACTCGAAGCGGTTCCTGGAGCTTGCGAAGAGCGACCCTGTAGCGTTCACGTATTCGGTGTGGCGGATGTTTAATGACAGCGCGAAGGACGCGACGGCGAAATTGTGTGATCTCGCGATAAAGGGTAACGGCGGCCACGTCATCAAAGCGATAAAGATAATGTTCTTTGACGCGGCGCCAAAAATAAACGCTTTCAGCATAAGCTATATCGTCACTCAGCTTGGCGATTATATCGATACCGATCCGCGAAAGGTAAGGAGAGCCTTCGAGCGGATGTTTCTGGCCGACCTGACTACGACGTGCACGGTGGTCAAGGCTATGTACGAGGCGTCCCCGCGCGGCACGAAGGATATCGCGAAGCTGCTCATGACCTCACGGAAGATGCGCTTTTTTAAGCTCCTTATAAAACCGATGCTGAAGCAGCTGTCACTGAAACCTTACCGGAAACGTTGAACTACCACGCCCACCCCGGGGGGATGGACGAGACTGACCCCTATGCAAAGCACCGGGGAATTCTTGCAATTAAAAGATTTTGACAATGAAGATAACCGGCCTGAAAGAAAATAAAAACATCAACTCAATACAAGAGGCGGCGAAACTGTGTGGCTCTAAGGTGTACATCGTCGGCGGCGCTTTGCGCGACGTGATCCTTGGCCGCGAGCTCCGGGACTTCGATTTTATCGTGTTTGGCGATCTCTTGAAAACCGTTGAAAAGGCCGCGAAGCTCTTG
>JAJRZU010000098.1 GCA_024275075.1 Deltaproteobacteria bacterium | reverse complement strand
TTCGTTAGGCGTTGTGTACCTGCCGGTGACTTTTACCGGTCTGTTTCTCTCTTCGTCGATGTGGACGATGAGCTGGCAGCCGACACCGCAGTACGGACAAGTTGTGTTGACTTTCTTCAGCTCCCATGGCCGCCCCATACCGATACGCTTCTTCTCGTAGAGCGCGCCGACGGGACACGCCTGAACACACTCCCCGCAAGAGACGCACCCGCTGTCTGCCAAGGAGCAGTCATCAGAGACGATCTTTGATGGGAACCCGCGCTCGTTCTTGAATAATATTCCGTGGACGCCGCGCTCATTGCACGCTATCACACATTTATTGCAAAGAATACACTTCGAGCTGTCACGGATGATGAACCGGTGCGAATCGTCGAACACCTTCTCGTTCTTCTCACCCTTGAACCTGAGCTCGGTGTTATTTATACCATATTCATACGCAAGCTTCTGAAGCTTGCACTCGCCATTCGCCTCACATGTTATGCAGTCATGCTCACCAGCCGAGAGCAGAAGCTCCACAACAAGTTTCCTCGCCTTCATGACATTTTCAGATGAGGTATCCACTTCCATGCCTTCCGCCGCCGGTGTCGAGCACGCCGCCAAAAGCCCGCGCGCGCCTTTCACTTCGACAAGGCATATCCGGCATGCGGCCTGGGAATCATGCCCCTTGAAATGGCACAAAGTCGGTATGTGTATACCCGCCTGCTTCGCCGCCGCGAGGATACTGCAACCACCTTGAACAGTTATTTCCTTACCATCAACAGTTAACTTCACCATATATCACTCCTAAGATATTTGTTCTAAAAACGCGTTTTCTTGTCATTGCGGGCGGAGCGCGGCAATGTCGCTGCCTCGACCTACGACCTTAATGAAAATTATTATTAATATAATAACTTCCCTGCCGGCAGCTCTTGCATTCAGCAGAGCCGTCATAGGGGAAGGGATAAGCGCATTTCACGCACGTCATTATCTTCGCGCTCTTCTCCTTCTTTATATTCACCTTTACAAACTCATAAGTGAGTATCGACTTCTTAAACACCAGTAATTCCTTGTTCACCTCATCGTGAGAACCCTTACCGACCTTCCTGAAGAACCACTTGTAAGTCAGCGATTCTTTTGGCATCTTCTTTGTGTCGAGATGTACCCTGACACCGTCTTTGCCTCTTTTGTCAAAGAGCGTGATCGCGAATATGCCCCAGTCATAAACGGTCAGCCAGCCGTTACCCAGCGTGCAGCCCGTCATTATCTGAACAGAGTCAGCGATGCACTTCTTTGATTCGACAGCCGCGTCTACAAGGTCGGCATCCCCTAACATATCATAGGCGAGCTCAACCATGTACGCACCGATGATGAGACCTGGCACAAGCGCGCCGTGGAACGCTTCGAGCTTCTTTAGAATATCTTCATTGACTTTTTTTATGCGGGGCATAATATCATACTCAATCTAAAAATGTATCTCGTTTATTGTATATATTCATCGAGCTGCCTCTTATGATACCCGCGAGCGCGATGTTCCCGCGTTTCGCTATATCAACCGCCAGCGATGACGGCGCGGATATCGATACGACGCAGCATATACCACACCGCACCGCTTTCGCGAGCATCTCATAACTCGCTCTCCCGCTTAACAGAAGCAACTTGTCATCCATCTTAATGCCGGTTAGCAGGCAGTGCCCGATGAGCTTATCAAGCGCGTTATGCCTGCCGATATCCTCATAACACGCGACGATCGACGCGCCTTGCGTGAAAGCGCCTTGCGTGAAAGCGCCTTGCGTGAAAAATGCGGCGGCGTGCGCCCCGCGGGTCAGCTTCGACAACCTTTGGCGCTCGCTCATGATAACTGGTATCTTATAAATATCACTGCTTTTAATTTTTAAAGAACCCTTGACCGCTTCCACATCTTCAAAGAGGTCATCCACCCTCTTCTGCCCGCAGATACCGCAGCTTGAACGAATTTCATACGATCTTTTATTCGCGGGCTTTATACCCCCCGCCAACGTAAGACTAACAGTGTTTTGCGAATCGGCCGCGTTATCACCCTTCACAGCGACCATCTGAATATCACCGACATCTTTGATAAGCCCCTCAGAGTACATGAACCCTATCGCAAGTTCCTTATCACTGCCCGGCGTCCTCATGATCGTCGCGATCCCTGCGCCATTTGCGAGGATCAACAAGGGCTCCTCGACTATAATATGACTATCAACGGTTTTTGTGCCGCTATCTGCCGCCTTTGTTATTTTAACTGCTCTAACGTCCATTGAATGAACTTACTCGCAACAAGCTACAGGGCATCAACCCCTAAATATAAAAACAGGTGAGCCTGTTGAAAAATCGTTTTATCCGCCTAAAAAGAAAATATATGATAAATCACCGTATATTTTATGTCAAGAATTTTATAACTTGGTTATAATTTTTTTACAAACGCTTGAACATATTCTCCATATCTGGTATAAAACACCTATGCGTATCAGCTACAATTTCAAACGGATAATCCTCCTTCTTATTATACTTCCAACGCTTGCCGTTAGCGCCGCGGCAGCTTCGGGAGATACCGGTTGTAGCCTTGTACCGGTAAGCGGCGCTGGCATCGAGTTCTCCGAATTTTCCGGTATCTGCTACGACAACGCTACCGGTACATATTACGCGGTGTCTGATGAACCGAAGGGTAAAGCGGGGAACCAGCTATTCAGGGTCAGGTATGATGACGGAGAGGCTGTCGTTACCAAAGCTTTCCCTCTCAGGCGAAACGGCGCCGCGGTGGATGGGCTGTATGACCTCGAGGGTATCGCGATCGACAGCTCGGGCAATCTCTACATCTGCGCGGAGAGGCGGCTCGTTATCCTTAAGACCGACAAAGCCGGTAATATCCTTGACGAGATAAAGGTACCCGCACGGGTGGTCGATATCGCGAACGTCGTATTCAACGGCGGCATCGAGGGCGTTAGCCTGACACCAGACGAAGAGGCGCTCTTTATGGTGTTCGAAAAACCGCTTATCGGTGGTGACCAAAACAAGACGCTCTTACTTGAATATTCTCTGAAAAGCGGGGAGTTCACAAAATATTTCATCGACCTTAGAGGCGATACCGATAAAGAGGGCAGGAACTACAGCATAAGCGATATATTTGCAGTGTCAGACAGCGAACTTGTGATCATCGTACATGACAACTCTCGAAAGGATTCCAGCTATAAGAAGCTCTTTACGGTGACGGTGACGAAGAGGGGCGCTACGAAAAAACTGTTGCTTGATTTTAAAAGATATTGTAATTACACGCTGAAAAAACCTGAGGGTCTTTGTATAAACGGCTCTGGTGATTATGTCATCACCAATGACGCAGAGATGGGCGGCGCTTTTTTGTTGATAATAAACTACCCCGTAGCAAGACGACGGAGAATTAAACCGCAATAAAACAGGCGCGCCTGTTAAAAAGCGAAAGTGTGGGGCGGTAATTTATTGCCGCCCCACACTTTTATAAGCAGTCTTCTCTAAAACAACAGTCAGCCTGACAACACCCTGGGATCTTCTTGAAGCAGTCATTATGGCCTTCCGCTCTCTGGATTGCCCGGATCAGCTCATCTTTAGGTATCTTGCTGTACTTCTTTACTTTCAGAGCTTTTGCCTTTGCTCTGATGCTTGT
>JAJRZU010000097.1 GCA_024275075.1 Deltaproteobacteria bacterium | reverse complement strand
TTAGTTTGTAAGATCAATACAAATGAGTTAACACTGGAAACCGGAGACACTGTGGCAACACTTACGGGAGCTACTCTTGACGGTGAACAAATCAGCGGTACTGATGATGTAAATATCGTGCCCGACAATTAAACAAGATTATTGTAATTAGGCGCTTCTTTTTTACATTAGTCGTGCGCCGGTACTAGGGTAAGCGAATATCCCTATGCTGCTGGCGCACTTCTTTTATGCGTCCGATATTATCGACCACGATCTCCGATATGGTCGGTGCCATATGTTGGGCAGAGCCGATATATTCTGGTTTAACGGTCCATATATCATTTTCCTTCGTTACATTATATTTCCATTGAGAATCATCACCCGAAAGACGGCGGTACATATCCTTATCAAATATTTTGTAATTATTAGTATTTATCTTGAGAACTCCAATACGATTCGGAGCACTCATTATATCTTCCATAAGCTTTACAACTTCAATAGCGATCGAAGCGTCTTTTACCTTTATCTCTTGCTTCATCATAAAGTCTGATATCTCAGGATTTTTTAATGACCATAAACCCATGCCAAGAGGAGTTATCTCGCCGCTTATATTCAGCGCAAAGATAAGGTACTCATCAGTAAAGAACTTGAATTTGGGCAGGTACTTGTATATAAGATCACTTCTTATCTCAGTGAACTGCCGCAGCTCTGAGCTTTTACTAAGCTTCTGCATCTTATCAAGATGTTTCTCAGAGAATGCCTTCCACTTCGCCTCAGCTTCAGTCCAGTCCGGCTTGACACCTTTAGGGTCTTTACTGATTCTTTTTCTTACCGTTTGTTGCTGTGCCGCAGCATTGGGGTTCTGCACAAGCAAAGTACTGATAATGACTGCTGAAATGGTGAGTATTCGTGTGAGTGTTTTCATTGTCCCCCTCCTTTCTTCACATAATTCTTAATCTGCTTGACATTGATGCAGTCCACTCCTTTTAGTTGAAGCAGGAAAGAACTATATTAATTTTAGGTCGCGATTTCATAAATGTCAAGGAGATCTTTATACAATCTTTATACAAATAGTCCGTCGAGATAGCTACTATTTAATCCCCAAACCACTCCCTCTGTTCCTCCCAGTCTTCAGGGAAGGGTTTTATAAGCTTCGAGAGCGACCACTGTCGTGGTTTTCTGCGCTCCGCATCGACCAACAAAGCCAAGTGGAGAAGTGCGAAAGCACCTCCAGACCGTCAACGTGGCTCTTTCTGGTGTAGATCGCGCACTGGAGCTGTTTATCAGTATTCTGATTTGTTCTTACATTACCAAACATTTTTGTTACCTCCAAGTAAGTGATTTTATTTTAAATAGCTATTTATTGCCTGTGCGGCTCGCACCTTTTTTCAGCCCAAAAAAAACCTTCCCGTTCCAGTGCGTGCCTGTTATCTTATCCGCGACCGCGCTTAATGACCGGTATATACAGCCTTCATACTCAAAGCCTTTCTCTCTGGCGATAACCTCGTAGCGCCGCCCGTTCCATACCCTAACGAACCTCGTTCCCGGCAGTATGCGCTCACCCGCCTTGTTATCCGTCGGCTTCCTCTGCAAAACCGTCGCCATCGGGTCACTTGCCGCGACATTCTTCAAGCACTGTCGTGCTTTCTCATTTAGCTTTCTTTCCCCACAAAGCGAATTGGAATCCGCGAAAGCGGCCTGAATCCGGTACGCAAGCCGTTTCATTAGAAACTGTTTTTTGTACTTCGGCGGCTTGCTATCATAAAGGTCGAGCCACTTCTCATGGAGCTGCTCCAGACTCAGCGTTTGTAAGACCGCCAACTGCCTTAGTACCGAAGGGCGAGCCGCCCTGGGCAATTTAGGGGCTGTGCCCCTACGCTTCCGTTGGTCGCTACCCCCTTTTACTTCACTTTCTAAATCACTCATTATTACCTCCAAGTTTATAATTTCCGCGCCCAAGTTCAGGACGCGTTTTGTAATCAATGAATGCTCCATTTACCAATAAAAATCAAGTCCTTATTCACTTGTTTCTCTTATTCTTTTCAGCTGATTGACGGTGCTTAAAACGCATTGCCGCGATGGCGAGAATCGAGGCGATCATAAAGGACAAGGAAGCGAACGGCCTGTCGTTCGC
>JAJRZU010000096.1 GCA_024275075.1 Deltaproteobacteria bacterium | reverse complement strand
GAGCGGGCATTAAAAGACTTAAGAGACGAGGAGATCGGTAAGTGGGAGGGCGAGCTGAAGAGCCGGACGAAAGGCGTGTTTACGTCTGCGAAGGAGCAGTTGATAAAAAGCGGGATACCGGCTTCGCATATAAAGACAAAGATAGCGCTTCGGTCATCTGATGTCGGTAAGGATATCGTTGACGCGGCGAAGAAGGGTGGCTACTCAACAATAGTAGTCGGCAGACGCGGCGTCTCCTTAATCAAGGAGATTGCGCTGGGCAGTATCTCTTACAGGGTAGTCAAATTAGCGAAGAACTGCACCGTCTGGGTCGTTCATTAATGGAGCTTAGCAAAAGAGAGCGGTTGTTGCGGCTGTTAGTTGACAAGGCTTTCAAGTATTCCAGGGAACCGGTATTCAAATTAGCTTCCGGGCTGTTGAGCAGTTACTATATCAATTGCAAGGCTGTCACTCTTGACCCGCTCGGGTTGACCCTGATCGGTGAGCTGGTAAACGACTTGATCGATGGCGGGTTTAAGGATGCCGGTATCTCGGCTGTCGGCGGGCTGACGCTGGGTGCAGACCCTATCAGCATAGCCGCTTCTTTAGTCAGCTATGAGAGAGGCGCGCCGCTAAAGGCCTTTATCATCCGGAAAGAGGCGAAGAAGCACGGTTTGATGAAGTGGATAGAGGGCAATGTATCCGCCGGCGAGAAGGTTTTGATGATCGAGGATGTAATTACGACAGGCATGTCAACTATGAAGGCGATAGAACGGGCAAAGGAGGCCGGTTTTGATATAATGGGCGTTATCGCGCTTGTAGACAGGGAAGAGGGCGGCGTTGAGAACATAAAAAAGAGTTATGATGTGGATGTTTCCTTGATATTTAATAAAACTGAACTGTTAAAGTGTTATGAAGCTAATTTAAAGCTTGCACTTTAGTGTGATTTAGGTTAACGTTATATTAACGACATATACTATTATTAGCTTAACCAAGAAAGAGGTGTGGGGTATGGTTAAAAAAAGACTTTTTTTAATCACTGTTGCCATTTTATTAGCATCTTTCATGCTGATTATCTCCTGTGGCAACAACAACGGTAACAACAACGATAAAAAGGAAGCGGAAAAGTATTTCGAAAGAGGCAATGCATATTATAAACTTGGTCAGGTCGACAAAGCGATCAAGGAATATGAGGACGCCATACTTTATAATAAAGAGCATAAGCTGGCTCACTATAATCTTGCTGTTCTATATAAAGAAAAAGGGCGTAAGGCCGATGCTGTCACAGAGTTTGAAGCTTATTTAAAGTATGCGACAGAGGAAGATGACGCAGTAGTAAAAAAATACGTTCTTGAAGAGATAAAGAAACTAAAGAAGTAAGTAAAATAATAATATTTCACTGGAGATTAAGTTCTCATATAAATAAACTGTTCTTACAGGTACTACTTAGTTGGCAATAACCGCATACAGCAAACGTAGCATTATTTTTCTTGCCCTTGTTATGATATTCCTGAATTCAGGCAATGTTTTCGGTACGGATAAGGTGAAGGCTGTAAAGCTTTACAACTTAGGTGTCGATTTATACAATAAGAAGGAGTACAGAAAGTCCGCGAAAAAATTTAGCGGCTCATTGAAAGAGGACAAAAAATACTTCAACGCGTATAACAACCTTGGTTGTTCTTACATCAAAGAGGGCAAATATAACTCTGCGATAAAGGAGCTGAAGTCCGCGCTGAAGATCAAGAAGGACGCCGCCGTCTACTACAATCTTGCGATAGCTTCATTTGAGAAGGGGAGTTATGCCGATTGTGCGAAATATCTTGATAAAGTCGTAAAAATCGACAACGATTATAGGCAGGTAGCATTAATATCTGGGATCGTATCATACAGAACGTCCCGATATGACGAGGCAATCACGTCACTGAGTCGTTATATGGAGAAGGACAGCGAATCTTTTGACGCAAAATTCACAGCAGCTTTATCGTATTTCAGGAATGAAGATTATTCTGATTCCATACAAAGCTTCAATGAGTGCATAAAGCAGGTTCCTGACAGCGCATTGCTTTTCTATAACCTTGCGACAGCATACTTATCAACAGATGATTATAATAAGGCTATCGAATCATACAATAAGGCGTTAGAGTTAGACGGCGAATTCGCTGACTGCTACTTTAATCTTGGTGTCTCATTTTATAAGTTAAACGAGTACAAAAAAAGTGAGGATAATTTTTTGAAGTACCTTAAAGCAAAGCCTGATGCCGCAGATAAAGAAAAGGTGGAAGGTTACATTTAAGAATTAGGCGGTGTTTAACTGGCTCACCTGTTTTTCGCGGGTTAATTCCCCGTCAGCTTGTTCCCGGGTAGTTCATTAAATCCACGCAGTTATAACGCATTTTCTAACGAAGCTCTAATAAATCCTTCGCTTTCTTTATCTCATTGATCAGCACAGGCGCCAGCTCATAAAGTTCCCTTGGGGCTAATCCCAGGTTCTTTAACGACTTTTCCGAGAACCGGTACGCGAGGCCGTCGATACCGCTGCCAAACCCGAACATCGCTGCCAGAGCGTCGGCTACGTGAACAATATCAACAACTTTGCTGTTCCCTTCAGCTTCCTCGGGGGTGTGGTGATACCTTATCGCGTTGACTATCTCCTTCGGGAACTTCCACCGCTCTGTGAGCATTGCGCCAGCCTGTGCATGAGTGATACCAAGAATATCCTCTTCTATCTGATTAAATTCGATGTTTTGCCGCCCCAGCTTCTCCATTACATCTTTAAACTCCTCCGCCATGAACTTATCTAATACGAGTTTACCTGAATCATGTGTAAGGCCTGTACTATAAGCGAGCTGCTCATTTTCATAACCGACTCTTTTTGCTATCTCCTTGGACAATAGCGCACAACTGACGGAATGCTCCCACAGCTGCCCTTTCTCGAGCTCGTACCCTTTGTTCTTTTTACCCAGATAGCCCGCGCAAAAACTCGCGAGTATCATATTATACAGAGTCTGGTTCCCTAACAGTACCACTGCGTCGCTTAGTGACGAGACTTCTCTATAGAGGCTGTAATATGAAGAGTTGCAGAGCCTGAGCACGTTCGCAGTGATGTTCTGGTCATACTTGACCACCTCGATAACCTCTTTCGCGGAGATAGTCGGGGCCTCCGCCATGTGCAGTATCTTGTTGACCACCTCGGGCATCGGGGGCAATTTGTTTATCCTTTTTATTATCTCTTTGATATCTTTGATATCTTCCATAGCTCCACACTCCCTAAACCAGGGATTTTTACCCAGACTTTACCGTTTTTTAAGGTGAGCTTCATTGTTCGGGCGTATGTGCCGCCAATCGATTGTGCGACAAGCTTCATATTGTTTTCCTGAAGATATCTCTTCGTATATTCACAGTTTCTGGCGCCGATATTAAACATGTTATTATTGCTGTACAGGCTCGCGCCGCCGGCAATCTTGATTATCAGCCGTGGTTTCGCCGCCCCTAACTTATACAGCTCCTCGAAAAAAATAGGGAAACCGGTTTCGATGAACATAATGGGATTCCTTTTGATGCTCAAAGCATCCGTAGTGTTTGGCAGCATGATATGTATGAGGCCGCCAGCCCTCACCAGCGGGTCGTATGCGGCAAGACCGATACATGATCCGAGCGCGTAAGTGACTATCAGCGAGTCAGGTTTGTTCGAGACGGACATATCACCTACACCGACTATTAGCTTATTAATCATCCTTGATCCAATAATGAATTTTATCTGTGATTCTTGACACCGATCCTGTCACAGTAGTGGCTTATCCTGCATTGACTGCACAAAGGCGACACGGGTTTGCAAACATTCTGGCCATAACAGACTAAAAGATCGTTATAAATTATCCAGTACTTCTTGTCTAATTTTTCTCTAAGGGCAAATTCCGTCTTCTTTGGCGTGCTTGTCCTGACGTAACCAAACCGGTTTGAGATCCTGTGCACGTGGGTATCGACGCAGACGCCGGGCTTACCATAACCTAACGTGATCACAAGATTAGCCGTCTTCCTGCCGACACCTTTGAATGTAAGCAACTCATCTATCGTGTCAGGAACCCTGCCGCCGTACCTGCTTACCAATACGTTGCAGATATTGATGATGTTATTTGATTTTACCTTATAAAAACCGACCGGATAAATTAGCTTTTCAATCCTTGATACCGCGAGCCTCATCATTGTTTCCGGCCTGTCCGCAACCGCGAAGAGCCGCTCACACGCGCTCTTGGTGACATCATCTTTTGTCCTTAAGCTAAGGACTGTCGCGATAAGTATCTTAAACGGGTCTTGCCCCTGATTTGCCATCAGGCTTACGACAGGTTCCCGAAACCGTTTATACTCCTCTTTAAGTATCCTGATTATCTCAGGTATCGCATTATTGTCCACATAAACCCCAACCAGCCAAGTGACCAGCTACGGACACACAACGTCACTGCCGTCGCAGTCCTGGTCGATGCCATCATCACAGATCTCCTGGGCGTTCGGGTGTATTGACGCGTCAGAGTCATCACAGTCTGTGCCGTCCATCACATAGCCCGCCGGTTGAGTCGGGTACACTATCGAATTATAAGGGTCGCCATAGCCGTCGCCATCGGAGTCAATGTAGTACAGACCGCTTGAAGGGCAAATCGCATCGTCACCGTCACAATCCTGGTCGATACCATCTTCACATGTCTCTGCCGCTCCTGGGTGAATAGCGGCGTCATTGTCGTCGCAATCTCCCTGCTCCACAGTGTAGCCATCGCCATCAACGTCGCCAGTGGCGGTATCTCCACCACTGTCGTCATCCGTACCGCTGTCGTCATCCGTACCGCTGTCGTCATCCGCGCCACTGTCGTCATCCGTACCGCTATCGTCATCCGCGCCGCTGTCATCGTCCGTGTCGCCGTCCTCGTCCGCGCCGCTGTCATCGTCTTCGTCGCCATCTTCGTCCTCGTCGCCTTCAACCTCATCCTCATCGGCAGGCGCACCAATATCGATAGAGAGTGTATACGTTTCGGCCACGTCCGCGCTGCCTTCTATGACCACGTAATAAAGACCTGCGGCATCGCATGTCCAGACAAGTTACAAAGTGGTATCTGCGGCAGAATAATTTGTACCGTTTGTAAGAACCGTTTCGCTTTGCGAGGTGACATTAGCGCCTGAGACTTCATCAATAAGTGTGACGCCATCAGTACTGTATATCGCTAATCTCGCATCAGTCAATGAAGAGTATGCGACTTCGATTGAATAGACGATCCCTTCACCGGCATAGAAGCTGAACCAGTCAGAATCCTTTTCACCTTCGATCGTATCGCTTTTCGGTATGCCCGCCGCAACGGATGTCGCGTCTGAAGCGCCATTAGTCGTTGTGTTATTATCGTCGTCATCGTCGTCAAACAGTCCGCACCCTGATATAAATAAAAAGGATACCATAAGCGCCGCCGCCAATGTTTTGAGCAACATCCTCCCAAAGCGGTCTTTTGTAAAGTGGTTCATGCTACCTCCTGTTTGTATGAAATAAATCAAACAATAACCCGCGATGGTATTTATTTCATAGCAGTTATCGTTTATTCCTTAATGAATGAGGCATTACGCCTCCAATTATATCTGAATCTAATATAGCTGACACCAAATAATTGTCAAGCTTAAATTTCCTTTATAAAAGTCGGGCAACATGCCCATCCTCTATCCATCACTTAACCATGTGCTATGCGTGCAACCCGTTTTGAGAAACTTGTAAGGATCTCATAGCTTATTGTATCGCTAAGGCGGGCGATATCCCATGCGCTGATGCTCCCGCCATCCTTCGCCTCGCCCAATACGGTAACATAATCACCGACCTTTGCGCCCGGCATATCCGTGACGTCCACCATCGTCATGTCCATCGTGACATTACCGGTGACGGGCGCCCTCTTCCCGCGAAGCAAAACATGCCCCTTGTTCGATAGAAGGCGTGAGTAGCCGTCGGCATAACCTATCGGTATTACGGCGATCGCACTTATTCGTTTTGTGGTGAAGGCGCCTGAGTACGATATTTTTGCCCCGGCGGGGAATTCCTTTATTTGTATTATCCTGCTGTGAATTGACATAACAGGTTTAAGCGGCGCCTTGTTGCGCATCTTCATCGAAGGTGCGCAACCGAACAGCATGATACCCGGCCGCACAAGATTATAGTGTGATTCCGGCAGGTTTATTATGCCCGCGGAATTCGCTATATGCTTAAACGGCGGGTCTATATCAAGCTCCTTGGCCGTTTGCAGGATTGTGTTGAATGTGTCAAGCTGTTTTCGCGAGTAGCCCGGGTCATCATCCGCAAAGGAGAAGTGCGACATGATCCCGTCTACCTGAATATTCTCAAGCCTGCGCAACTCTTTGAATATCATCGCGGCATCATCAGGGAAGAAACCAAGCCTGCCCATCGAAGTGTCGAATTTTATGTGTACTTTTACTACTATCCCCGCTCTTTTACCCTCTTCGTTAAACCTTCGCAAAGTAGCGGGATCATAGATGACCGGTACGAACCGGTGGTGCACGATTTCTGGTATTTTATTAGGATCCCCCCCGCTTAGGATGACTATCCCGTTAGTCAGGCTGGCCTGGTCATGGAGCTCGAGCGCCTCGGCGAAATTGGCGACGCCAAAGAGATCGGCGCCGGCTTCTGATAACGCCTTCGCGACATTTACGGCGCCGTGTCCGTAGCCGTCAGCCTTGACAACTGACATGATCCTGACACCGTCACCGACGATACTCTTTACGACACCAAGATTACTCTTTAAGTTAGTAATGTTAATGTCCGCGTAAGTGACTGGTAGTTCTTCTGTAATAATATCATTACTCCTTCACCTGTTCCATTTAATGTGTATATTTGCGGCAAGGCGTTTGTAATAGTTACAACAATATGTTATTTCACGGTTTCCGGCGGTTTCTTCTCTTTGTTATCTGTTTCTGCGCCGCTTTCGGTCAGCAGGCGCATTATATCGACATGCCACTTTTTTTTCGCGAGGGATAAAGCCGTCTGGCCGTTACTGTTTTTTGCGTTTATATCGGCGCCGTTGTCAATCAACAGGTCTACGATATCATAATGGCCGTTTTCCGCCGCGATCATCAATGGTGTAAAGCCCCATTCGTCTTTATATTCGACTTTATAGCCTTCATCAAGAAACTTCTTCACTTTCTTAAGCTTGCCTAATCTGATTGCAACGAACAACTTATTCATCTTCTTTTGCTTATGCTGAATATCCTCTAATAATCTCGCTATCTTGCCATATTTCTGGTGATACGCGATCTTGAGCGCCGTCATGCCGCCACCGGTCTTCATGTTGATATTTGCACCGTGATTCACCAAATACCTGACGATCGGGTAATTCCCCTTTTTTGTGGCGAGCATCAACGCGGTGATCCCTTTTGCTCTGTAATTCTTCGTGTTCGGGTTCGCGCCGCTGTCTATTAATAACTTGACTATATCTTCGTTACCTTTGAGCGCCGCCCACATCAGAGGCGTATAGCCCTTTTTATCAGAAAAGTCAATGTCGCAGCCGGCTTCTATCGATTTTTTCACTAACTTATATTTACCGTTAAATGCCGCGGTGACTATTGCCGGGCAATCAACTTTTGCGCCCGCTTCATGCGTAAAGCATATTATTACTAATATTATTAATGTTATATATCGTTTCATGTTTATCATAGTTTCCTTATTTTGTCGTCATAACGAACACCCCGTCCCAATCAGGCGGCGGTGGGGTATCGATGTAACCCTGTACCCTTTTCAAGAATATTTTCGTTGTCCTGTCCTCAGGATATTCCTGCTCTATCGCTTTGAACATCTCCAGGCTCTCATTAAACTCCATAACGAAATATTTGAATAACGCGCGCTCAAATGCTGCCGCGAAATCCTGTAAATGTAATTTATCCTCTTTTCTCATATCCTGCAAGTTTTTATCAGAGAACCTTCTATGCCCGAACGCCTTTGCTTTGGACTTATTTGCCGCAACCCTTCTGTCATTTGCGCCCTTATCGACAAACCTTGTGTCACCAAGCAGCTGGTATATCTTCACCGGCTCCTTCTTACCCTTGACCCGTACCCTGTCGAGCTGCCGGCAGATCATCTCATCCTTGATGTACGCATAAGTGAATTCGCTGACAATAATATTTGTGCCATACTGCTTGTTTATCCCTTCGAGCCGCGAGCCGAGATTGACGCTGTCGCCCATGACAGTATAGTCGAACCTTACATTAGATCCCATGTTCCCGACTGACATGCCGCCGGTGTTGATACCGATACCGATATCAACGTGCGGCGTACCCCTTCTCTCCCATTCCTTCTGCATCTTCCATAGAACCCGCATCATTTCGACCGCGGTTTTGCACGCTTTAAGCGGATGGTCGGTGATATCAAGCGGGGCTCCATAGATCGCCATAATCGCGTCACCCATGTACTTGTCAAGAGTACCTTCATGCTTAAAAACTATCTTTGTCATTTCAGACAGGTACTCGTTCAGGAGCTGTACCAGTTCTGACGGGCTAAGCGATTCAGAGATAGTGGTGAACCCTCTTATATCAGAGAAAAGTACAGTCAGCTCCTTCTTTTCTCCGCCTAATTGCAGTTTATCCGGTGACTTCAGCATCTCATTTACCACCGATTCATTCACATAATGCGAGAATGCGCCTTTTATCATGCGTTTTTCACGCTCCTCGGTCGCGAACCGGTAAGTGTACAGGAATAGTGAAGAAGTGACGATAGTGAAGGTCGGGTAAACAATATTCAGCACGATCCTGGCGTAAACGAAGATCAGATAATTCAACACAACGTAACTGGCTAACGTCAAAATGATTATCGGTGCGCTTTTGGATGCCTTATGCTTTGGTATTATGATCGCGACCAACAGACCAAAAAGCAGTATCGTCAGGAAATCGACGCCCTTTGCCCAATCAGGACTGATCAGCAATTCACGGTTCAGTATGTTGTCGATTATGTTCGCGTGAGTCTCAACCCCGGGGTATACGCTTGAAAAGGGCGTGACCCGCAAGTCATATATCCCGACGGAGTTCGCCCCGACAATCACCATCTTATCCTTGAACTCCTCCTTGGGGACTTCACCGTTTATCACATCGACAAATGAATGGTACTTAAAGGTGTAGGCAGGCCCTCTGTAATTTATCAGTACCCTGCCATACCTGTCCGTCGGTATCGTATAATCATATAGCCGGACTTCATACACGCCCAGTTCATTCACCTTTATGACGATGTTCTCTTCGTCCTCACCTTCTTTCCTTAAATACTCCCTGAGCACCTGAAGATAAAGCGGCGGGAAGAGCTCGCCCTGGTACTTGAGTACTAACGGGCTCCATCTGACGGTACCATCGATGTCCGGGAACACGTTAAAGTACCCGAATCCGCGCGTCGCTTCAGATATCTTCCTGATATTCACATCAGCCGCCTTAAAGTCAATGAAATCAAACTTTTGCGCTTCCTCGGATGTGTAAAATATTGCAGAGAGCTTTGAGGGCGCGATAAGCTCGTAATTTTTCGTCATCGCTTCCTTCGTCGCTTTATCAAGCCTCTTTTCAGATGACTCTGTATGGAAGAAGTAACCTAAAATCGACCTGCCATTTCTTCTTAGCGCGTCAGCGAACTTAAGGTCATTGTCAGCGAGCTTCTTTTTTGCCACTATGTATTTATCTAATTCATCGCTCTTTATTCCCCACTGCTTACGCTGAGAATCGATGTCATTTATAAGCTGTAACTCTGAATTGTTGTCTGGTTCCGCGAATGTTATATCAAAACCGACCACCTTCGCTTCCGCCTGAGTCATCAGATCGACCAGATTCGCAAGATACGAGCGCGGCCACGGCCACCTGCCGATCCTCTTGACACTTTTATCATCGATACCAATAATAATGACAGGGCTGTCTGGTTCTATCGTGCCTCTCTGGACGAACCGAAGATCGAGCGCTTTCAGCTCGATAAGTTCTAAAAATTTGAAATTGGTAAGGTACAGAGCGAGTATCAGGACGGTTAAGATTACACCTACTTTAAAGCCTGTCAATTTTAGGAAGCTACTTTTCATTATGCTCTCTTTTTTAAAGTAGTGGGTATTAATTGAAATCTATTAGATGTTTACAAAATTGTCAAGTAGTGTTTTGTCTGGAGTTGCACCATTTTTTTAAAAATAAACTTGTTTTTGGTCATTTATTCATTAGAATTATCATTATAAAGTTCACTATAAACGCATGAGAGGCCTATGGAAGCTACGCAGGCGGCACAAACAGAAGAAGCAGGCAATGTCCTTTTAATAAAATTCATCATCGATAACGAAGCCTTTGGGGTGAATATCGGGAATGTGCGCGAGATCATCGAGATCCCGAAGATAACGTCCGTACCAAACACCCCTGATTATTTCGTTGGTATAATAAACCTGCGCGGGAACATAATCTCTGTGATCGACGCGCGGTTGCGCTTTGGTCTGCCGCCGAATGAGTTTGATGAGTTTTCAAGAATAACCATCATATACTTTAAAGGCGGCCTGATCGGTATTATCGTCGATGATGTCAGCGAGGTAGTACGCATGACCAGCAATAAGATACAGCCGGCGCCATCGATATTAAAGGGTATTGACACCAATTACTTAAGAGGTGTGGTAAAATTAGACAGCGGCGAGATGATTCTGCTCTTAAATTTGGAGGAGATGGTAAAGTTAAGTGAATTTGCTCGGGAAGAAGGGCATGAGAAGTTTCTCGCGAAAGATTTTGAATATGAGAAAGTGGAGAAGAAGGAGGAGTCGATACAGATAATCACATTCTACTTACAAGACGAGCTTTATTCAATAAATATCCAGGACGCTGAGGAGATAATCCAGCTACCTGAGATAATCCCGATCCCCCAGTCGCCGGAATTTATCAGGGGGGTTATATCCATACGGGGGGACATAATCCCGATAGTGGATCTGCATGTCAGATTTAATTACGATGAGATAACGATAGATAAGAACTCCTCAATAATAGTAGTGGATGTCGGCAGGTGCATGATAGGTTTGATGGTCGATGCGATATCCGGGATAATGCGCGTGCCGAAAAAGATTGTAACGACACCGCCACCGACCCTCTCGAAGGGCGATATCAAGCAGCTGCACGGTATACTAAAGATCACCGACGGCGACAAGTCCAAGATAGTCTCATGTATATCGCTTAATGACCTTTTTACAGAAGAGGAGATCGCTCTTTTGTCCGAGGTGAGGGAAGACAAATCCGGAGGTGAGGATAAGAGCAGGCAAAAAGTTGTGGATGAACCATTCGTCGTAGTAAATTTCTGTGTTGGTGAGGATATATTTACAATACCCGTGGATGTTGTTGTCGAGATAGCGAAGTACCCGAGCCTGACGAAAGTGCCCAATGCGCCGTCTTTTGTACAAGGGGTGCTGAACCTGCGCGGCGATATTGTGTTTGTAATGGATCTGCGGGAGCGGTTTGGTTTCCCGAAGAAGGGTGTAACAGAAGATACGCGGGTAATAATCGCGGATATAGAAGGGATAAAGACCGGTCTTATAGTCGATGAAGTAGATTCGGTCAAAACGATATATAAGTCGCAGATAGAAGAAGCGCCAAGGATAGTATCGAGTATTGAGAACGAGTACATCAGTTCTGTCATCAAAATAAAAGACAGTGACGATATCATGATAATGTTAAATCTTTACAGCCTGCTGAATACCGCCGAGAAAAAGGCTGTTAAATCTATGGACTTGGAGAAAGTCAGCAAACAGGCTTCCAAAGGTACGGCGAAAAGGGTGATGTGAAGAAAAAAGTTAATAAGGGGACTTAAGCCAAATAGCGAAATTTTCATATTTTCGCAAAAGCCGTCGCTGTAAGCGCCTGAAAAAAGGGGGCGCCGTGAGCGGGGGCGAAGGGGGATTTCTTTACAGTACAAATCCCTTATATTGTATTGGGCAACATGCCCATAAGAAAGAGGTAACCACCGGTGCCGAAGCGGATTAACGTCTTAGTGGTTGATGATTCTGTTTTCATGCGGCAGATCCTTACAAATATCCTGCAAAGCGATCCTGATATAAGTGTCGCGGCTGTCGCAAAAAATGGTCAGGAGGCGCTTGAAAAATTAGCCCAAACGCAAGCTGACGTTATAACTATGGATATAAATATGCCTAAGATGGATGGCTTGACGGCGTTAAAACATATTATGGCGTCTTGTCCGACACCGGTAATAATGATCAGCGCTCTGACGCAAAAGGGGGCGGACGAAACGCTCGAGGCGCTCGCTATCGGTGCGGTTGACTTCATCGCGAAGCCATCGGGCTCGGTCTCGTTTGATCTGGGCAGGCATAAGGAGAAGATAATCTCCAAGGTCAAGGCGGCGTCTACAGTAAAGCTTCGGCGGGTGAGAAAAATTGGTGTTCCGCTTGAGCGGGTTCGGCCGAGGGGGGAGCGGACGCCCCTGGCGCAAGACGTATTATCAAGGTGGGGGGATATCGTTGTCGCGATAGGTAGCTCAACCGGCGGGCCTACCGCTTTGTTTGAGATAATACCGGCTCTGCCCGCAGACCTCAACGCTACGGTGCTTTTGGTGCAGCACATGCCGCCGATCTTTACAAAGACGTTGGCGAAAAGATTAAACTCTTACGGGAATATGCCGGTTAAAGAGGCTGAGGAGGATGAGCTCATCGAAAAGTCAAAAGGTTATGTCGCACAAGGTGGAGCGAATATCCTTGTAAAGAAGGATGCCGGTACGGATAAGCGGTACCTGAAAATAGATACAGAGACGACTTGTACGTTCAAACCGAACGTCAACCTGGCATTCAATTCTATAGTCGAGGCATACGCCCCGAACATTATCGGGGTCATCCTGACCGGCATGGGTAGTGACGGCGCGGACGGCATCGCGAACATAAAGAGAGCCGGTGGAAAGACTATCGCCGAAGATGAATCGTCATCGGTTGTCTTTGGTATGCCCAAAGCGGCTATCCAGAGCGGGCAGGTGGATTATGTGCTGCCGGCGGACGAGATTGCCCAAAGAATAGTTTCTTTAGTTAATAAACAGGTGTAAATATGGAGATTTCAAAAGAGGAATTTATTCTATTAAGAGATTTTATCTTTACCAATACCGGTATCTTCTTTGAGGAGAAGAAGCTGTACTTTCTTAGGACGCGGCTGGCGAACAGGATAGTTGAGACAAACTGTTCTAATATCAAAGAATATTACAGGTTCTTAAAGTACCAGCGCAATGACGAGGAGTTGAAAAAGCTTATTAATCTCGTTACTGTCAATGAGACCTATTTTTTTCGGGATCTCTCTCAGATGAATGCGTTCGCCAATGAAGTACTGCCGGTAGTGGTCGATTCCCGCAGGAGAGATAACGCAAAGAGGATAAAGATCTGGTCGGCCGCCTGCGCCAGTGGTGAAGAGGCATATACCATCGCGATAATACTAAGGGAGCACATAAAGGATCTAAACGACTGGGAAATAGAGATAATCGCAAGCGACATCAATACCGAGGTTTTACGAAAGTGCGAGGAGGGTGTCTATTCTGCGCGTGCGGTAAAGGATGTGCCAAAGGATATTCTAAAGAAGTACTTTAGTAATGATGGTACAAGTTATATCATCGATGAGAGCATAAAAAGAATGGTCAGGTTAAAGCGCCTGAACATTATCAATAGTGATTCAGTAAAGCAGATCAGGAATGTCGATATCCTGTTTTGCAGAAACGTGCTTATTTATTTTAATGATAAATCAAAAAAACAGGTAATAAATGATTTTTTTGATATAATAAACAAGGGCGGTTATATATTTTTGGGTGTTGGGGAGACGCTTGGCCGGATAAGCGCTTCTTTTAAATGTGTGCGGCTGGCAAGAGCGGTAGTATACCAGAAATAGTGGGACTTAAGCCAAATAGAACATTTTACAGATTCCAAAAACGCTGGAGCTGTAAGCGCCTGTAAAAAGGGGGCGGCCAGCGGGAGCGAAGGGGAAATCCCCCCTTAAATGGATTGGGCAACATGCCCTAAAAGGGATGATCCAGATGGGTACAGATACAATGGCGCTTTTGGTCAATTTAAGAGATTCAGATGATGACGTGAGGAGAGACGCGGCCGAGGGGTTGCAGCATTCCCCGACGCCAGAGGTTATAAACGCTCTTGTAGAGACGTTAAGCGACCCAAACAGGGGCGTCGCGGAGGCGGCGGAAAACTCCTTGTTAAATATAAGAGGCTCGCTCGTTATTCAAAAGGTAATACCGTTATTGTCCAGCGAAGAACCGAAGCTTAGGAACTTCTCATTTGAGATGCTCAGTGAGATCGGTAATGATTCCATCAATGATATAATCGCTCTTTTAAAAGACGATGACAAAGACCTGAGAAAATTTGCCGTCGATATCTTAGGTGAGCTTAATGAACCGGCCTGCGTAAATGCGCTTATCGTTGCCTTGGATGACTCTGACATCAACGTTGCAGCAGCCGCAGCAGAGAGCCTTGGTAAGATAAACGCTCAAGGAGCGATCCCTGAATTAGTCAGGAAAATAGATAGCGATGTATGGATGCAGTGTTCTGTTATAAAGAGCCTTAGCATGTTTAATGACGAGAAGGCGAACAAGGAATTGTATAGAATATTACCGACGCTAAGCGGTATGTCGCTCTATTCCGCTATCTCGGCATTAAGTGAGATGGGGGACGCTTCCGCTATACCCTTGCTGATAGACCTGCTCGCGAAACAGACCAGAGCTTTTAAAGGCTCAATCGTAAACGCGCTTGAGAGGATAATTCGCAGGGGAGGCGACGAACAGGCGCTTAATATAGATAAAAAAGAGATAGATAAAGACGAATTGCTCGAGCTCATGTATGATGATGATATACAGACTAGGCTCAGCGCGATAGACATATTAGGATGGCTTAAGAATGAAGCGGTTGTAGAAGCGCTTGTGAAGGAATT
This sequence comes from Deltaproteobacteria bacterium, assembly GCA_024275075.1. Lineage (GTDB taxonomy): Bacteria > Desulfobacterota > JAJRXV01 > JAJRXV01 > JAJRXV01 > JAJRZU01. The sequence continues at coordinate 2,235 of JAJRZU010000096.1, read as the reverse complement.
CATTGATGTAGAGACAAAGCTGGACTCAAGTGATTATAAGACAGATATAAAAGACCATATTTTTGACGCGATCATCAAAATAGGGCCTAATGACATCTCTTATCTTATCTTGACAATGGAAGCACTTAAAACGCCTTTCGAGATAAAAGCGGAGCTCATTGATATAATGGGTAAGCTGAAAAACCATGCGGCTCTTGACAGTCTGGTAAGGCTGAAAGATTCTGACAGTGTGATAATAAGAAGGGTAGTGGCGAGAACGCTTGGTGAATTTGACTCCTTTGAGTCCGTCCAGACTCTGAAGTCACTCTTAAGGGATTCTGACGGGCATACACGCGCCAACAGCGCTAATTCATTAGGGAAACTAAGGGTAGAATCCGCCGCGGACGACCTCATCGCTCTCTTGGACGATGAGTACCCGAATATACGCGAGAGCGCCGCTGTCGCGATAGCTGATATCGGTACTTCAAGCATCATAGACAAGTTGCGAACCCTTCTGACAGCTGCTACAGATAATGAGAAAAAGAGATTGGGATTACTGGCCTTAGGCAGGATTGACAACCCTGTATCCGTAGGTATTCTTGTCGATCACTTTGATGACAAAGACCCGCAAATAAGAAAGATCACCATCGAGTCGATTTCAAAGCGCTATGCCAGCCAGTACTGCGACAAGATCTCTGAGTTGATCGATGATGAGGATAATGATGTCAAGATCGCGGCAATAAAGGGGCTGTCCGGGATAACCCCGTTTAAGGCCGCTTTGCCGCTCTTAAGCGCACTGAAAAAAAGCTCAAACCTGAAAATAAGGTACCATATTATTGAGGCGCTTGGTAATATAAAAGCGACTTCGGCTGTCAGTGACCTGATCGCTTTGCTCGATGATAAAAGCTCGATCACCGTTCTGTCCGCGATTGAGGCGTTAGGGGAAATCGGGGATAAAAGAGCGGTTAAACCATTGCAAAAGCTGTGCGGCAGTGACGATAGAGATATTGCGGTTGCCGCTCAAGAAGCTCTTGACGATATTGATAAAGGTTTCTAACAAAATGTAAAGGCGGTAGACAGGAATGGCGAAAAGGATTTTGGTCGTAGATGATTCTGAGATCGTAAGAAATTTGCACTCTTTTATCCTTAAAGCTACCGGCTATGATGTCGTGAACGCGGCAAACGGGTATGAAGCGCTTGAAAAACTGTACCAGGATGAGTTTGATCTCATCGTCACCGATGTCAACATGCCGAAGATGGACGGGATAATGTTAATAAAAGAGATCCGGAAAGAGGACAGGTACAAAGAGATACCGATCATTATCGTCTCCACTGAATCTGAGATGCAAGACAAGCAGATCGGGTTTAGCGCCGGCGCTAATGTATACGTGGTAAAGCCTGTTAAAGAAGAAGCTCTTATAATGAACGCAAAGATGTTATTACAAGAATGATATAGGGCGCGCAATAAATGGCCGATGATATAATGATTGAAGATATTGAGATATTACAGGAGTTTATCGCCGAATCGTTAGAGCACCTTGATACGGCGGAGCCTTTGTTGATCAAATTAGAGGAATCCCCCAAAGATGACGAGACTCTGAACGCCGTTTTCCGGTTAGTGCATTCAATCAAAGGGAGCGCAGGGTTCTTAGGCCTTAAGACGATCCAGTCACTCAGCCATAAAATGGAAGGGGTATTAGATGATCTAAGAAAAGGTAAAAAAGAAGTTGACTCAAATATAATAGATATAATATTTGCTACTGTAGACATTTTAAAACAGTTAATAGAGAACCTTAAGGGTGAGAATAGAACTGACGGGTTTGATAACGAAGAGGACTTGGAGAAATTCAACAGCCTCCTTGAGAGGATAAAAGTCGTAAGGGGTGAAACGCCGGCTAAGACGCCTCTAATGCCCCCCCCCGCAAAGGAGCCTGAATCCGGGGATAAAGAACAAAAAACCGCGTCATTTGAGTCGCTGAAAGGCTCGAAAGAGATGCTTGACCTGTTTATTGTCGAGGCTGCCGAGCATATCGATAATATTGAGCGCAACCTTTTGGAGATAGACAAAGACCCTGGCAGCGCCGAACTGATAAATGACCTTTTCCGGTCATTCCACAGCATCAAGGGCTCGGCCTGCTATGTCAACAAAGTGACTACGAGCAAATTCTCTCATACTGTTGAGAACCTGCTAAATACTTTCAGGTCAAACAAGCGACCGGTGACAAAAGAGGCCCTGGAGCTTCTGTTCGAGGCTCT
>JAJRZU010000095.1 GCA_024275075.1 Deltaproteobacteria bacterium | reverse complement strand
TGACGCTGCCGCCTTCGCTGAACATGTTCTGTCTGGTGATTGTATAGGCACCGATAGTATTACCGTTCACTTTTACCGTGAATGTGTAGTCCGAGTCCAGCTCGTCAGAGATCGTCAGGTACTCAGAGAGCGCCATCACGACGGCCGCGGTGTCCTTTGTGCTCTGCCATTTGCCGTCCCGCCTGTGCGCGCAGCTGTTCGGGTACGTTTTCCCTTTTTATGACGCTGTTGAAGTAGTTGGTACCGAACCACTTGAACCCGAACCGGTTGTAATGGTATTGCAGGCTCTGGATACTCGAGATGGCGTATTGTGAATATGGGTACCTGTCGATTATCTCCTTGTAGATGTCCGCCGCTTCCTCTTTCTTACCTCTGTCGATGTCGCGCATCATCTGCTGCGCTTCGTTGAAAAGCCCCCCGGCGGCTTTATCCTCCTTCGTACCGGCAAAGGAGAGCGCATACATAAGAAATAGTAATACAAGCAGGTGTGCTAAAGTGTTTAAAAATCGGTTATTCATGGAAATCTCCTTTTTAAATTACATAAGTCAAGCAATAACTCACAAAACTTTCAATTTGCGTGAAATTATCTTGTTTGCTAATATATTGATTGCGGCATCATGCCTCCCTTTGTTTTTTTTCATATTAATCGCTTGACTTTTAAATCTTATGACATATTTTTATTACAAATAGTTCCGTTTTTTACTTTTTTTAATTATACCGCATTTTTTTGTTGACATTTCATTAAAATTTGATTATGTTTCGCATTCTTGATTAGATTATTTATTTTATGGAGCAGATTAACTGATGAAAACGTATATGGCGAAAGCAAATGAAATAAAGAGGGACTGGTATGTTGTCGATGCATCGAGCGCTCCTGTAGGGAGGTTAGCGTCAGATATCGCTATGCGCCTTATGGGTAAGAACAAGCCGGTGTATACGCCTCACATCGATGTTGGTGATTTTGTTGTTGTGGTGAATGCCCGCAACGCAAAGTTTACCGGTAAGAAATATGATAATAAGATCTACTATTCTCACACCGGTTATCCGGGCGGAATAAAGGAAAAAACGGCTAACGAGCTGTTAGAGAAGAAGCCTAAGGAAGTGATAATGAAAGCTGTTAAAGGTATGCTGCCCAAGAACAAGCTTGCGTCAAAGATGCTGAAAAGGCTGAAAGTATACAGCGGCAGCGAGCATAAGCAGCAGGCGCAGCAACCAAAAGCATTTTGAAGAAGCGTAACACTTCACTTCACTTCACTTTACATTAATTTAATTAATTGAGTAGAAATTCATAATAGGGGTAATAGTTTCGATGGCAGAAAATTTTATATGTGTAACAGGTAAGAGGAAGAGTTCTATCGCAAGGGTTCGTATGAAGAGCGGTAGCGGTAAGATAGTCATCAACGGTAAGTCGATGGATGAGTACATCTCCAGGGAGACCTCTAAGATGGTCATCATGCAACCGTTAGAGCTTACAGAGACTGTCGGTGAGTACGATATCTTTGTCAACGTATGCGGCGGCGGGATATCCGGTCAGGCAGGCGCGATCAAGCACGGTATCACAAAAGCGCTTTTAGAAGCGGTGACGACGTGTCGGCCTGTACTGAAGAAAGCCGGTTTCATCACGAGGGACTCAAGGATCAAAGAGAGAAAGAAATACGGCCAGAGAGGCGCGAGAAGAAGATTCCAGTTCTCAAAGAGATAATCTCTCATCTGACGGCATCATCAAGTATGATCACTATCATAATAGGTGCTATAAAAATAGGTGCTATAAAAATATGTGCGGATACCATCACCGGTACCCGCATTTTTTTTACGCAAAATCAGGTTTTTACGATATAGAAATTATTGCAATATCTTGACAATTTAATTGCGCTTATGTATACTAACGTCAGGTAAATAATCAGTCAGGTGGTGAATAGCGATTAATAAATGGGAACCATTTAAGGATCTTTCATCGATCCACGAGCATTTAAACAGGATGTTAGAAGAGAGCATCATAAAGATGGTGCAGCGCAAATCCGCTATCGGTGGCGGTTGGAGCCCACCGGTGGATATTTATGAGATATAGGATGAGATCGTGTTAACGGTGGAGCTGCCTGGTATAAAGCAAAAAGATATCACCTTATCGATGGATAATGATATTTTGACGCTTAAGGGTGAGAGCAAACCGATGGGTAACGTCAAGGAGGAGAATTTCCTGAGAATGGAGAGACCGTTCGGTCCTTTCTCAAGGTCATTCTCATTGCCTTCCACTGTGGATATCGATGCTATTAAAGCCTCGTACAAAAAGGGCGTGCTTACCGTATCGTTACCGAAGCAAGAAGTAACTGACAAAAAGAAAATAAAAGTCACTATAGCGTGATATAATGCCGCAAAGCGACATCACATTAAACAGCTATGCGAAGGTCAATCTGTATCTGGATGTAATCAGGCGAAGGCCGGATGGATACCATGAGATTCGAACGCTTTTTACCCCCGTCGATCTTCATGACACTATCACATTAACAAAAAATAACAACGACATTACAATAACTTGTGACGACAGTGCGGTGCCTTGCGACGAGAGTAACTTAGCTTACAAGGCTACGTCGCTCTTCTTCCGAGAGACCGGCGCCACTGGCGGCATCAGCATCGAAATCAGGAAGAAGATACCCGTCGCCGCAGGTCTTGGTGGCGGGAGCAGCAACGCCGCGGCTATGCTGAATGGCATGAACGCGCTGTATGGCGGGGCATTATCGAAGGAGCGGCTCATCTCACTCGCCGCGTCTATCGGGGCAGACGTACCGTTTTTCATCGAGACCAGGCCGGCGCTTGCCACCGGTATCGGTGACGAGTTCGTGTCGTTTCCGAGGCTTGTACAGCTGTTCTTCGTTCTTGTGAACCCGGGAATCCATGTCTCGGCGAAGTGGGCGTATGAGAGTCTGTCGCTCCCTGACGGCGAACGAGCGGCGCCTCCATTGGATACTCCTGGTGCGCAAAGCTGTGCAAAGGATATCGCGAAGATGCTACGGAATTCACTGGAAGAACCGGTCGCGCGAAGATACCCTGTGATAAACGACATAAAACGTGAGTTGGTGAGGAGCGGCGCTTCTGGGGCGCTGATGTCCGGCAGCGGTTCCACGGTGTTCGGCGTCTACCAAAGCCGCGATGACGCCGCAATCGCACTGGAGCGGGTCAAGGCCGCACTGCCGGCGGAATATCTGGTAATACCGGCGCATAGCATCACCGCACCCGAACAATCTTAGACCGGGATCAAAATCACCTTGTGCCGCAAAAGGTTGATCTCTTTTATCGTGGCGGCGAGAACCTTCCTGTCACCCAACAATGTGACAAGCTCAAGCTCATTATTCCCCAAAGGCGTTATTTTCGCCACGGAATCCATTACCAATTCCTCTTTATCATCTTTTAGAATATACGCTGACGATTCACACATGATTACAACTCCTATGTTAATTTTTTCTACCACAAAGGTCACAGAGGGTTTTCTATCACTGAGAACACAGATATTTCTGCTATAAAAGGTTTTTCTCCGAGAACTCTGTGCCCAGCTCCGTTTATAAGCCGGCTACTTGGCGCCGGCAGCTTTGAGTATCTTGATGATATCCTCATGCTTCTTGCTCTTGGCGATAAAGAGCGCGGAAGCGTTTGACTGCACCTCTTTCAGGTTGACGTCGGCGCCGTTATCGATAAGAAGCGTTACGACATCTTTTCGCCCGGAATGTACCGCCCGCATCAGGGGAGTACCGGCAAACTTGACATTTTTGTTGATGTCCGCGCCGCTCTCTAAAAGGAGCTCGATGATCTTTATATGACCCTCGTTCGCCGCATGAGACAAAGCCGTGAACCCCATCTCGTCTGTAAGGTGTATATTGGCGTTGTCATCAAGGAGCTGCTTCACCTGGTCATAGTCGCCATCGTTGGCGGCAGTCAAGAGCTCGGGCCTGTCCACCGGTTTGCCCTTGCAGCCGGCGGCTAAGATCATGATAAAAAACAGTAATATGTATTTGTAGTGAAATCTGGTGTTCATGCACACTCCTTATGTGCATTATTTTATTTTATCCATTTTTGCGGATTCTGTATATTAAGTGATTTTATGTAAGATATCAAGTGATTTCTTGATCGATTTGTATGCCGCCGCTTTTGTTTATCTTATATATGAACGCTAATATCTCGGCGATAACGACATAAAGCTGCGGGGGGATCTCCTCCTCGATATCGATCTTGTAAAGGAGCTGGATCAGGTCGCTGTCCTCCTTTACCGGTATCCCGTACTCATTCGCTATCTCAAGTATCTTGTCGGCGATAAAGCCGCGACCCTTTGCCGCGACTACCGGCGCTAAGTCCCTTTCAGGGTCGAATTTCAGAGCGACCGCCTTCTTCGATTGTTTCAGATCGTCATTCATCGTCATACCTTAAAATCAAATATACTGATATCCTCGATGATCAAAGCGTCCTCTGGTGTGATATCACACGTCATCGCCTTCATCATCTTATTACTGCTCACATTAACAAGGTTGAAGTCTTGCCTGCCAAGGTTCTCCTTCAATAGCGGTAGCTCATCACCGATCGCAGATACAGTTTCATCTTTCATCGAATAGAACGCACCGGTTATCTTCTTACCGGTGACGCTGAAGTCACATTTGATATGGCCGGCATTCTTCATATCGACAAATATCTCGATCCTGCCATCATTATCATCACCGTTTTGGCGCTTCTTCGCGCTCTTTGTCGTGATGACTATCTCAGGCGTCTGCAACGTGTTGTTAAACGCGACCGGCAGCATGAAGTAGTTGATATCGCCCTTCGCGGTGTGGATGTTTGACAGCTGCTGGTACTCTATCCCCTCAGTCAGCCTCGTGAAGGATTTCGCCAGCGCTTCGAGCGTTTTCGCGGCCTCGCTTTTCGCGAAGAGCCGCTCGCTCCCTCTCGCCAACTCCTGCAACAGTGACCGCAACTGCTTCTTCAAAGGCATGGCGTCCAGTGCGTCAGGTTTCGCTGACTTGTGCGCCGCCGGTTCATCCTGCGCGCGTCCTATAGTCTCCTTCATGAGTGACAGCTTCTCTTCTAACGCGGCCAATTTACCGGTCAGCCTCGTATAAAGAGCCGTTTTCGCTTCAGCCGCGCCATCGCTCTCTTTCCCCTGCATGGGATCCTCGCTTAGAATCGCATAGCCTTTAAAAAGCTTTGATACCGCTTTTGATATTTTCGTCTGAACCGCCACGGCCGCTTTTAGAATACTCGATAATTCAGCAGTTAAAACAAACGCTTCTGGTGGTTTGATGACGTTCGCCGCACTGCTTAAAAAGTCAATGAGCTTTACAACCGCTTCAGTTAGATTTTTACCGGCTCGGTAGTCACTCCTTAGCATAGCGGTCATATCCATTTGCGTAAGCCGGTCAAATATCGCGCTAAGCTGTGCGAACGGCGGATTTGCCGGCTGGTCTGACTGCGCGCCGTCATCAGCCAACACAAATCCGCTGATTTGCGTTATCAGCTTACTGATAGATGAAGAGAGCTTAGCCTCATCCGCCGCGTATTGTCTGGCAGTGTCCAACTCCGCCATAATAATGTTGATTTTATACTTCATGTCATCTTTTATGCCGGTAACAACATCCGCACCCGCTTTGGTTTCCACGCCGGTAGCCGACCCGGCGCTTACCGGCTCGGTTGCGAGGGCAATTAGCTTCGTTTCATAAAAGATACCCGATTCCTTTACATATCTCCGGATCTCATAAGCGAGTTCCTTTGTTGACGTATTGTCATCTATCTCTATGACCAGAGATCGCAAAGCCGCTTCGATCTTCTTCGCTACATCTTGAATCTCTTGAAATTGAGCGCTCTTAAGTTCGGTGACGCTACGCTGGATCTGCGCGATGATTTGCCTGACGTTCACCTTCTCAGGGATTCTGATATGATACACGTCCTCCTTATTTACCGCCACCTTTGCCGCCCCGTCAAGTGTCGTTGAGATCGCCGGTCTCTCCTTCCCCCCGATCTTTAATATGAATTTGCCGCCCTCTTTAAAAACGGTAATATTTATTCTGTCGCCCTTCTTTACATCTTCAGGCAGGAGAGCTTTTATAATGTTATCGGCGATCTTGATGAGCCCCTCCTTATCACCCTTATCACCCATTATATCGATGATTATCCCCTCAAGCTCACCTTTAAGCGTCATCCTCGTCAGGAAACTGTCAAGCTTGACGCTCTCATTTTTTGAGAAGTTCTTAAACCCCCCGGTTAAGTTCAGAATCATAATATGTACCTTTTATGCTTAATATTACATAAGGAAAAGTTATTTCATCGCAAGCTGCGGGGAATCGAACCCGCAGATAAAAACAGGCGTGCCTTTTCAGGTGGTATAGTTGTATATCTCGTTTATTGTACCTCTTTCAGGCTGACTTCAATCGCGAAGGGACCTGCATCCGAAGAGAAAGTGACCGAGATGCACGGTACATCCCTTGCTCTGTTTATCTTGTGGTCTTTACCATAAACGACGTTTGGTAAGGATATCTTGAAATGATGACCTTGTTCATAGAATATTTTCTTCGCGCTGCCGGCAACGATGTTGGTCAGTTCACCGATAGCGTCTAAAACATCTTTATTTACATCAGGGACATCCTCACCGATAAAGCTTGCAACGATCTTCATAGCAGTCTCTTTCGGGAACGACAACACAACGGAACCCACGACACCGCCGGCGAGCCCGATTATCCCGGAGATATCATACATTGCGCTCTCACCATCTTTTTTCACTTGCAGCTTTTCACGTTTCGGGCTGACCATAGCCATCGTCTTCAAGGCGTTAATTGTAGATTCTATAAATGGATTGATATACTCTGCTTTCAAGACGTTTTCCTTTACCTGTTTTTTTTGCTCTCGATAAATTTTAATAAGCTTACATGATCATCATCGTAAACGTTGGTGAACTTCACCCCGATATCATAAGTATTGTCATCAAATTTCTCGATTCTCGCGACTTCTCCGATTACTGTCAGCGGTTCTCTTATCTTCTCTTTTGACGATTTAAAAAACGAGCTTCTATGTCTGTGCCAGCCCTCTATGACTATGTCAAGCTGCAAAATGGAACCGATCTCAAAGATAGTATTCGATGCAAATAAAAGGCCGCCGCCGCTTACATCCTTTACCGTTGATTCCTGCCGCTTATGGTCAGAAAGCGGGAACTCCAAGGGTTTGAAATTGACCTTGAATTCATGCGGGAGCCTAAAGAACTGCCTTTTGTCTACGTCCTTGTTTTTACGTGATACTTTCGTTGTCATCATCTCCCCGGATTTGAACAGTTTTATGCAAAAACATTTTAATGTTAAGAATAGCGAAGTTATTAATAATGTCAAATTAAAAATACATTTTTTTAAACTAAAAGTGATATTTTTAAAGAAAACGATTATATTATGCCCATGAATATTTCCAGTCTTAAACTGTTGACATATACACAAAATGGGGTAAACTTTTGATAAGGAATTGCTTATAAAAACAAGTTATTAACACGGCAACTAAATAATAGAAAAAACAGGGGTAAATTTGCGTTCACCAGATAAATTAATTCTTACCGCTATAATACTTACCGCGATAATCCTGATTGCCGGTTGTGATAACGGCTCGAATGGGCAAAAAGATGCGGATAACGATTCAGACGGATACTTCGTGTCCGCCGGCGACTGCGACGATAACGACGCCTCCATCTACCCGGGCGCCGCCGAGGTATGCGGCGACGGTATCGACCAGGACTGCGACGGTGGTGACGAGGTTTGCGACGCCGATGCCGACGGCTACACCGTAAGCGCCGGTGACTGCGCCGATGACGACGCCTCTATCTACCCGGGCGCCGCCGAGGTATGCGGCGACGGTATCGACCAGAACTGTGACGGTTATGACACGTTATGCAATGATATCGATGCTGACGGCTATACCGCTTATGAGGGTGACTGCGCCGATGACGACGCCTCCATCTACCCGGGCGCCGCCGAGGTATGCGGCGACGGTATCGATCAGGACTGCGACGGGGTGGATGCTACCTGCCCTGACGCCGATACCGATTCAGACGCCGATGGCTATACGATAAGCGCCGGTGACTGCGCCGATGACGACGCCTCTATCTACCCGGGCGCCGCCGAGGTATGCGGTGACGGTATCGATCAGAATTGTGACGGGGTGGATACCGGATGCGCCAATGACGGTGACGGTGACGGGTATACCATAGAACAGGGCGATTGCGATGATAATGACCCTGACATCTACCCGAACGCCTATGAGATCTGCGCCGATGGTATCGATCATGACTGTGACGGCGCCGATGATCCGTGCGCCGTTTTTTATCAGGATGCCGATGGTGACGGGTTCGGTGACTTCGAGGATACCGTAAATGACTCGGCCCCGCCCGACGGGTATGTTACTGACAGCACTGACTGCGACGATAACGACGCGGGCATCAACCCTGTGGCCACCGAGGTATGCGCCGACGGCATAGACCAGAATTGCGATGGACAGGCGGATGAGGGGTGTGCTTCATATTTCCTTGATTCTGACGGTGACGGGTTTGGTGACCCGGAAACCGCGGTAATAGATATATCGCCGCCGGCAGGGTACGTCACCGATAACAGCGACTGCGATGACGCGGACGCGGACATATTCCCCGGTGCGCCCGAGGTGTGCGGTGACGGGTTTGACCAGAACTGCGACGGCCAGGATTCGGATTGCAGCACGCTTGAATGTGACGTGATCGTCTCAGACTCCATCAGCGACAGCCTCGATGAGAATAATTACGCCTTCACCGGCACAGCTGACGAGGTGGTGGAGATAATCGCCCTGGATACCGGCGGCACGTACTTCTCACCGTACGTCTACCTGTTTGACGCGGCCTGGACGGAGCTTGCGAAGACGCATACCTTGTCAGAGGGCGTGTACAGCATAACGTATACCCTGCCCGCCGACGGTACGTATCACATAAGGGTACACGATTACCTGAGCAACGCGTCCTCGGGTAGTTATCACCTTGTGTGGCGTTCGAGAAGCGACCAGTGCGGGAGCATCGCACCGCTCGACTGCGGCGATATAATCTCTGACACGATAAATACGAACCTGCACGAGCGGTTATATTCCTTCACCGGCAGCGCGGACGATTCCGTTGAGGTGATAGCGCAGGATACCGGCGGCACGTACTTTTCGCCGTACGTCTACCTGTATGATACGGCCTGGGCGGAGCTTGCGAAGACGCATACATCGTCAGAGGGCGTGTACAGCGTAACGTATACCCTGCCCGCCGACGGTACGTATTATATAAAGGTGCACGATTATCTTTATAACGCGGCATCCGGCAGCTTCAGCCTCGTGTGGCACAATAGAACCAACCCGTGCCAGTAGGCGCTGACTGTCTGACCGAGCCCTTAGTGATCTCTGTGGTATGCCTTTAGTGGTGAATACTATTTACAAGACCTCGAATATTTTGATACCGGCGCCTTTGATGGAGTTGTCGAAGAAGACGAGCTTGAGGCCGGCGGGGTCGGTGTCGTCAGTGTACCAGTGCTCTATCTGGGGTATGTCGAAGATGTAGCGTTCATCTAACACGATATAGTCTACCTCATAATTTTTCGCGTATTTCAAGATGAGCCGGTCCTCGGCGTAAGGAGTCAGGAAGTAGAAGCTGTCCGAATAGAACGCGACTTGCGCGTGCCCTGCCATAACCTTTCGCGGGGACTTACCGTTTTTGTTCAGCCAGTCCGCGGCGATCCGCGCCTCCTTTACTTTCCCCTCGTCATAAACGGTATAGGTAATGAACACGACGAGGTTTGAGGAGAGCGTGATGACTATGACAAGCGCCAAGAACGCTTTCCTGACGCTCTCTTTTTGCAGCGGTTTCGCCTCAAGGCAGCAAAACCATTCGTAGAGCTCGTAAATACCGTACGCCGTCCAGATGAGTATGATCGGTACTAACGGCACAAAGTACCGCGCGATCATGATATGCAAGAAGATGAACAGCATCTGGAGCGTTACGAACACTGCCAGTAAGAGCTCGTTGTACAGGCGTCTGGCGTCCCATGCGGACTTGAAGAGCCCGTAAAACACCAGCGCGATTATCCACGGGCTGATGACGACCAACGGGAATTTTTTGTATATCGGTTTCACGTTCGCCGCCATAGTCTTTAGCAGCCGTGGTATCGATTTGATGAAGCTGCCGTACTGGTATTTCGCGGCGTATAGGTTATGGTCGGGCAGTATACCAAGCGGGTTACCTTCCTCATCGAGCCCGTAGTGCGCCTCGCGGGAACTCAGCCCGGTAGACATCCGCTCGGCTATGATATAGTTGACGCTGCTCTTACCCTCGAGCATGTACCTGCCGGTCCGCTTGTGCAGGAAATTGATGTACGGCGCGGCAATGATGAAGAAGAAGAGGAGTATTAGCGCGGGCATTGCGGCTCTTTTCATAATATCGCGTTTCTTGTACAGAATAACGATGCCGCTTATGATGATCATCGTAAACATGAAGTAGACGCCGACTGGTTTGATGAGGTAACCAAGACCCATCATAACACCGGTCAGGATACTGTAGCGTTTCTTATCGGTCTTGAGCGACATGTAAAACAGGTACGTCGAGAGCGTGAGGAATAACGTGAAGGGCGACTCGGCGAAGGTGGACGCAGACGCCAGTATCAAAAACGGGTACGCGGCGACGATGACCGCCGCGATGTATGCCGTCGTTTTGTTATATATCTCCCTGGTGAGCAGGAAGACCGGTACGATGGTCAGCGCCCCTGACAGCGTCGAGATTATCCTCGCGGAGAGCTCGACATCACCGGTCAAAAACGTCACCGCGGCTATCATCAGCGGGTAAAGCGGCGGGAATAGCAGCTCGATGGAGTTGTACAGGCCGATGTAACCCTTACCGGCTAATATACTCTTCGCGAGTACGGCATATTCGATGCCATCCACCTCGATTACATCGTTTAACGGTATGTACACAAGCCTAATGATAATTGCCGCCAGTACGATCAACGCAACGTATATTTTATCTTTATTGTTGTCAGTCTGCCCCAAAAAATCTCCCATCTGAAGTATTGATACCTAATCCATGTACATCCTTAGGAAAATCTCAAAAGTCATAAGTGCGCACAACTGTTCGCTCAGGTCTTTCTTACCTGACCGGTGCTGTTCGTACAGCTTATTTACGTTATCTATATTGTAAATACCTCTCTCTTTAGTCCTCGTAGAGAGAAGGATCTCATGGACAAAATCTTTTAACTCATTCTTTAACCACTTGTCAAACATTAAATAAGGTTTATGCAAAGATAGGTCGATCTTCGTGTAATTCTTCAAGTCCTTTTTGAGCAGGATAAGCTGCTTACCGACAAAGTGGAATATCGACGGGCTCTTAAGCGGCATCATCGTTTTTTCAAAGACTATCTTGTTCAGAGCCGGTGTCTGCCGCCTGATGATGTTGATATGGATCGCGCAGTTGTTGTCCTTCAAGTCCTCGGGCGTCCTAAGCAGGGTGTCGATATAGTCATCATCGAGGAACGGGTACGCGATATCAAAATACGGCCTTTTCAGCTGGAAGCCGGCGGTAGCGAATTTTCTCACCCGCTCGTGCAGGTAGAACATGTTCAGCGTCTCCTTGATCGAAAAATCGCTGAATCTGTTAAGCGCGCACTCCAGCGAGTGCATCGGTATGTTCATCATGAACCGGTAAAAATCGTCATGGAATATCTTCAAGTCTTTGCTCATGTCAAACACGACCGCCGTGGAAGCGTACAGGTTCTGCAAAAGTTCCCGCTTATCACGGCTTACGAGGTTCTTCCTGCTGTGGTAGAACCCCAGCGCGAACTCGCCGCCGTCACCGACCACCATCTTATCAGTAATCCTCGCGATCTTCGGGTATGTCGGGAACCCGCCGGTATGGAAGATGTTCAGCATACCGTCAGTCATCCTGACGACGTCCTTCGCCCGTGAGGCGAGAT
>JAJRZU010000094.1 GCA_024275075.1 Deltaproteobacteria bacterium | reverse complement strand
CGATATTCGCCGTCTCTTCCACCGTCTCGACGATCTTTTGTATGGTGTAGCGGTTCTTTATCCTGGTGGAGTCAAATGTCTTCTTGATGATCTCACCTTCACGGTGAGGGTCCGGTTCGAGCGGTTTGAACACCTTCGGGCTGATCGTCGCCATCTGCGGCTTGGTGTAAGGGCATATAATCGTCGCCATGATGTTCCCACCGAAAGCGGGTCTTGTCTGGAGGAGCATCCTCTTGTCCATATCGATAGCCAGCTCGGTGCAGTCCGCGGTAAGGCCGGTCTTGAGCCTGCCGGCGACTATCGGGAAGAACGAGCGCCCCACAGCGGTAGCGCCGCACAGCATTATCGAGGGCTTCACCTCATGAACAAGATTAGTGATTATCTCTGTATAGGTATCATCGTGGAAATTCTCAAGAAGCGGGTCATCGTACAGATATACTTTGTCAGCGCCGGTATGGATGAGGTTTCTCGCTTCGTCCTCTAATGAAGCGCCTAAAAGTGCAACGGCAAGCTCTTCACCAAGCTCATCGGCAAGCTTCCTGCCCTCCCCTAAGAGCTCGTGAACAACCGATGCGGCTTTCCCGCCGCGCTGCTCCCCGAATATCAGTATGCCCTTGTGATCCGCGAATGTATCCTCATCGACTTCGCGGCGACCAGCCTCTATCGACATCGCCTGAACAGCACACGCCTCAACGCATGCGCCGCACAATGTACATGATTCGGTCACATATATCGCGTCGCCTTTGACCTCGAGCGCGGCGAACGGGCAGCTTGACAGGCACGCCTCACATAAAGTACAAATTTCCTTATCTATAATCAACGCCATGCAAATCTCCCACAGTAGTTGTTGAAAAATGCGCCGCTCTATTATAAATGATAATGTTTATAGTATCCATAGAACGTGCGCATAATTTTTGGGCATTATGCCCTTATATTATATGTCCATCTTTCAGGTGGCCGTAAAGCGTGTCCACGATCTCTGGCGGTTCACCGGTAATACTGACGCCCTTGCCCCTTGACTTTGGCGCGAATATCTTTATCACTTTCGTCGGGGAGCCGCTTAGGCCAATCAGCTCCTCATCCGCCTGAACATCCTTCGCCGTCCAAACGGTTATGGCAGCCTTTCTGGCGCGCATCTTCCCTTTGAGCGAAGCTATCCTTGGTTCGTTGATATCTTTGACGACGGTGATAACCGCCGGCAGAGGAAGCTCGATCACGTCATAACCGTGATCCGTCATCCTCTCCACTACCGCTTTCTCATTAGTTATCTCGACGATCTTCCTTACATAAGCGACAAAGGGGATATCCAGCCTTTCAGAGAGCTCGGGCGCTACCTGAGCGGTGTCTCCGTCGACCGCCTGCTTACCGCAGATGATCAGCCCGAAATCGCCTATCTTCTTCACCGCCATCGAGAGCGCATAAGAGGTCGCTAACGTATCCGCCCCCGCGAACGCTCTGTCGCTCAGCAATATCCCTTCATCAGCGCCTAAGGATACCGACTCCTTCAACGCGCTTTCAACCTGGGGCGGTCCCATGGAGAGGACAGTGACAACGCCGTCACCCATCCGCTCTTTTATCCTCACGCCCTCTTCCAAGGCGTAAGTGTCAAAAGGGTTTATGATACTCTCGACACCTTCCCGTATGAGAGTGTTTGTCTCGGGGTTTATTTTTACTTTTGTAGTAGCAGGCACCTGCTTGATACAAACGATCAGCCGCATAGGTTATCTCCTCTTCTTGGCGGACTCTTTGATCAGCGCCTGACCTATTACGTTACGTTGTATCTGGTTTGTGCCTTCGTATATCTGCAATATCTTCGCGTCACGCATCATCTTCTCGACCGGGTACTCCTTCATATAACCGTACCCGCCGAATACCTGCACCGCGTCTGTAGTGACCTGCATAGCAATATCGGTGGCGAATAGTTTACAAAACGCCGACTCCTTGGATATGCTCTTCGCTCCAGAATCTATGTACTTTGAAGCGGCATAGGTAAGCGCTCTCGCCGCCTCTGTCTGCACCGCCATGTTCGCTAACATGTGCTGTACAGCCTGGATGGAGATGATCGGTTTACCAAACTGAATACGCCCTCTCGCGTAATCGATCGCCGCATCCAAAGCGCCCGCCGCAAGACCGACTCCCTGAGCGGCGATACCAGGTCTTGAATTGTCAAGCGTTTTCATGGCGACTATGAAACCGATGCCCTCTTTACCTATTATGTTCTCTTTTGGTATCCGGCAGTCCTCGAAGACAAGCTCCCTCGTCGCGGATGCTCTGATACCCATCTTGTTCTCCTTCTTCCCGAAAGAGAAACCTTGTGTACACTTTTCGACGATGAAGCAGCTCGCGCCCCTCGCGCCTTTGTTTTTATCCGTAATAGCGATAACGGTATAGATACCAGCCTCACCGCCGTTTGTTATCCACTGCTTTGTGCCGTTAAGAACGTACTCGTTACCGTCAAGCCTTGCCGTGGTCTGCACGCCGCCGGCGTCGCTGCCCGCGTTCGCCTCTGTGAGACCGAATGCCGCGAGTTTTTCACCGGACGCGATCTGTGGCAGGTACTTCTTCTTTTGTTCCTCAGAACCGCAAAGCAAAATCGGGTACGCGCCCAGGCCGCTGCCGGCAAAGCTGACCGACACGCCGATACACGCGCGGCTGAGCTCCTCTATCGCTATAACGTTCTCGTAAATACCGCCCCCGAACCCGCCGTACTCTTCTGGGATATATAGCCCGAAGAGATCAGACTCCGCACAGGTCTTCATAATCTCGGTGGGGAATTCACCCTTTTCATCTAATTCAGCCCTCACCGGCACAATCTTCTTTTCGGCGATCTCTCTTGCCGTATCTCTGATCATCTGCTGTTCTTCAGTAAAAAAGTAGTCCACAGTCACTCCTTTAGATTATTTTCTAAGCGCGCTTCCATTTGTTTTTTTTATTGCGTCAAACAGAAACGAATTTTGTTTTAACTCTTCTAATATATGCGAATTCACGCACGTTTTAATATTCTTTTTAGCGACCAGTATAGCGTTTTTTATGGCTTTCTCCGAAGAGCCGCCATGACTTACAATCCCTACCCCACCAATCCCTAAGAGGGGGGCGCCACCGGTCTCTGCATAATCGATCCTTCTTTTGAACCTTTTTAAAGCGCTCTTCATAAGCAAAGCGCCGAACTTCGCGATATTGCTTTTTAGCACCTCTTCCTTCGCCATATCAAAGCACGCTTCGGCCAGCCCTTCGCTTACTTTTAGAACGACATTCCCGACAAATCCGTCACATACCATGACATCGCATCTTCCGTTATAAACGTCACGGCCTTCGGCATACCCGATATAGTTCAGGTTACTCTTTTTCAAAAGAGCGTTCGTTTCCCTGGTCAGCTCTATCCCCTTCGTATCCTCAGAGCCGTTACTAAGGAGCCCTACCCTTGGTTTATCAATGCCTAACGCGTATGCAGAGTATACCGAACCCATGATGGCGAACTGAACAAGGTGCAAGACCTTACAATCGACGTTTGCGCCGCCATCTAACAGCAGGCACTGCCCTTTTCGGGTAGGTAACACAACCGCAATCGCAGGCCTTGCGATACTATCGAGCCTCTTCAAGACAGTGCAGGCGGCGACCATTGCCGCACCGGAGTTACCGGCGCTGACAACCGCACCCGCTTCACCATTTTTCACCAGCTCAAAAGCGACTCTTATCGATGAATCCTTCTTCTTTCGCAAGACGACAGAAGGGGTTTCATCCATAGAGACAATTTGCGTGGCGTGTTGAATCGAGATCGGCAGGTCATTCATCCCCCGTTTGTCCAACTGCGGCTTGATACGCTCACTGTCACCGACTAAGATAACTTTGACATCATTGTCTTTAACGGCAAGCGCCACCCCGCCTAAAACAACATCAGGGGCATGATCGCCCCCCATAGCATCAACAGCGATTTTCATTTATGCAGTACTCGAGCTTACTTGAATAACTTCTCTTCCTTTGTAATATCCGCATTCTTTGCATACATGATGGTGCAGTTTCGGTGAAAGACACTTAGGGCATATAGACGCGTTATCCGTGCTCAGAGCGTGGTGCGCCCGCCTTGTGTTCCGCCTTGCCTTCGATACTTTTTTCTTTGGTACAGCCATTACAAACTCCTATGATAATTTTTTCTGTAATACCATCGCAAAATTTGGTGGAGCGTTACGCTCCTAACTTCAATTTATTCAGGCTTGCCTGGTTTTAGGGTTCAATACCTCGTAGCTTGCTGCGTAATTATTTAAAATTGATACCTCGTAGCTCTGCTGCGGGGTAGTTCATTGTATATTTTTCAGAACCGCAGACGGATTATCACCTTCATTCCGCTCACAGCCACAGTCTTTTTCATTCATGTTCTTACCGCATACAGTACACAATCCCTTACAATCAGCATTGCAAAGCGGCTGAATCGGGCTAAGCAGGATTATCTGCTCTAAGACTACCTTTGAGATGTCCAGCTCGTCACCGGCAAACTGCTCTATTAACAAATCATCGTCAGTCAGTTCAATCTCATGAACATTTACAAGATCGCTGTCATCGCTTTTTTGCAGCGTAATCGAGAAATCCTCATCAAAAGGATATTTGAAATCCACAAGGCACCGGGAGCAGTTCAGCTCTAAGGCACCGATCAAATTACCCTTAAAAAAGAAGCGGTTTAGCTCCTTTACTATCTGCGCTCTGACAATGACCGGGGTGTTTATGACTATGCCTCCGGACGAGCTCTTGTTTACCGCATCATAAAACGCCGCAGCATCTTCTTTGTGATCTATCGTATAAGTGTCTTGTATGTCAGAAATTTTTATTATCATGACACTTCAAGGGCATGATGCCCTGTCCAATTTAAGGGGCTTTGCCCCTTAGCCTCCGTTGTCGGCTACCCCGCAATATAAACAACCTGCAAAGTCGCGCTTTTGTAAAATAGTAATGTTCCTCTTTGACTTAAGTCCCTTTAACCTTTCAAAGAGAACATGTAATTATATCAAAATGAACTTTTTGTCAAGTAAAACATTTCAAGGTGAAACATTTTCTCTTTCTCATGGGCGCAGCAATCGTATAAGGTAAAAGCGCTTACAGAATCTTATAAACAGATAAAGCGTTCCTTTGCATCTCAAGAACGTATAACTTGTCCTGGTATATCTTGATGCGCGCCGGTGTCGTAAGCTTCAACACAGCGTCACCGATCTTCAATGGCGCGATGTACGTACCGTCCGTTTCAAAAACGTATATGACGCCTAAAAAGACATCTGAGATATAAACATTATTTTCGCTGTCAACCGCAACCCCGTTCGGCCGGAAAACGCCGCCGCCTGTGAAACCGAAATCGGCGATCTGGTTGATGTACTTACCGGTAGTGGCGAACACCTGAACGCGCGCGTTTAGTACATCGGTGATATACAATCTGCCGGTCTGGTCAAAGGACATCGAGAACGGGTTCATAAACTCCTCTTTCAGCTCCCCCTTCTTCCCTATCCTCTTCGTGATATGTCCTTTAGTATCAAAGATGTACAAGTAATTGTTCTTGTTATCTATCAAGAAATAACTGTTAAGCAAAAACGCCAGCTCGGTTACCTTATGTTCAAGCTCATCATCAAAGTCAAGCTGTATGGATTGCTTGAGATTCCCGTCTGAGGTGAAGACCCTGACAGAACTCTCGTAAGGGTCAAATATATGTATCAGGTTATAATCGTCACACGCGATGTTATAGGACTGATACAGGCTGACGTTGGTGTTTGTGTGGCTACCGAAGCTTAAGAGAAACTTTCCCTTAGCGTTATACTTCATCACCATCTCTTTCAGATCGTTCAATATGTATATGTTTCCATCAGTGTCTACAGAGAAATTTGACGGCTGTTCAAACCGATAGTCAGCGGTGCTTTTTATCTCGAAGAGTTTTGAGACTCTAAGCGCGTCGTCCGCGAAGGCATTGTTGCGCAGGAGAAACAATGAAATGAAAAGCAGGAAAAGTAGTCTAAAATACGTCATAAATCCACTTCTCTTTTCTGTCATACCTTGTTGTCTCATCTAAATTCCTTAACTTCTTAATATCTTTTTCAGAATAACCAAGATGTTGCAGCTTTAAATACTGCTTACCCCTGCTCGAGTGGCAGTTTTTGCACCTTATATCATCCCTTAAGGCTATGCTTATCTTATATTTATCCTTCAACTCATCGTGATCTTTAATACCTTTTTCAATGATGGTGTAAAAAGTATCAATAATAAGATACGACGCTATCTGCGCGCTTTCTATTTCTCTGCCATTGACCTTGTAATTACCGTTTACATCAAACCAACCGGTTTTTACTTTTGACTTGTCTTTCTTTTTGATATGACATGTCAGGCATGAGATCCTGATCGCGTGCATATTATAAAAGGCTCTTGTCGCGATGTTCTTCTTATGCGGATAGAAGGTATGACAGTCGATACACGAGGAACGAGCCCTGCCTTTTTCAGAAGGCGTCTCTTGCCGCTGGTGATAACCGGTCTGGCTGGTTGCTACATCCGGCTGCGCCATCAAATCCTCATATCTGGCGATATTACCCTGTTTTTTAGTATAGGCCTCACCTTTCTTAAAAATAGAATGCTCTGGTATAAACATATTATACACGAAGTACATGAGAAGCAGGTGTATTAGTACCGCTACAATTTTTTTAAGTAGTCTACTCATCTGAATCTGTATCGACTTCCTTGACCGGTGTCTTTTTCATAAGCTCTTTTAATTCTTTGATAATGCCCTTCGCCTTGCCCGCCATCTGGTTAAAGGGGTCTAAGCTGATGAACTCATTAAATTTATCGACAGCCTCTTTATATTGACCGTTCTTTTTATAAACTATCGCAAGATTGAAGCGCGCCTGCGAATAGTTCGGGTATATGCTGATCGCCTCTTTATATTTTTCTATCGCCAGATCGTATTCTTTATTTTTCGCTAACTCGTTACCGTCATTAAGATAGTCCTCTAAGCGCATCTTCTGTTTTTTGACCTTGGCTTCCTCTGATTTCACTTAAGCTTTCTTCTTGTACTCTTCCCTTAAATCTACATCCCTTTTAAGCACCCTCATATATTCCAGGTAGTGCATCTTTTTCATCTCATCCTCAGAAAGAGTGCCGAAGAGCCATACAGTGTTCAAATAAAGCCTGCCCGGGTGATAGTGCGTATTGAACATGTGGCTAAAAAGGACGTATACAATAAAGAGCACCGATAACGAAGAGTGTAGCTTAACGGATATCAGTAACCATGAAATCGAAATAAGGGCAGTCGCAATAATCGGGAACGCCTGAATAAGACCTGTTATGGCTAACAGCGCAAGCAGAATGAAGGAGATATAATAGTCAAGTTTTTCAAAGAAGGAATACTTACCGAACTTTGGTTTCTTTTTAAGAAAGAATAAAAACAGTATATAATTTGCGAAGTCCTTGATATCATTCTTTGTGAATTTCATATATATAACTTTGCGGAACTGCTCCGTCCTCATCCAGACATATATGATAGAACCGATGTGATAGAGCAATGCCGTGAGAATAAGGAACCCGGCAGCGTTATGTATCATCCTGACCGCGATATAGCTGTCAAACAGTTGAAAGAATCGCATACCAAAATCAAGCCGGTAGTATTTCATGGGAATCCCGGTGATGACAGAGATAATTACAGCCGAAAAGAGCACTATGTGCGTAAGCCTTTGGTTGACCGACCAGTAAACAAATAAACCTTCTTCTGACTTTTGCAAAAAGAAATCCCCTTATTCTCTTATGATCCTGATTATATTTACTATACTAAGGAAATAAAACAGCGCGATGATAACAAAGTTGATGGTACTCTCAACTTTAAAAGCTGTAGCGACACCAGCCTCTTTGACCCGCTCGTGATTAAATGAATAAACAAAATCAGGGTTGGTCGCCATGTGACACCCTGCTACCGCCGCCTCCTTGCCCGCGCATGTTTTGTACAAGTTCCTTTCATTCATCGGTGAGGTCTTCTCATCCTTAGTCAATATGTTATGCGTCGAATGACAATCCGTGCAAATAGCGCCGCTTGAATTCTCTAAGAAGAATACCTTTGAGTGAAGGGAATTTTCGTAACTTTGAACGATACCAGGGAAGATATCGTATTTACTCATCGTTTTGTCATCGATGTGGCACTTGGAACATTCAACCAATATCTCAAGCCGGCTCTTCTTCGCACCACGCTTATCAAGATTCTGTGGGTGGCAGTTCAGGCAGCCCGGCGCATCTTCATTTGTAGCGCCATGAGAGCTCGTCATGAAAGTATCGTATATTTTTGAGTGCGAGAAGCTCCTTTTCAGGGCAATGCTTTTTAGGTGACAAACGACACCGCAATTCACTTTCTTGTAGCGTTTTTTGTGGGGCACCTCAGTAACGCTCGTATGACACCTTCTGCAATTGGCGCTGCCGTGAATGGAGCCTTTGTAATGCTCATAATCTACATAAAAGCTTCTCACATTGCCGTCAGCGCCGGTTACCCTTAATCCCTCATGCCTGTGACACAGGATGCAGTCATCCACGTCCTTACTATAAGAAGGCGCCGCAAACGCGCAAAGCAAACCGGCAACCAAAATGGCGGCAAGAACTGCATGCTTTGAAAATATGTTGTTTATCATATCGCGAGAGTATACCACTACCAGAATAATTATTCAATAGTAAATCTTACATCTACAAACACTATAGCCTTCTGACGATCATAATCCCATGTAGAAACGGTATCTATCACAGCATCCAGGAATATTTTATACTTCTTCTTGTCCGCCTCAGTCTTAGGGCTCCTGATGAACACCCGCTCTATTTCACCATCCTCGTTTATCAACAGCCTTAAGTAGACCCTGGAGACACCAGAACGCAGATTACTTTTCCTTATTTTTATAGCCTCTGGGTACGGGATATCAGTAAAATTCTTCTCGATCGAGGTACTCGGCTTGCTCGTCACAATAGGTGTCGCCATCGTCCCTAAGTAATCGTCCGTAAATTTTGTCGCTACCTTCGTCTCTTCATCGTCCTCGTATTCATAGACCATATCACCTTCATAGGTCAACCCGATAAGGCCATCGTTCGTACCCTCGTTACCGCCACCGGGAATTAATTCATCCCCATTGATCAATGACAAGACGTCCATCTCGGCGACCTCCTGGTCAAGCGCTATCTCCATTTCTTTGGCGGTGATCTCCTCTTGAATCTTCTCCTTACTCTTAATCTTTATTTTAGATTTATTTATACGTTTCTTTTTGACTATTTTCTTTTTGACAGGTTTCTTTATCATCTTTTGCATTTTTTTCGGCTTCGCTCTTTTCCTCGCCGCGGATCTGCTGCGCGGGCCCGGCGCCGATCCGGGTGGTATCCTGACTCTTCTTACCCGCATTATTTTGGGTACTTTGACTTCCTCATAAAGCACAAACTGTATTCTAAAAGTAAAGAAGAGCGCCAGGTGAAAAAAAACGGCGGCTACTATTGATAATAGCATCACCTTTCTTTTTCTCACCTGAGACAATTTTATTTCATTGTAATCCATTTATCTATTACTTCTTCTCTTCCGGGTCGGTCGGCAAAGCGATATCCTTTATACCCGCCTGCATAAGTTCATCCATCACATCCATAATAATGCCGTACTTGGCATTCTTGTCACTCTTTATCATCACAAACTTTTCAGGGTTCCTGGCTTTCTCCTCTAAAACATAATCTTTGATCTCACTGACCGATCTTTCAGTTCCGTCAATGAATACCTTGCCATCTTGCTGGACAGAAATGAGAATCGCTTTTACTGTCAGCTCCTCTTGAGTGACCGATTCCGGCAGCTCCATCTTTATGCCCCTGTCCTTTGCAAAAACCGTTGTCAGCATGAAGAATATGATAAGCAGGAACGCCAGGTCACCCATTGATGATGTAGGTATATCATCCTCTGCTACGACGCCGCGTCTTCTAAATCTCAAGGTACTCTCCTCCTATAGAATCAGCCTGAGTGCTCCTTTGCGCCAATTTCTCTTCTAACTCCTCTAAAGCGTTAAGGAAATTCAACGAGCTCTCCTCCATGTCATAGACAAAGTTGTTTATCCTGTTTGTAAAGTAGTTCTTTATGAAGGCGGCGGGTATAGCGACGATCAAGCCCGCGGCGGTAGTTATCAGCGCCTCGTAAATACCAATAGCGACCTCAGATGCGTTCCCCGTACGTCCCATCGCCTCAAATGACTTGATCATACCGACAACCGTTCCCAAGAAGCCGATCAAAGGAGAGATGCCCGCGACACTTTGTAAAAGGGAGAGCCCCCGCTCCATCTTCGCTACCTCTAACGAACCTGAACTTGTAATCGCTTTCTCTACCTCTTCCCTGCCTTTCTGGTACTTCTGCAGCCCCGCCTTCAGCATCCTGGCGACAGCGCCCGAATATGTCTCGCAGGTCTGCAGAGCCTCGGTGATCAGGTTATTTGAGAGCGCGAGAAACACCTTCTCGATAAACTCCTTTGTATCCATCTTTACTTTCGACAACGTATACATCCGCTCTATCGCCACCCCGAAAGCGATAATGGATAGCAAAAGAAGCGGGTACATGACAAAACCGCCTTTCATAAATATTTCTAACATAACGTATCTCCTATGATGAATTTTATTAGTTTATTTGATGGATTATGCTACGCAGTAACCCATCCTACGCTCTATAGCAATATTAGCGGGCATTATGCCCCCGATGAATTTTTTGTTGCTCGCTATATCAGATCAAGCGCTTGTCAGGCCGACAACGGAGGCCTATATTGGATCAAGCGACGCGCTTGTTAGTATATTTTCCCGTGACATGGCGTACATGCTTCTTCGAAACTAACGCCCCTTAGCAAGAGGTACTCACCGGCGCCGACAGCCTTGACTCCTTTTAATACGCCTTTATCATGCGGGTTATGGCACGTGGTACATGTTATCTCATCACTATCGGATAATGGGAACTCGATCTTGAATTCATCTTCATACTGCCTTAGTATATCCAGTTTCTCACCATCTATAGGTATTAAGTGGTTCAGGTCAGGGTGATTAAACACAACATGGCACCTTGAGCAAAGCTCCTTTATCGGTGCTACCAGATATATCTCCTTGTCTCCCTCTTGCTGGAGTTTTGTATGACAAATCGCGCATTTTTTCTTTATAATATTACCTTTAGCGTCGATCTGGCTGTGCGCGTTCTCCCTGGTGCTTACCTCTTTCTTGTGACACTTATCGCAAAACTCTGCCTTGCTCCTATAAGGACCGTTAAACAGGAAATCCTTGTTCCTTGGATTTATCTCATCATAACACACCTCATCATGGCAGGTGGAACAGAATATCTCCTCATTCAACAAAGGAAAATTCAAGAAATCCATAAGATATGTATTTATCGTTGATTTCACTTTCGTCACGTGATGCCCGTCTATATCATTCTCATGACATTTCCGGCATATCTTCTCATAATCATTATCAATATACGTTACCTGCTTCTTAGGCTCAGGTCTCTTCTCATGGCAGGCGATGCATGATATTTTTAGGCCATGCGGATTGAAATATATCGAATTCCGTATAAATTGCTTGAACTTATCCTTGACAGAAAAGCCGAAAGCTTCATCAGAATGTATGGTATGGCATGTGATACAGTTTATAGAACCGGTCTCATCCAGCTTCAGCCCATAACTATTCAGTAGTATCATTAATTCGTTTTTATCAAGCAGAGTCTCAGATATAAAATGCAGATCCTCGTAAGATACATGGCATATCGTGCAAAGGGAACTTAACCTGCCATCAACGGTGATGAATTTGTCCTGTACAGGGTTGCCGTTCTTATCCTTGAAATGGCAGAAGAAACAGTTCATCTGCTTGTGAAAGTTCTCAGCTCCCACCGCCGTCGGGGCGAATTCCATACTCTTCATCGCTTCATAAGATGGAGAACTCTCCTCCTCCTCACGCGCCTTCTTGTTCTTGCTCCTTGTCGAGTAGATCATTATCAGGAAGTCAAACTCCTCTTCCTTGTGACACACCGAACACGCCTCTTTGATCACTTTGTGCCGCGAGTCGTCAGACCTTAGCATCGTGGAACTGCCGCTTGATGGGATGCTCTGGGCAGAAACCACCCCAGCCAGGTAAGGCAGTGAGGCTAAGAGAAGCGCAACAAGCGTAAGTTTTACGACTTTACCGCAAAGACCTTTGCAATATGTTTTAATTAGTGGATATTTATACATTATTTTTCATTTTAAGCCCAGCGAGTAATCAACTATTGAATACTACCAAAATCCGATAAAAAAATCAATCATTCTTTAAAATACTATGCAGATTATCACACATTATCATATATCCCTTAGATATTCAGCTTTTACGCACGATATCCGCGGGCTCATGTTACTTATTCTACACTTTTTTGCTTAGAACACCTAAAATAACTTGACATATTTTTTGTTTGAATTTAACATTGGCACCATGAGGCGGTGTAGCCAAGTTGGCTAAGGCAGAGGTCTGCAAAACCTCGATCCATCGGTTCGAATCCGTTCACCGCCTCCATTTCTTCTTGCATCCCGAACTTCTTTTTAAATACTTTTTGAGGTCTTTGTAATAATTTTCATGCAGGCCGAGCATGATCAATTCAAGGGCATCGCCGGTGAACCGGTATGACAACAGGTACTCGTCGGTTTTTATCTTGAACTTATGCACATAGACCTCTTTGAGGTCACCCTTCTTCTTCTCACCGATATCGATATTATCGGTGATTCTCCGGATCTGCCCGTCAAGCGTCTTCTTCTCCCGCTTATTGAACCTCCTGACGGTTCTCTAGAATGAGTGCGATTGAATGATTTTCATTGTTTAACCGAAAATGTATTCTGACGAAGCGCCTTCATCAAGCTCAGCGACTCCAAGCAGGATATCCTTTATCAGATTGTAAGGCAGGTCAGGGTTCTCCTCGGCACACTTACCAATCATTGCCCAATGCTCGATCTGCCCTTTTATTGACCTATTGTCGAGCTTGCCGCGTAACCTGGCTTCCCTAAGAAGCTTATCAGAAACTCTCACCGCAGTAGTCATTTTACATCCCTCCTTGCCGCGCGATCTGTTACAATTATACTACATATTGCTACACTTTGCAACAATAAACGGTAAACGAGGTACAGCTTAAGGTGATCTGAGCGTAGCTGCGTTAATGCTGTAATATCAGGGATCCGCTATTCAAACGTAAGCTCGAGCTTACCGAATTGACCGGTGATGAGCAGCGAGAATGGGCGGAAAAGGTCGCGGGAACCAAGCACGTTATACAGCTCGCTCCTGGAAAAGAATACTTCGTAACCCTGCATCCATGTTGAGATATAAGGGTAGAGCATCTCATATTCAGCGAGATATGACCGCGCCACCCTTTGTACTTTTTGTGCCTGGATCAGTTCATAATGCCCCTTCTTCAGGTAGAACTTCCACAGCCCCTTCTTCGGGGAGAAGTCCGCGTACCGGTCATCGGGCGTGTATACCGCAACGAAGAAGCTGACGTAAAACACATCGTCGCGCTGTGCCTCGGAGATGAGCTGATTCATCTTCCGGCTGTCGTAATAGAGATCCTGCCCCTTTTTATTGATCTGAGCGGTAATAAAATCCATGTCCTTATACGTGGCGCCCGCTATCAGCTTCGTCTCAAACTGACTGTAATCCTTACCCGATACTGTGTTCTTCTTCAAGATATCATCATAAGACAAGTCTTTTTTGACACCATTCACGCGGGGAGCACAACCGGCGATCAGCAAAAGTACCAGCACGACAGCAACTATGGTATATACATTACGCTTCATGTTTATCATTATACTTAACCGATTATTATATGTAAAGAAAAAACAGGGCGCCATCAAAATGGTTTTCTGGGAGCAGCTCTAAGTTAGTATCGCTTATTCTGTATTAATTTGACACAAAGCTCTTGACGTTAACAGGGCGGCGCGCCGGTTGAATAGCCCGATAAATCACAACATCATTTATAATCATTTGGTAACGTCAAGTATTTTGTGTCAGCAAGTTTTTGATAATTTGGGCTGCTCATCAAAACATCCCCCCTTAAAACCATTTAGGTGGCATTTATAATCCTTGATTTTTAACTGTTTATTTGTTAAGATAAATAATTAATGATAATAATACGTTAAGGTTATTATGAAAAAGTTTAAACTTAGTTTAAGATTAGAGATCATACTTAACATGACTATCCTGATGCTTGCGATGATCATCTTCGTCAGCGTGCTGGTTACGCTCATATCAAAGCGGGATATATTCCTGAAAAAAGCTGAAGGCTCTCTGGAACTGACGCATGCGCTCGCGAACATGGCGGCGCCGATAATTAATTACAATAAAGACCTGAAAACTGACAAGATGAAGAGCAAGGAACTTGGTCAGCTCGCAAAGAGATTTTTCACTAACCTGATATCAGCTTCTGTAATAATCGCTGACAGCGACGGTAAGATATTCTATAATTCAGATACCGGTTCAAAGAGCCTGAAAGTCGATGATGCGAAGTTCTTTGAGCTCATAAAACTAAACACACCTATGACGGTTTTCAAAGAGCTCGACAAGAAATTTATACGAGAGCGCCCGAATGAACTGTATATATACTACCCGATAACTGAGAATGGAAGGCCGACGGGCGGCATAATCGCGCAGTTCTCGATGACACAAGAGAGGTACTACGCCGCGCGGACACAGTCGATTATTATGCTCTCGATAGTACTTGACGCCGTATTGTTCATTATTTTCGGTAGTTACCTCCTCTCGCGCGTCATCGTCAAACCTATCACAAAGCTTGTGCGGGCGACGGAGAAGATCGCGGACGGTAACCTTGACTTCAAGGTCGAGCCGTTCCCGTCGAAGGAGGTTGACAGCCTCTCCCAGTCGTTTAACAAGATGACGAAGAATCTGTTGCAAAGCAAGGAGACGCTGCAAGAGCATGTCGATTCCTTAGAGAAGGTGAACCTGGAGTTGAAGCAGGCGAAGTATGAGGTCGTGCGTTCTGAGAAGCTCGCCTCTGTCGGTCGCCTCGCCGCGGGTATCGCGCATGAGGTCGGGAACCCGCTCGGTTCCGTGTTCGGATATTTAGACATCCTAAGCGAGGATGACGGCGCTGATCTTGACAATTATATCAAGAGGATACGCAAGGAGTGTGAGCGGATAGACAGCATCGTGCGCGAGCTTCTGGACTTCTCGCGGGACCACAGCTCCGTTATTCAGGACGTCAACATAAACGAAGTGATAAATGATACATGCTGCGCGCTTTTGCACCGGAAGCTCTTCGCGAACATCAAGTGCAGGATCGATTTGGGGGCGGATGTACCGGTGACGCGGCTTGACAAGAGGCAGTTCCAGCAGGTGGTGACAAATCTGGTGATAAACGCCGCCGACGCCTTCGATAAATGTGATGGTGAGATAATTTTATCGACGACATCCGTGAAATACAAGGCGGGGCTCTTCCCCTCTAATACCCTCAAAGATGGCGATGAGATGGCGCTCTTCACGATACGCGACACCGGTTGTGGTATCCCCCGCGAGGAGCTTGACAAGATATTCGACCCGTTCTATACCACAAAGGAGCCGGGTAAGGGCACCGGTCTCGGGCTCGCGATTTCGCTAAGGATAATCGAGTCTTTCGGTGGTACAATCACCGTTGACAGCGTGGAGGGCAAAGGCGCCGCGTTCAACATATATTTGCAGGCAAAAGATTTGCAGGCAAAAGACTTACGGGTAAAGGATTGATATGACAGAAGAAAATATTTTGGTGATCGATGATGAAGAGGGTATGCGGCACGTCCTCACTGTGATGCTCGAGAAAAGGGGGTACAAGGTGTATACCGCCCCGGACGGCGCGTTCGGGCTCGGGCTTATTGACAAGCACGATTACTCCGCTGTCTTTTGCGACATAAAGATGCCGAACATGGACGGGCTCACCTTCTTGAAGGAGGCGAAGAAGAAGATGGCTGACGAGCTACCCACCATCATCATGATGTCAGCCTACGGCACCATCGAGACCGCTGTGGATGCGATGAAGCTCGGCGCATACGATTACATATCGAAACCGTTCAAGAAGGACGAGATCATCCTGACGCTGAAAAAAGCACAGGAGCGGGAGCGCCTGAAGCGGGAGAATGTCCTGTTGAAGGCGAGCATTAGGGAACAGTACATCTTCGAGAACATCATCGGTAAGGGTGAGAAGATGCAGCGGGTTTTCTACAGCATCAAAAAGGTCGCCGGCTATAAGTCCACAGTCCTTATCATGGGCGAGTCCGGTACCGGTAAGGAGCTTGTCGCGAAGGCGATCCACGAGGCGTCTGACCGGCAGAAAGCGCCGTTTGTCGCGCTTAACTGCGGCGCGATACCAGAAAGCCTCATAGAGAGCGAGCTTTTCGGGCACGTGAAGGGCGCGTTCACCGATGCGATGATAGAGAAAAAAGGGCTCTTTGAAGTCGCGGTCGGCGGTACGATATTCCTCGACGAGATCGGTGAGCTGCCGACACCCGTCCAGGTGAAGCTTCTGCGGGTGCTTCAGGACGGCGAGATACGAAAAGTCGGTGGTACAAAACCGCTCAACGTCGATGTGCGGGTCATCGCCGCGACGCTGAAGGATCTCGGCAGCGCCGTAAAGAACAAAAGCTTTCGCGAGGACCTCTATTACCGGCTCAACGTCTTTTGCATCAAACTTCCGCCGCTTCGAGAGCGCCCCGAGGATATACCGCTACTCATCGACTTCTACCTTGATATCTGTAACCTGACCATGAACAAGAAGATCAAAAAACTCGACAAACCGGTGATGAAGAAATTCCTCGCATACCCGTGGCACGGTAACGTGCGCGAGCTGAAAAACGTCTTAGAGAGCGCGATGATAATGACCGAAAACGACGTCATCACTATGTCAGACCTACCGAAGGAGTTCATCGAGGAGGAGCTCACCGTTGACAGCCTCCTTGGCGGCAGCAGCCTCTCGATAAAAGCGGCGTCAAAGATGTTCGAAAAGGAGCTGATAAAAAGGGCTCTGAAGGAGACGAAAGGCAACAAGACCGCCGCCGCCAGACTCCTTGAGATCAGCCACAAAGCCCTCTTGTACAAGCTAAAGGAATATGGGGTGGAGTAGGGGTGGATGCGCGATATCGCTGCACATCGAAAGGTTAGCGCCCGGCAGCAATATCGTACAGCTTCCAAAGCTAATTGTCACCCCCGAAGACAGCACCATCACCACCGAACACAGCCAGGTAGATAATGTCTTGACTGTCAAGTATTTTATGCGATAATTTTCCCGTAATTTACGTCGAACATCTTTTTGTTTTTCAAGACACCGTATGCGATGTGCAATCTGAATGCATATTGGACGGTAAAGTTTTAAGTTTAGTATTTTAATGAGTTGTACTTTTCAGAATATCGCAGAACAGTCCAGACAAAAGCAGAATGACTCCAGGTGAGCGGCGAAACACTAAGCGGGGAACCGTTTACAGGATGCACCTGCTCGGCAAGCACGCCAGATGGCAGAGCATTATTCCCGCACCACTCAAGATAGGGGAGGGCTGCTTGAAGTTCTTCGATGTTTTTGGCGCAATCGATAAAATACTCCCCTAACCAAAGCGTCGATATAAACCATGGATTGCCGGGGATATCCTTTGGGCTATCCTCAGTCCGCTGATAAAGATCGTCCTGATATCGCGCACAACCTCCGATCGGAGTTTTAAGCCATAATTGCTCGCGTACGGCCCGGGCTGTTTCAACCATGCGTGGATCTTTGGGATCCAACGCCCCGAGTGTTGCCAGGCTTAAGAGGCTGATATCAATCACTTCATCGAGCTTATAACCATCATCTGTCCTGGTACCGGATCGCGCGTATCTTTTCAAACCGGTATGATAAAGATATTTTTTAATACCGGCAGTGATCTCATTGGCTGCTGTGTCATATTTCTCTGCCAGAGACATATCCTGAAAGAGTTCCGCAAAGTTTGCCGCTGCTCTTAATCCAGCGACCACAGATGCTACAGTATGAGCGTGCACGGCATAGCGCTCTTCCCAAAGGTCATAGGAAGGTAAAGGCAGCCGCGTTTCAGGATCCCTGTGACTTAGCAAGAAGTTGGCTGCTTTCTTTATGAGCGTATCGTATAAAGGCTTGATAAACTCGATGTCTTTCAAGCTCTGATAGTGTATCCAAATCGCCCAGGGTATCAAAGCTGTCGAGTCTTCCTGAATAGGGAGAACCTCCTTGCCATCGACTAACCAGGGGTGCCAATTGCTGGCCAGAGAACCATCGGGGTTATAGTGTTGGAATAGATATCCTTCTTCTGATAAAACACGGGAACAAAAGTCAAAATATTTCATGCATACATGAGAGTAGCCCGCTTTTGCCAAAGCTACACTAACAAAAGCGCCGTCCCGCCCCCACATGTAAGAATAAGTATCCTTTCCAAAACGAACAATATCAGAATCGTTCGCGGCAATAATCGCGCCACGGTTATCAATTTGTGTTCTCAGTATAAGCAGGCTCCGGTTAAAAACGTCTATTTCCGTTTTCGGCAGACCTGAAAGCGGTATAGGATCTTTAAGCAGCCATGTTTCCCAATATTTCGCCGACCGATCGATCAGTTCATGCGGCGTTTTTTCATGCACTTTTAAATTGAGTTTGGCTACTTCATCGTGTTTTCTGCCTGCGGCCATCCAATAATAAGCTGTTTCCTTTCCCCTGGCGGGGAGATCCAACCATATTCCGATTGTCGAATGGGGCGAGCCCCAAGAGGCCGGGTTTTCATCAAGTTCCCCGTCTTCAGCGCCATTTTCTGTAGCCAGACTTCCCAAATTTCCTTTGCTTCCGCAAGAATAGTGTTCCACGCCCCATTTTTCATTCACGCAGCAACTGATAAGAAAATACCGGTTGATTTTATAATGAACAATAGATTTGCTACGTGGATCAAAATAAGCGGTGCCCCCGATATCATTACCATACAGGTCAAAGTCATGACTGAAAAAGAGCCTTACCTGCCGCGCCTTATCCTCCAGATTTAACACCTCTATTTTTTTAATATATACATTTAAATCTAAATCAACCGTGTCATGACAACGAAGCTCCAAACCCAACGTTTCATTTTTTAAAAAAACATCGGTCACAAGACTGTTATCAAGATACCTTAAATCCTTTTCCCATCCCGGACCCACCCAGGAAAATCGTCCATCCCCCCCCACCCACACCCCAAACCGAAAGGGCTTGCCGCGTGAATGATTTTCCTGACCTATATGGGGGAAATACACATCTCGGATCTGATAATCCGAATCAAAATTAATAAGTAAAGATCCGTTGCTTACCGGAATGTCTTTAGGCATAAGTTTCCTTTTGACGATGGCGTTAAGATTGTCGTTTCTAACTCATTGTTTT
>JAJRZU010000093.1 GCA_024275075.1 Deltaproteobacteria bacterium | reverse complement strand
GATGAGAAAAAATACAGCATTGTGATGAAAAGCTCGGATGTCGACTTTGTCCTTGACCTGAAAAACGTTTACACTCAGGTCTATAAAACGAACCAGAAGAATGAATATGGCCAGAAAGCGCGGTTTGAGCTTGCCAATATCGCCGTAAAACAGGACAACATCCTGCGAGCTGTCAGGATATATAAAAAAGTGCATGATGATTATCCCGCCGGTAAATACTATGAGAAAAGCTTCCAGAACTTCATCAAATACTTTAATAAACTCGTAAAACAGTATCATGCAAAAAACGAGAGCCTGAATATCGTCAAACTGTACCAAAAATATAAGGATGATATTAAGGCGGCTAATGAAAAGGGCATGAATGAAGCGCTTTTTTATGTCGGCGTTAACCTTGTCGACCTGAAATTATACGCTATCGCTTATGATGTATTTGCTCACTTAAGAGAAGAAGACAAAGCGTACAATACAGAAGAAGTTATGTATTATTCAGTACTTACGGCATACTGGTCATTGAATTACAAAGTTGCTGACACGATATCCTCGGACTTCTTGCTAAGCTACAAAAAGAGCCAATATATTAATGAGGTGGAATATTTTAAAGCAAAATCGGTTTATTATTTGGGTAAGTATGAGGACGCGCAACCCTTACTATCAACATACATCAAAAAGGATGTAAATAAAAATAGCAACGCTAAAAAGATAGAGATTTATCTTGATATAGCTGATTCTTACAGCAAGCTCGGGGATGAGAAAAGAGCGCTTGGTACGTATAAGAAACTGTCTGAAATAATCGGAAAACGCAAAAAAGACAAACAAAACAAAGAGATATGGCAAAGAATAATTATAAGTATGGCGGGGCTTTCTTTTATATCAAAAGATTATCCAAGAACAATAAAGTATTACGAAGAGTACTTTAAGGATAAGGAACTCTCGATCGATGATAGTCAGCATCTCTTTTATCTGGCAAAGAGTTACCAGAACGAAAAGGATTATGGAGCCGCGTTACTATATTACAATAAACTCCTTAATAATTCAGACAGAGGTTTTTACGTGAAATCCGCAAAGGAGGAGATCGATCGTATTGAGTTCACCAGGAAGTACAGGCAAAGTACGCTATGAAAGAGACCCCTCCTGCTTTAAATATGAGAGACCTTGACCAGGTAAAACTGCTTCAAGAAGCTTTTAATACCTTTAATGCGGCAACCGCGGAGTTGCAGCAGTCTTATGAGAAGCTCAAGCTTCAGGTGAAGGATCTGAATATTGAGCTTGACGAGACAAACAAAAAATTGAAAAAAAATCTAACTGAAAAAGAAGAGCTTCAGCAATATCTGCAAAACGTTCTGGACAATGCACCAAATGGCGTAATAGTAGTGAACAACAAAGGTCACATAAAAGATTTCAATAAAGCCGCAGAGCTGATAACATCCATTTCTTTCAATGATGTCAGAGATACGCATATAAATGAAATCCTCCCGCAGATAAAAATGCAAAACGCGAAGAACAAAGCATACATGGATACAGTCAGGTACTTGAACAAGACCGGCGAGGAAAAGATAATCAATATTTACATATCCTCTTTAAACGATGCAAAAATGACGAAAAACGGTAATGTAATTGCTATCGAGGATATAACAAATATTAAACGGCTCGAGGAGCAGATCCAAAGAAAGAACCGGTTAGAAGCGATGGGGGAGATGGCCGCATCGATCTCTCACGAAATAAGAAACCCCCTGGGCGCCATAGAGCTATTCGCATCACTGCTAAGAAGAGATGTTAAAGGCGAACCTGAAAAGGAGGAGCTTGCTGAAAACATTATCGCCGGCGTGAAGAGCCTGACAAATATCACCTCGAACCTGCTTCTCTTTACAAAGAACGTAAAGCCTGATAAAAAATGGGTGGACATCAACCAAATCATTGATAATGCGCTGATATTCACTGCTTATGCAACGCAGCATAAAAATATCACTATCAATGTAGAGTTAGGCGAGAATATCGGGAAAGTATTTGCTGATGGAGAGCTTTTAAAACAAGTCGTCCTGAACCTTGTCCTGAACGCCATTCAGGCAATGAAATCAAACGGCACAATAAGCATCGCCACCAAAAAGGTGCAAAGTGATACCGTAATCCCCGCGCCAGAAGCAGACACCCACCTCCTTCTGACAATTGAAGATAATGGACAGGGGATTTCAAAGGAAAACGCGGAAAAAGTGTTCAACCCATTCTTTACAACAAAAAGATCCGGCCTTGGCTTAGGGCTGGCTATAGTTCATAAGATAATATCAGCACATGGCGGCTTTATCGAGGTCACGTCCGAGGAAAGTATCGGTACGTTATTCTCTATTCTACTGCCGATCAAATGACGGGAGCATCATGACGCATTAATATCTACTTGTTATAATTGGGGTATTCGTAAATGTTTCACGTGAAACAATGCGCGCAACTAAAATGTATACCAATGTACAATTATTTATCAAAAAAGGAGGGTAGCGCTATGAAAAGACTCTGTTTATTTACACTAACAATCCTACTATTTATCTCTTTTTTGTTTCACCGCAAAAGCATCTGACGAACAGGTAAACTCACAGATAGAAGCCAAAAACTGAAAAAAGTTAATAGAAATCGGTGAATCCGCCGTCGACGCGGTTATCGCGTACATGAAAAATGAGTACCCCTGCCCCTATGAAAGAGGGAAGGCCGCAAGCGTTCTTGGTGATATCGGCGGCACGAATGCCCTTGAAGCGCTTATCGACACATTAGATGATCGTGACCCGGTTGTTCAACGATTAGTCGCCGAAGCATTAGGAAAAATCGGGGATGAACAAGCAACTGAACCATTAATCGACACAATGAAAGCTGATAACAAAAAGCTTATAAGGGTTGCTATTATCTCCCTTGGGCAGATCGGCAGTGAAGATGCCGTCGATGAAATTGTCAATGTATTAGACGAAGGAGACTTGTCTTTGCGTGACTCTGCCATTATCGCATTAGGCATGATAGGTGACCCGGCTGTCATAGAAACACTTCTGGAATATCTGAGTGATGAAAAACTGAACCACTACCGCATGGAAGGCGGTAGGTTCGGGGAGTCGGCTGAAAGCCCGACTTACAATATCCTGTGGTGATGTCGTATATGGTTTTTTAAGGAAAATGCCTTAAGTGTCATTCCCGAGGTAGTAATCGGGAATCCAGGACTGAAAGTAATTTCTTTGACCATGGATCCCCGATAGAAACATTCGGGGATGACGACGTGGTGCAAAGATGACAGATTTCAGGTAAAAACGCTTGACCGTTACATCGCGGGACAAAAATATTTCATAATAATAACCGGTGAGGATTTTGGTGATGACGCCGCAAAATGGGAAGAGTGGCGGTTAGCAAATATGAAATAGCGGATTTCTGCTTATAATGTCCGGCGTAGGACTCCCACAAAATAACGTTTTGAGCGGCAAAATCCCGCCTCGCCATTCGCCCCAGAATCAACGTTCTCGCTCTCACGCAGGCGTCGCTATTCAAAAAGACGGGCAGCCCTGTATCGCCGCCACACGCTCTTCAGGTTACTTTAGCCTTACCAGGAACATCTTGTCTCTTAAGCGACGCTCGATCTCTTTATGCGCTTTGCGATACTCTTCATAATATGAAACCGGTACTACCCGCTTCTTCCGTTGGTAGTTTTCAATGAAGATGATCTTGCCGGCCTCCTCCTTATACTCCATATCATAGGAGAAATATTCATTGTCAAAATGGAGCGGCTCTGGCAGATACTTCACAGCATATTCCCCGCCAAGATCTATCGTAAACTCGTTTGTATCCTGCATGCTTGACATAAACTCCAATGGATACTTCCTCTTAGATAGGGCGACTTCGGAAAAAGACCGCTGGACATCAGGTACCGACAAGATAACAAGGTCACCGGCGACAATACCATAATTCTTTAAGATATACCCTGTATCCACATTAAGAGGCTTTGAAAAATCTTCACCATTTATTACCGCGTAATATTTTAAACGAGAACCCGGGGAGAGACTGTTCAGCCGGTTTTTTATCCCTCTTATCATATCTGATCTCTTGACATGATTGATGTAATACCGCCTCCTTGATTCGCTAAAGCCTGTGTACGAGGCCTTTCCGTCAACTTCAAAATCTCCGTTTTCCTTTATTGAAGCGGTACTTATCGAGATCGTGGCATTATCCTTGGGCGGCGGAATCGGGATAAATTCAAACTTCCTCTGAAGCGGGTTAAGCACCCAGATACCGTGATCGACCGCCTGGAAATACGGGTAGCGGAAATTCTCGGACGTTGTGTCTAAAAACATTGTCCTGTCTTCTAAAACAACCTTTGTTATCGCGTGGTTAGAATCGAACCCGGGCAGTCTGCGTTCTGTGTCGTTAGAATCGTTCGTCTTAAGAAATATCGGGTATGATTTAATACCAAGCGCCTTGAGCATCGTTGTGAAAAGGACAGCCTTGTCTATACAGTCCCCGTATTCGTTATGCAAGGTCTCCTGTGCCGCGTGACCGGAATAACCAGAACCGATGCTGGACTTGATGGAGATATACCGGATGTCGCGCTGAACGTAATGGTAGAGCTTCGCAATCCGCTCATCGACGGTATTAGACCCCTTTGTCAACTCCTCCACCTTCTTACTCACATCATCCGTCACAACCATCTTCTTCACCAAAAAGCTCTCTGCCCAATCATAAAATATGCCCCAATCGTCAAAGATCGAGCAGCTGATATACGGCACGGTATCCTTATAAGAGGGCATGTATGGCTCCCTTACAAGCGGCTCGACATCCTTGTATTCCCACACATAACTCTTCTTACCGTCACTCTTAGTGACCTTCGGCTTTTCATGCTCGCTGTCAAAGTTATTGAAAACATAATATAATTTTTCATCCTCGGGTATGACCACTGTTAATCTTGAGAGCAGAACCGGCTTATCGTCCTGAAAGCCGAACTGTGGGAAAAAGAATCGCTTCTCAAAAGGATTATATCCGTCTAACTCCATGATATACTCAATGATTGAACCTACTTCGACGTTCGGTAGCATAAAAGAGTATGTCTCGTAGCGCGAAAAGGAACGTGCGCCGCCAGCCGGCTTTGAAATATTTATGCTCGTAGGATCCAGGTTATATACCTTGCCGTCGGGTGAGATCGTGCGCGCCAGCAAGATGTTTATCCGCTCCCGCCCCTCGTTTAAATATGAAGTCACGTTCGCCGCGTGCTTCGCGACCTCTTTGAGCACCTTAAACCGGTAATGGTACCTGTAAACGCGGCTACCGTCCTCCTTATACTCATAATATCCGGCATCTAACAACATCAGCCCGTTCTGGTCGGGGTACTTCTTACCGAACTCATTCGCCCGCGCGATTATCGCCTTTATCTCATCATCATCGGCATCCTGCTGCTTAAGAGCAGTCTCCTCCTTCGTCTGCATGACTATCCCGCTGACCTCGCTCCTGTCGATCACGCCACTGTTCAGGAGCCTGACCTTCCCATCCTCCATAGATACGATCTTATCATCGATCTTGGTGCCGTCAGTCAGAGTGATCACCTCTGCGCGACCGGTAAATGGCGTCGCAACGATAAAAAATATTATAACCAACGATTTTATTATTTTATCGCGATTTTTTTTACTATTAAAAGATCCATTACATTTCATCTTTACACCCTTCTTCTTTTTTATCTATTATTCCGGCTACTTACAAGGACTCGTCCGCGCCGATATCTATACTACTACGAAGATAATAGTTTATCGTTACATTTCGGTTTGACCCCTTACGATAAACTACATGCTATAAATCATCTAAAATAGCCTTATCGGAAAGTATCAAGATTTTATAGTAGCAATCACTGCTGTCCGGTTTACGCTTAAAATGCCACATTTTGAGTTCTAACTTATTGATTTAGCGTAACATTTTTTTCGATGGCATTTGAAATCGATAACGCTGCTAAAGCAACCTAACTATATGTTTTAAAAGCAGAATCAAT
>JAJRZU010000092.1 GCA_024275075.1 Deltaproteobacteria bacterium | reverse complement strand
TCGCGGTCACGGTAACCGAACCGGCTTACGCTCGAGACGCCGCTTACGTTTTTCAGCTTCTTCTCAAAGAGTCGTGCGTGCTCGCGTAGCTCCTTATATGGCAGCTTTGTCGATGAGAGCCCCACCTCGATTATCGGGAACATGGAAGTCGTAAGGTCTAATATCTGAGGCAGCTGCGTGACCTCGGGCGGCAGATCCGTAACATTGTTTACCGCGTTCCGGACATCGTCCTTGACCTTCTGCGTATCCTTTACGTCAGTCTCGATCATAATATGGACTGTCGATATGTTCTCATTAGACCATGAATCCACATACTTAATACCCGGGACTCCCTTGATCTCATCCTCGATCTTGTTCGTGACGTTCAGCTCCACATCCTCAGGGGACGCGCCGGGATACTGCGTGATTATCAACATCTCACCAAAATCGACCACCGGATACGGCGCGCGCTGGATGCCCAGAAACGAATTCAGGCCGATGAGGATCACCATTATTGTGAATACGTTCGCGAATGTATGCCGGCTTGCGAAGAACCGGAAAAAAGATTGCATCAGTACCAGCCTTTACGTTGAACAGGCGCACCTGTTTTTATCTGTGTCTGCTGCGAGGTCGTTTACTTAGATTAATATATTTAGCACCATTTCCCCGCAATTTCAATAGTAAACTTTGCTGGAGTCTATATGACTATTCACTGAAGTTTCCCCTTTTTTTCAACAAGAGAAGAAATATATGGCGCATTCCCCTCTTTTTAGAGGGGATTTTTTACATTCCACTTCAATGTATAGGTAAGCCATTAATATGATAACCTTATTTAAGATTTAAGTTTATTTTTTGGGGTAACTCAGGTGACTATTCACTCTTGACAATTTTGGTTTTACAAGATAACTTAAATTAGAAAGGGTGAATGACAATATCATGAAAAAGACAAAAATAGTCTGTACGGTAGGGCCGTCATGCAACGATTACGCTACGTTATGTAAAATGGCGAAAAGCGGTATGGACGCCGCACGGTTGAATTTCTCGCACTCCACCCACGCGGAGCATAAAAAGAACATCGCACTCATACGCAAAGTATCCAATGACCTCGATCGGTGCATCTCAATAATCTGCGACCTGCAGGGACCGAAGATACGGGTAGGGGTTTTCGCCAACGGCAGTGCGAAGATCGTGAAGGGGCAGGCGTTCACGATCACCACCCGGGACATAATCGGTGATGAGCGTCAGGTCGGCGCCACTTTCCCGCGTCTGCCGTCCGTGCTGAAAAAGGGCAATAAGATCCTGCTCGATGACGGTGAGCTTCAGATGACGGTCAGGGAGGTTACGGGCAGGGACGTCATTTGCAAGGTGACTGTCGGCGGTGTGCTCAAGGATCACAAGGGGATCAACCTGCCCGGTATCGTGTCGGGTATTAGCGCCGTAACGAAAAAGGATAAAGCGGATCTGGCGTTTGCGTTGAAAAATGATATAGATTTTGTCGCGGTCTCCTTCGTGAGGCAGGCGTCGGATATAAAAGCTGTAAAGGATATTATCGCGAAGGGTAAGCGTGAGATACCGGTGATCGCCAAGCTCGAGAAGCCTGAGGCGATAAAGAACCTTGATTCCATTATCAAAATATCCGATGGCGTGATGATCGCGCGCGGTGACCTGGGCGTCGAGATGAGCCCGGAGAAGGTACCGGTTCTGCAAAAGAGCATCATCAAGAAGGTGAACGCATCGGGTAAGTTCGTCATCACGGCGACGCAGATGTTAGACTCGATGATCACGCACCCGAGGCCGACACGTGCGGAGGCGTCGGACGTCGCGAACGCGATATTTGACGGTTCGGACGCTCTCATGCTCTCTGGTGAGACAGCCGCCGGCCTGCACCCGCTCAAAGCCGTGAAGATGATGGCGAAGATAATCGCCGAGGTGGAGGGTAGCAGTATCCTCGCGGAATGCGGCGCGTCAGCCAGACGTGCGAAGACCGGTTCCTTTTCGAAAACGATCGCGCATACGGCGAAAACGGCGGCGTATGAGCTGAATGTCAAGGCGATAGCGGCTTTTACGATGTCCGGCTACACCGGTAAGCTCATCTCGAACGTGCGCCCTAAGACACCGGTCATCTGCTTCACGTCGTCTGAGAGGGTAGTGCGGGAGCTGAATATCTATTGGGGCCTCAAACCGGTGAAGATAGAGTTGATCCGCGACTTTGAAAAAGTGATAGAGGTCGTCGAGAAAGTGTTGATAGAAAAGAAGATCGCAAAGAAATCTGACGTGATAATCGTGATATGCGGCGTACCGATCATCGCTACCGGCCAGACCAACCTCATGAAGATCCACAGGATAAGCTGAGTATTGAAGATATTAATTTGAAGGAGATGCTAAGAATGAACCACAGAGAACACGGAGTACAACACAGAGTTCACGGAGTAAAAAGAAATACGTCATCCTAAAGCAAATTAAGGGTGACGTCGCGGTGCGCTTCGCGGTGACAGGGTGACGTTCAGTCTCCTTAGTGCCACTGGGAAAAAATATTATAGGGGCTAATGTGACTTCATTCGGCAGGGATATCTTAAACGACTTGCAGTTCTCATCAAAGAAGGAGTGGCTGATAACGAACGGTATCGGCGGCTATGCTTCCTCCACGGTGATCGGGTATAATACAAGGCGGTATCACGGGCTTTTGGTGGCGTCGATGAACCCGCCAGAAGCGAGGACTGTGCTCGTATCGAAATTAGAGGAGACCGTCCACAAGGGGGCGGTGTTCTATTTCCTCTCCACGAACAAGTACCCTGATACGATATCGCCGCAGGGTTACCGGCACGCGCTCAGGTTCACCATGTACCCGTTCCCGAAGACGGTGTACTGCATTGACAATATGTTCATCGAAAAAGAGATATTCATGGTGCATGGCGAGAACACGACGATCGTCACGTATAAGATCACGGCGCCTGAAGATGAGGAGGCAATTTTCACTGTCTCCCCGCTCATTGTCTGCCGCGATTTCCACTGGCTTATGCGTGAGACACCAACTTTCTTTGACGTTGTGAGAACTAACGGCAACGAGATGATCATGGAGCCGTTTGACCGGATGCCCGAGGTGCACATCCTGGTCGAAGAGATGGATTTCACAAGTTTTGGTGTCTGGTACGTGAATATGGAGTATGAAAAGGAGCGGCAAAGGGGCCTGAATTACCACGAAGACCTTTATAATCCCGGAAGGTACACGGTGAAGGTTCGCGGCGAGAAGACAATATCTGTTATCCTGAGCGATCACTGCATGAAGGGCTGCGATGCAGGCGCGCTTCGGATGAAGGAGCTGGGGAGGCAGGGCGATATCCTGAAGCGGGCGGCTTGTAAGGACGATACCGAGAAGGAGCTGATACTTTGCGCCGATAAATTCGTTGTGAAGTGTAAGGATAATTTAAAAACGATCATTGCCGGTTATCACTGGTTCGGTGAGTGGGGGCGCGACGCGATGATCTCGCTGCCCGGCCTGCTCCTTGAGACGAAGCGCTATGATGACGCGAAGAAAGTGCTGGCGCGGTTCGCGGGCGCTATGCAAAAGGGGCTTTTACCGAACCGGTTCTCTGACTATGAGGGAGAACCTGAATATAATACTATCGACGCTTCGCTCTGGTTCATCTATGCCGGCTACCAGTATTATAAACATACAAACGACGCGGATTTCACCTATAAGAAACTGCTCCCGTGGTTCCTTGAGATCTATGAGAATTACACGCGCGGCACGGATTATAATATCAAGGTCGATGAGGACGGGCTCGTTTACGGTGGCGACGAGACCACCCAGCTCACATGGATGGATGTGAAGATCGTCGATGAGGTGGTCACGAAGCGGCACGGTAAACCCGTAGAGGTAAACGCATTATGGTACAATGTCGTAAAGATATTACAGGAGCTGACGAAGGATGAGAAGAAGCGCAGGGAATACGCGGCTCTGGCGAAAAAGATAAAGGCCTCCTTCATCAAGAAATTCTGGAACGGGGCGAAACAGTGCCTGTACGATGTTTTATTTTCCGTGGATCAGAAGGATGACAGTATCCGCCCGAACCAGATTTTCGCGGTGAGTCTGGAGTTCCCGATCCTCCCTGATGAGATGGCGCGTGCTGTGCTGAAACGGGTGACAACCGAGCTCTTCACACCGTTCGGGCTAAGGTCGCTTGGCCGGTACAACGACAAATATACCGGTCATTATCGCGGCAACCAGTATGACCGGGACAGGGCGTACCACCAGGGGACAGTATGGAGCTACTTGATCGGGGCGTATGTCGATGCGTATTTCAAGGTGCATTCAGCGGGCGAGAAGCAGCTAAACGAGGTATCGCTTATTTTACAGCCGCTCTTTGACCAGCTCCATGAGAGGGGCATCAGCGGCATCTCCGAGATATTCGACGGTGATGACCCGCACTCCGCCAGGGGCTGTGTCATGCAGGCGTGGAGCGTGGCCGAGCTACTCAGAATAAAAAGATTGCGGGATAGATATGAAAGTGACAGTAAACGGTAAGGA
Source organism: Deltaproteobacteria bacterium (assembly GCA_024275075.1). Taxonomy (GTDB): domain Bacteria; phylum Desulfobacterota; class JAJRXV01; order JAJRXV01; family JAJRXV01; genus JAJRZU01. The sequence continues at coordinate 21,242 of JAJRZU010000092.1, read as the reverse complement.
GAGGCGTTTTGATGACGCGCTCTCTTTGAGTGAGATGCTCAAAAAGCTTGAGTTGAGCACTATCGGTATCATCGTCGAGCGGAACCTCGAGGTCGTATGCCGGAGCGAATTCGATATCCTTAAGCTGCAAGATGGCGATAATATTGAGCTAATACGATTAGTCGGTGGCGGATGACAAAGCGCGAGCGGTTAGAGAAATTCGCGAGGGTCGATATATACCCGGTGACGTGCGCGCGGCTGTCGCGCGGCCGTACGGATATCGACGTGCTTCGCGGCGTCATCGCCGGCGGCGCGCGGATCATCCAGCTCAGGGAGAAGGAGCTTACAAAGAGGGCGTTTTTTGAGTTGGCGGTCAGGTTCAGGGAGCTAACAAGCGAGCATGACGTTCTACTCGTGATAAACGATCACGTCGATATCGCGATCGCTATCGGCGCCGACGGCGTGCATCTCGGGCAGGGGGACTTACCGGTTCAGGCGGCGGCTAAGATCGCGCGCGACATCATCATCGGCGTCTCTTCACACAATAAGGAGGAGGCGCAAAGGGCGCAGACGGACGGGGCGGACTATGTGAACATCGGCCCTGTATTTCTCACGAAGACGAAAGAGGGCGTGACGGAGTGTTTAGGCGCTGACAAGATCAGTGAGATATCCAAGGGTCTTAAGATACCCTTTACTGTCATGGGTGGAATCGACCTTGATAACGTTGGCGAGGTAGTGAGACACGGGGCGTCAAAAGTAGCCGTTGTCAGCGCGATCACTATGGCCGATGATATTTGCGCCGCGACAAAAGCGTTTATCAGGAAGATAAGGGACGGCATAATATAGTGAAACACTCTGACAACACAGATGCCGACGTGGGTGGCGCTACCGATATGCTTAATTATTACAAGGAGTTGATGCACGAGCTGAAGAGCCCGCTCAATGTTATCAAGGCGCACGCCCAGTATCTTTTGATGAATCATGAGAAAAGTCCGGATGATGTCAAGGAGTACCTGTCGATCATCTTAAGTGAGGTAAGCAGGTTAGAAACGCTCCTGCTGGAAGTGGATGAAAGCGTAAAAAAAGTAAAAATAAATTTGTCATTACACAATATTAACGATATAATATTAGAAGTAGCAAACAAATTGAGGTATGAATTTGACAAAAAGAGTGTCACTTTAAAATATAGTTTAAATAAGAAGCTGCCGAAGATAAATATAGACAGGAACAAAGTTTGCCAGGTTCTTTTCAATATAATCAAGAACGCGATTTGCGCCGCTGCCCAGGGAGGCACGGTGGAGATCGCGACTGACATAAGAGATTCCCTTTACATCAAAATAAAAGATGATGGCTGTGGTATCAAAAAAAGTAGTCTCGATGATATATTTACACCGTTTTATACGACGAAGCAAGGCGGCGCCGGGCTTGGCCTATATATAAGTAAAAAGATAATCGATGCGCATGGTGGCAGCATAACAGCGGCATCACAGGTGAACAGAGGTACTGAATTCATAATTTCATTGCCTGCCCTGCGTTAATGAGGAGATTATGGGTAGTGAAGAGTCCTTACAGAAGCTGAAAGATCTTTTTGAGAACCAGAAGAAGTATGAATCTGACGTCTTCGTCAAATTAGTCGATGCTCTGTCGGTGGAGGCTGGCGAAGAAGCGATCAAATTTTTAGGGGAGTTTATCGGCACATCTGATAACATGCTCCTTATCCCCCGTATAATCGAGATATTAGGCAGGCGCGGCGACGACAAAGTAATCCCGTTCATAGTAAATACGATGAAGGAGAGATCCACCCCGGGTATCTGCCGCGAGACGGCGGCCGCTTTACGGAATATCGGTACGAAAGCTGCCAAAGAGGCTCTTGAGTTGCTGTACGAAATAAAATTAGACCCGGTGATGAAGGACCTCTTCAAACGCAACGTTGATGAGATAGACAAGGAGAACCCGATAGAATATGTATGGATGCCCAAGCTCTTGTTAGGGAGCAAGATGGCGTCATCGTGCATAGACGCCTCGAGGTCTTTGGCGCGGATCGCGAAAGAGAATGCGGTGCCGTACCTGGTAAAGGAGATGTTCAACCCGGACCTTTTGATCCGGGCGGTTATTGTGACTGCGTTAGGCGAGATAGGTTCTGACAGTGTCGTGGAAAAACTGTTTGAAGTATTTCGGGAGAGTTACGCCTATGATGGCATGAAAAAGAGCTACATTGACGCGATCCAGAGCATCAGGGCAAAAATAGAGAGCGGCGGGGGCGAGGCGCAGATATTCACGCTTCTGGAGAAAAACACCCCCGAAGAGTTTTCTGAAAGCGTCAAGAAATTTTTGGCCGTTTACAATGAAAAGATCCCGAAGAAGATCAAAATAGAGGGTGAGAAACTGTTAGACAGTGGTATTACCGGTCTCTCCGCTCACCTGGTATCGCTATTGCGATATATACCTCATCATGATAACGAGACCTTTGATAAAGCTATCGGCGCCGTGCTCAAAGAGATCGAGATGAACGCCTCGGAGCATAATAGGATAATGACCGAAGTCATCATCTCCCTTGGTAAGATATTGGAGAAGAGCAGGGCAAAAGAGAGTAATATCAAGGACTTTCTCTTGGAGGAGTCTGAAAAGCTCAGGGACGATGAATTGAAGGCGCGCGCGATTGAGATGTTAGGTGAAATACACGGTGAGGATATCGTCGACAAATTGATCACTTTTACTAAGGACGACAGCTGGAAGATAAGAGAGAAAGCTGTGTACAGTCTTGGTGAGATAAAGAATAAGCGGGCGCTTGAAGTATTGAAGAAATCGTGTGAGGATATGCACCAGAACGTATCCGCCGCGGCGATGACTGCATTGGGCAAGATCGACCATCAGGCGGTCATAGAGCTGTTTGGCAGCCAGAACTGGAGGATCAGAAAGCTTGCATTGCAGGTAGCTCGTACATTTGATGACCCTGATGCTATTGCGCAGGCGCAGAAACTGCTCGATGACGACAAATATGACGTAGCATTTGAGGCGATAGAGACTATCGGTAGTATCGGTAGCGAAGAGTGCTCAAATATTTTGGGTAAGCTGATCATGCGGGACGGTTCCGCCAAGATCCATGAGAAGGTATTAGAAAAATTTGAAGCCGCCCCTAACTGCGCGGTCTTGCAAAATCTTGTGAACTCGCTTTCGTCAGAGATCCCCAACCAGCTTTTTACTAATGTTCAGCAGACACTGATAAATATCATCTCAAAGGTGGATTTTGAAATCACCCGTGAGTGCCTTAAAGTGATAAAAGAGGTAACCTTTTTGGGTATGGGTAAAAATGAGATGAAGATCAAGCTGAATTCTGTCACATTAGCCAGTGAACTCAGGGAGTTAGAGATCGATGAATATAAAGAGGTCATCGGTAAGTTAAAGGAGTATGAGAAGTACCGGAGCAGCAGAAACCCTCACGAGAAGACACTGGCGGTAGCCGCTGATAATTCCATCAGCATCTTAGAGAAGAAGATAAATGAGATAAACCAGTTGATGAAGAATAAAGAGCGGCTTATCTCGCTTTATGATGAAATATTCGATAAAAACGAGATGCGCTCAAAAAATGCTATCGCCGAGGTGTGGAAGCTTTTCAGCACGACAAAACTATCCAATGACGCTGATATGAAGGCTGAGATATGGGGGCGGTTCAGCAAAAGGTTCCTGATGCCAGAGACGTCGCCTTATACCCGTGAGGGGCTGGCAAAGATTTTTGGTGAGTTTGGTGAGCCAAGGGCCGTACCGCTTTTGCTGAAGTTTCGGGAGAGCAAAGTCCACGCGGAGAGGTTAGCTATTGAGAGCGCGCTGAAGAAGCTTACGGAAACCTTCTCAAAGGAGGAGATATTAGGAGCCTCCACCGGTAAGGGTATACCGGCGCCAACGCAGGCAGGGGCAAAGCCCGAGGCGGCCGCACCGGCAGCCGAGGCGGCTCCCGCCCCACCCGAGAAAGCGGATTATAAGGTGCTGATAGTGGATGACGCTCTTGTAATGAGGAATTTATATAGTAAAATGTTAAAAAAGAGCGGATATATAACTGACGTAGCCAAAGATGGCGTTGAGACCTTGTTGAAGATAAAAAACAATGAATATGACATAATATTGTTAGACCTGAAACTGCCCGATGTAAACGGACTTGATATCCTGCGGCAGGTGCCTGAGGTCGCGAAGAACAAGAATGCCAGGGTGATAATCATAAGCTCTTACCTGGACGAGGAGAACAGTAAGAAAGCTATGGAGTTAGGCGCGGCGGCGGTTTTCGCCAAGCCTCTTGATATTGACATGCTGTCATCGAAGATAAAAATAATATTAAGGTAGTAAAGGGGGAGACGTATGAAAAAAGCAGCCTTTGCAGCGGTTTTATTGACTGCCTGTGTTTTTGTATTCAGTATCCGAGCTAATGCCGGTGATATCAGGGAGTTGAAGACTTTTGGCGTTTTCGGTAACTATGCTATGCCGCGGGGCGATTTCAACAAGAGCTACGACAGCTCCATTGCCGGCGGGCTAAAGATCGGTTACGGTATCACAAATAACGTCGGGGCGGAGTTCGCCTTCTCGGTCTTTAATTTCAGCGGAAAGAAGGATGTTGACGATACATCCATCGACTGCTTCAGGCTGAACATGTTTTACAGGTTCGACACGACAACGAATTTTTACCCACTGTTCTCCGTTGGCGCGGGTTACTACATGCCCGAGGACTCACAAGGTGATGCAGACTCTTCAGACAATGAGTTTGGCATCAATTTCGGGCTCGGGTTCATCTCCGAGCTGATCGATCTGAACGATATGTTCGCCATCGAAGTTACCGGTAATTACCACCACATATTCAATAACGGTAAGGACACCACTTTTTTTGAGATTAGAACCGGCCTTAACTTTAATTTATTTTAAAAGCCAGGCGGTATTCAGATGAAACAGCTATAGGCGTTGATGCATGAATTGGGGGGATCCCGCGTTTCATGGATCGCCGCCTGTTTTTATTTTACAAAATCCATGATTTATGCTAATATGGCGCATTGTTGACGTTTGATGACAGGCGCGCCTGTTAAATAAAAGTGGGGGGGTGTACATGGTACCTATTGAGTCGCGGGATATGGATCTTCGCAGGCATTTGCGGGAGAGCGGGATCGAACCGAAACTAAGGGGTCTGATCTGCGAGATAGCCGAAGCAACTAAATATGTCATAAACGCCGTAAGAACCGGTGATCTTGGCATGGCCGGCACCAGCAACTTATACGGTGAGGAGCAGCTCGCGCTGGATGTCCTGTCTGACAGGATAATCTCTGACAGGCTTGAGAACTCCGGTCTGGTGATAAACATCTCATCAGAGGAGAAGGATATCATCGTAAATGTCGACTCTGACAATAATGGGCTGTTCAGCGTCGCTTTCGACCCCTTAGACGGCTCTTCCTTAGTCGATGTCAACCTGGCGGTGGGGAGCATCTTCTCAATATACAAGGGCGAGAACATCCTGCAGGGAGGCCGTAAGCAGGCAGCAGCTCTGTTTGTGGTGTATGGCCCCCGTACAACATTGATATACTCCGCAAAGAAAGGCGTCCACGAATTTGCCTTGAACCACCTTGGTGATTTCACCCTGATGCGTGAAAAGATCCAGATGAAGGATACCGGTAAGATATACAGCCCGGGCGGCTTGAGAAGCAAGTATCTGCCCGGTCACAAAAAATTCATCGACTTTCTCGAGAAGAGAGGCTCGAAGCTTCGCTACAGCGGCGGTCTGGTGCCGGATATCAACCAGATACTGTTAAAAGGGGAGGGTATCTTCATGTATCCCGCTTTGCAAGGGGCGCCGCACGGGAAGCTCAGGCTGCTGTTCGAACTGTACCCGATGGCGTTTATCGTGGAGCAGGCGGGTGGAAGCGCGTCTACCGGTAAGACCGGTATCCTTGATGTAAAGATAGATAACCTTGACCAGCGCGCACCGGTATATATCGGCTGCAAAAACGATGTCGAGAAAGTAAAAGACTTTTTAAAAGAATAAGAGACAAATGAAATATCCAGATGATTTTACAAATAATATAATATGCGGTGACTGTTTGGACGTAATGCGAAAAATGCCTGACAACTGCATTGACCTTATCGTTACTTCTCCGCCGTATAATTTAAAGAATTCATCTGGTAATGGCATGAAGGACGGCAGAGGGGGGGGGAATGGGCGAACGCCGCATTGGTAAAAGGGTATTCTCATCATAAAGACTGTATGCCGCATGAAGAGTATGTTAATTGGCAGAAAAACTGTTTGACAGAAATGATGAGATTAATCAAAGATACAGGCGCTATATTTTATAATCACAAATGGAGGGTTCAGCGTGGGCTTCTTCAGGACCGTCATGATATTGTGTCAAGCTTTCCTGTCAGGCAAATAATAATCTGGAGGAGAAAAGGCGGCATTAATTTTAACCCTGGTTATTTTTTGCCAACTTATGAAGTTATTTATCTGATAGCAAAGCCAAAATTTAAACTGGCTAAAAAAGCTAATGCTTATGGGGACGTTTGGGAATTCACACAGGAAATGAAAAACGAACATCCGGCTCCATTCCCTGTAGCCTTAATAGAAAGGTGCATCGGCTCCACTGAGGCTAAAGTAATTTTAGATCCTTTTATGGGCTCTGGCACCACTGCCGTAGTAGCGAAACAGTTGGGTCGTGATTATATTGGGATAGAACTTTCACCAGAATATGTTGGAATGGCGAAAGCGCGGTTAAACGGAAAACTTAGTAGCAAGAGGAGTAAAAGTGTTTTTAGTAGCATAAATCCACAGGGGAAATTATTTAATAATATATGAAATTATACACCAAAGAAACACTGATAGAAAGGTTAATAGAGATATCGTAATCTGGTTGGATCCCTAATGCAAGAAATAAAAATCATGGCGGCATCGGGAATACTTTAGAAGACCTGCTTGGAATAGAAGAAAACAATCTGCCTTTGCCAAATGCGGCAGAATGGGAACTAAAAGCTCAAAGAGCAAAAACTACTTCATTAATAACTCTGTTTCACATGGAGCCTTCACCTCGCGCAATTCGTTTTGTCCCATCTATATTGCTACCCAATTATGGATGGCAACATAAGGCCGCCGGCACAAAATACCCTCCTTCTGAAATGAGTTTTCGCCAAACTATTCATGGGAATGCTCCCAGTGATAGAGGTTTTATGGTAAGAATAAATGAAAACGATAGGAAAGTGTTAATTTCCTTTGACGCGTCCAAGGTTGGTGAAAGTCATTCATTATGGCTTGATTTAGTAAAGAAAAAGGCCGGTCTAAATGAGCTCGCCCCACAGCCCTATTGGGGGTTCGACGATTTGGCAAGTAAAGCAGGCACAAAATTACTAAATTGTTTTTATGTGCAAGCAGAAGTGAAAAAGATAAAAGGGTTAGAACATTACAAGTATAGCAAAATAACTATGTTACAGAAATTTAGCTTTGATGGCTTTCTAAAGGCATTAAAAGACGCCAAAATATTAATAGATTTTGACGCGAGAACCGGGCATAACCATGGGACGAAGTTCAGATTGAGGCAAAACTGCCTACCCTTGCTTTATGATAAGGTAACAGAAATTCTTTAAAAGAATAATAACGTGGATATTGATGCAAAAGACGATAATCAGCGAGCGCGCGCATGTTTTGCGAAAAACTGTCATAAATGAAAGATATTTCAAACTAAAAGTAAGGGTCAGCAAATCCGCCTTTAATCACGCGTCACCCGGTCACTTCGCGTACGTGCTATGTTCTCAGGAGATAACAGGCCGCAAGAACAGGACTTTCGAGGATTACAAGGAGTTAAAGAACTATCTGCGCTCTGATAGCGACAGTATACTGCAAAGCCAGCTCATCCTCAGGAGACCGCTTTGCATACATGACGCTTATATGAGAAAAGAGAAGGGCAAAGAGCAATATATCTTCGAGTTCCTGGTGCGCAAGAAACGTAGCGGCACCGCTTTGCTCGCGAAACTCGACAAAGGTGATACACTTGAGCTATTGGCGCCTATCGGGCGCCCGTACGGTTATGAGAGGAGCGTTAAGGAGAAACGAGACGTCATTATAGCCGCCGGTGGGATGGGCATCGCCCCGTTAGTCTTCTTGTGCCGTAAGCTGGGCGAAAACGGTATCTTACCGGTCATATTCTTCGGGTTCGAGGAGGCGTTCGCGCTTAATCAGGGCAGCTCGATGGATGATGACCTGAAAGCGCTTTCCAAAAGCTTTACCATAACATCGAACACTATAATCGAAGATGAATATGAGAAGGGGTTTGTTACCGATACGTTAGCGAAACATCTTCGGGGATTAGCACCAAAAGCTGTAAAAAATACTGATATATATGCCTGCGGGCCTTATCTCATGTTAAAGGAAGTAGCTAAAATAGCTGATGAATTTGGTATAAACTGCGAGATATCATTAGAGGAGCGGATGGGTTGCGGTATCGGCGCCTGCATGGCTTGTGTGTGCAAAATGAAAAATAACGATGGGTTTAAATACAAAAGGGTCTGCATAGACGGCCCTGTATTTAACAGCAAGGAGATCCTTTTTGAGTAAAAAGAGTAAGGCGACATCATTATCGGTTAAATTAAAGGGTATCAAGCTTACAAGTCCGCTCATCGCCGCATCGGGTACGTTCGGTTTCGCCGAGGATTTTGAGCGGATAGAGAGCTTCAGCAACGAGGATATCGGGGCGATCACCTTAAAATCCGTATCTATGCTGCCAATGGCCGGTAACCCGCCGCCGCGTATCGTTGAGACACCCGCGGGCATCCTTAACTCGATCGGTTTGCAAAACCCGGGTATTCAGGAGTTTAAGGCGGCGCACCTGCCGAAATTAAGGAAGTATAACACTGTCTTTATCGCGAATATCGTCGGGTTCTCGATAGATGAGTACGCTAAGATCGCGAAGGAGTTCGACGGCATTAAGGAGATCGCCGCGATCGAGGTGAACATCTCATGCCCTAACGTGAAGAAAGGCGGTATCGCGTTCGGTACCGACCCGAAGCAGAGCTATAAGGTGATCGAGGCGGTCAGGAAAAGTACAAGCAAACCGGTAATCGCCAAGCTGACACCGAACGTCACGGAGATAATCGATATAGCCAGAGCGTGTATCGATGCCGGTACTGACATGATATCGCTGATCAATACCGTAAACGCGATGGTGATAGATATCAATACAAAGAAACCGGTGCTATTCAATAATAACGGCGGTCTGTCAGGCCCAGCCATAAAACCGGTAGCGATATACCAGGTCAACAGGGTGTACAACTACATAAGGGAGCGCAAGCTGGCCATACCGATAATCGGTATGGGTGGGATTCTGACCTTCGAGGACGCGTTAGAGTTCATCATCGCTGGCGCAAGCGCTGTCTCCATCGGTACCGGTTCCTTCTATGACCCGTTTATCTACAAGAGGATCAACGCGAAGATAACCGAATACCTGAGGGTGAACAAGATAAGCGGGATTAGCGGGCTTGTCGGTAGCGTCACGATGAATTCCTGACAAAAAATGGCTGACTCAGGCCGTTTACAAGATACTTATTATATATATGGTTAATAGTTAACAATACGGCTTTTCGTCCCTGAAAACGTTCATTGATAAGATCCATAGTAACTATGCTTATCCGTTTTGTTATGGGGGCTTATCTGCCTGAATTTTGTTCCGCTGCACCGGACAATACGGTTGAGTCAGCCAAGTTATTTATGCTACTATGTCAAAGATCGTACCGATTATCTCATCTGATGTTCTTATTACGTTTCCGTTAGCGTTTACTCCGCGCTGAGCCATCATCAGGTTAGTAAACTCCATGGCTAGGTTTGAATTCGAGCTCTCGATGATCTCACCGGTATCAGAATATATCATCATATTCCCCGGCCTTTTGTCAGAAACCGGGGTACCCCGCGCGCCACCAGCTGCGTTCTCCACAGTAGGTACCCTTACCGCCTTATAATCAGGGGTGTTGACGTTGGTAATATTATTGCTCGCGGCATCCATCTTACCGATGTTTGAGCTGATACCTGATAACGCTATGTCTGCTGATTTCATCATTCTCTTTCACCTTATTATATTATACCAAATAATAGACGACTTTCAAGGGTGCGGGTAACTTTTTTTGTCTTTTTAAGACATCAATAACATGAATAAAAAACGTTGCGTTGCGCCTGACGGTTTAACGGCAACCTACACGCTAAGCGCGACCCTAACCTGACCGACGATGACCGGGTATTAAGTATTCTTACCGGCCTTGATTATCTTCGTGACAATCGGCTTTTTGAACACTCCGGAGCCGCTCAGCTTCTCCTTTGATTTTCCCGCCAGCCTTTTCTGCTCATCATCATTGTAAAATATCGCCGACCTGTACTGCGAGCCCCTGTCTACAAACTGTCCGCCGTCATCTGTAGGGTCAAATGACCTCCAGAAAGCGTCAAGTATTTTTGAATACGTCACCTTCGACGGATCATACATGACGAGTACCGCTTCATAATGGCTGGTACTACCAGAAGAAACTTCCTGGTAAGAAGGGTTCTCTTTCTTTCCGCCCGTATAACCGGAAAAGACCTTGACAACACCTTCGACCTTCTCCAAATCCGATTCGGTGCACCAGAAACACCCACCGGCGAAGATAGCGGTTTTAGTCGTCATCGCATTGTTTCCTTCATCAGTCATTTTTGCGCTCCCATCGTTTATAGCGAGGGTAAAACTAAAACTACACACGATTACAGCTAAAGTAATCGTAAACATTAATTTTTTCAAAAGTTTATTCCTCATTGCCTTCCTCCTCCTGCCGCTTGATGGCTTCTTAAGCCAGTCAAGATGTCTTTTCCTATATAACACCGGGGCTACCACCCTAAAATCGGCTATCGGGGTATCTATCCCCAGATCTCACCATTTACTGCTTTAATTCTCTTTTCCGCATATTCTTCGTATGACAAATCTTCGCCCTTTTGTTTTATCAAATCTCTTTCTTCCTTCTTTAAGTATCCATAATACTTCTCTTTATCTTTTTCATATCTCTCCTTGCCTCTATTATAACTTTTTTCATCAGATGGCGATGATTCCAACGCATATTCCTTTGCCTTCTGATAGTCTTTAAGTCAAAGATTTCTATTATTGATAAAATTCCATTCTTAAAATCATCTTCTTTGATAACCTTAAAACTTCCTTTTCTTTTCACCCCCTCTTCCTTTAATGGGAATTGAGGGTCATAACCTTCTAATATCACAGCATTGTTATTTTCGTCAAGAGAGTACATGTGTTTAAAAGACTTTGGAATGGTTGTTAATAACTGCTCTATTGCTACTCCATTACTATTCTCAAACGAGTGGTAGGTCGGATTAAGGAGCTTGCGACGAATCCGACGTTTACCTACAGATTTTCGTCGGATTCGCTCCGCTTAATCCGACCTACAATTGCGCAGTAACCTATCCTACAATCTTTTCAGATCCCGGATCAAGCCCGGGATGACGGCTTTTCAGGCAATGCAGAGATCTACCTGCAAAGACCTACCGAACAGAGACTTTTAGTGCAGAGGTCCCCCGTGCAGGGTCATTAATACTTCTGTACAAGCTCTTTTATTTTCTGCTCAACCTCTTCTTTATATTCAAAGTTATAGTCAAGCTCTAAAACGGTCTCGTACTCCTTCAAGGCGTTTCTGTAGTCCTGGAGCGCGTCATACATCCTTGCGGCGTTATAGTGTAGCTGCGGTACATCCGGTGCGATCTCGGCCGCTTTGAGGTAGAATTTAAGCGCGGTCTTCTGGTCGCCGCGGTTATAGTACATGTTACCAAGATCGTTTATCGTGAGGTATGAACCAGGGCTGAGTTCGATCACCCGTTCGAGCTCGGCAATCGCCAGATCGTACCTCTTGACCCTCATGTACATCCAGCTCAGCTTCTCGTGCGCGGGGGCGAATTCGTCATCTATCGCGACCGCCTGCTTATAGTGTTTCTCGGCGAGCGCGTACCGGTTCATGGCGCTGTAAACGTTCGCGATACCGTAGTTCGCGAGGAGGTGGTCACCATATTTCTCAAGCGTTGTTTTGTATATCTCCTCGGCTCTCTTGATCTGACCGTCCTCGAGGTGCGCCGTCGCGAGGCTATAAAGGACTATCTCCTTTTCTGGCGCCGTTTTGTACGCGTCTCTCCATACGGTGAGCTTGTCGCGAAACGCCGCGTTCTGCTTCACCGTCACCACCGACAGAAGCAGCGTGACAGCGGTTATGAGCATTACCGCGAGCCGGCCGTACGGCGCACCGCCGCTTCCCATGCTCTTCGCTTTCGTATGCCCAGCCGCGGCGAAGTATGCCAGGGCGAAAAAGGGAGCGAAAGCCGGTACGTATAACCGGTGCAGATACGCCGGTTCGAGCGGCAGGAACGCCGCACCAGAGAGAAGCGTGATGAAGTACCATAGAATCATGCACGATACCAACGGGTTTTTCTTTCTGCGGATGAACGCTGTGATGAGCAGGCCGATGATGACAGCCATCGCGATGATGGGCGCCGGTGCGGCGACGGATGATGATGCTATGATGTCATACTCGACGCTGAGCCTGCCCGGCATCGGGAACAGCACGATGGACAGGTATATCAACGCCACGCGGGACTGGGTAAGGAGCCGCGCGATGACGCCATAGTCAGTATTTTGCCCCACGCCTTTGATAAGCGCGATAAACGGTTCACCATATAATTCTCGCGAGAAGATGATGAAGAAGCCCGCGATGACGGCGGTCGCGATGGCAAAGAACGCAAGTTTTTTCCATAGAATTGGCGGCGGGTTCTCGAAGAATACCGCGTCGAGCACGAACAGCAGCGGCAGAAGCGTTATCGCGGACTCGCTACAAATAACGGCCAACACAGCGCTCACTACGCATATCACCAGGCTACGCTTCTCCTCATCCTCGTTATGCGCGGCTCTGTAGGCGACAAAAGCGGCGGCGGCGGTGAAGTAAAAGAGCGATGACAAAAGCGCCGGCCGGTTCGCGATGTGCGTAACCGAAAATAGCGCTGCCGGGTGGACGGCGAAGATCAGCGCGCAAAGGAGCGCCACCTTGTTCGCGCTATCCCTGTAGGCGCCGGTAAAGAGCCTCACCGTCAATATCCTGAAGGTGAGCAGAAAGACCATGAAAGCGGTCATAAAGTGTACGATGATGTTGACGACGTGGTTTGCGACCGGGCCGCTGCCGATGGCGCGCGTTATCAACCGGTCGACCGCCAAACGCGGCGCGCTGCCGGCGGCATCCTTCGATACGAACGAGATATCCACGAGACCGGTAACCGAATTAAGGTACACAAGAGCGATTAGTGCGGCAAGTATGATCAGCGCCGCAATGTTGGCGCTCTTATATACCGGTGCGGTGAACTGCGGCCGTGTGGCGCTCGTCACCTCTTTAACAGGCTCTTTGCTCGTTTCACTCCCCATTTCGCGATACCTCTTTTCTGATAATACCATAATCAGCAGGCATTACAAGCATATAAAGAGCGGCGCGGTGTGTAAAAAATACATTTACTGTAAATTCTGTAAATCCCGTCAAAAAAATCGGGGCGAAAACCCCAACAAACCGTTGCGGATAAATCAATGTCTATTTTAGGGGAAAAATGATCTATTGACATACGCATATAAGATATGCAATGATTTATGTTTTTTTAATCTTGGTGATGTTGTGTCTATCAGTTAGGAGGGGGAGGACAGGATGAAAATAATCAGATTTATACTAATCGCAGTATTAATCGTGTTGTGCCTTTCTGCGTGCGATCAAAGCAGCGGGAGCGGCAAGGAATCCGAGCTCTGGGGCGTCACGATCGATGACAACGGCGAGGGTGAGTGGACGTTTTATAAGCATAACGAGACCATATATGGCGAAGGTAACTGGGTTTATGACTGGGACGGGACAGACGCGACATGCCCATACACATTTGATGAGGTGGTTGTGTCAGGCAATTCGATATCATTCACCGCCAATGGCAGCGCCACATACCCGGCCCCTGACGTGCCGCCGCCATATCAGTGCTCGGATTTCACCCTGGATGTGCAGGGCTCTATAAACTATGACACAAAGACGGCAACAGGAACTTATACCATCTCGTTTAATGAGAGCAGCTGGCCGGTAATATCTGATGGCACATGGTCAGCACAGCTTTTTAGCGGGGGCGGTATCCTGATAACTGAAGAGGTGTCTGACAGCGCGGGAGGTGAATAGCGGTAAATTACGAAGCATCTGACAATTAAAATGTTATAAAAAAATATGGGGGGAGATGTATGAAATTAAGAAATAATCTGTTCATTTACGCGTGTGGCGCCTGACTTTAGAATTGGTCAGGCGGCACATTTTTATATATACTCGTTAAACTCAAGTGGCGGCGAAGTGTACATTTTGAAGAATACCTTCCCTGAATCGCCGTTTATCGATATCTCCCCTACCGCTACTTTATTCTTGAAGACGATAAATTCATAGAAGCCGTAATATACATCAAAGTTCTTTGATACGCTATAGCTTTCCCCGAGCTGGTTTACGACTTCTATCGCTATAAATTTCGCGGTAGTCGAGCTCATCGTCATCTTCTCTATGTTCACATCGTCTCTTTTCGCCCGATGGCTGTACTTATTGTTCCACATCATCTGGGGGTACATAGAGGGGAATTTCTTCAGCGAGAACTCACCTAATTTGATTAGCTTCAACGCGAAAGCGGTTCTGCCGGTTTCGGCTTCCTTGACATACACATAATAGTAGTTTTTAAACGCTATGACCCGTTTCAAGGCTAAGTCCCTAAGCCCTAAGCTTTGGACATACTCCATCGTCCTGCGCTTAGCGTCATTTATATCCGTTACAGGCCTTATCCTGAAATCCGGCAGCATTATACCTACCGCCTGCCTGCCGGTGGTGGTCTGCGGCGCTTTTTTGTGCAGGTATATCAACACGACGACTATTACCATGAAGATATTTAAGATTATAAGTAAATTAATGAACCGAAGATACTTTCTCTCTTTTTCATATATTTCTTCTTCACGCATCAAGTAAAAACCTCGCTTTTATTGTACTGCTACCATGAAGATACTGTCTGTTAAGAAAAAGGATACATGACTTTCAACTGCATTTTATTACCTTAAGTTAAATTTGTCAATTTATTTATCTAATTTTTAACCAATATTTATTATTGTAATCAATAATCATATAAAAAACCGCAATCTGTTTTTAATACTGTTATTTTACTTGACAGTAAAATCTTTTTTCTATAGTTTTAGGGGAGGATAAAACAAGGTGGATACCGCGATATGCCCAATAGAAGATGTGTGATTATTTTTCTTACAATTAGCCTCCTTGTTGTATTCTCAATGAACCATCTGTTTGCCGCGGAAAACCCTGACGACCCAAAAGTCAAAGTAAGAGACCTCGAGCTGCCTGAGATAGTGATAAAGAGTAAGGATATTACTCTATTGACAGACCAAAGGGCTGTCTTGTCTCCTGTAATATCACCGACCACTTATAAAGAAGAGCCTGCCGTCGAGATGGAGGGCGGCCTGAAAAAAGTATCGTTTGACGAGAGGAAAAGCGCCCCCGCCCAGACCGAGCCCGGGTGCATGTACTCAAACTTCTGCGCGTCACTGTTTTCAAAGACGTTTAAAGGTGCGCAAGGGTACTACAAAGCGGCAGTAGCGAAGTATTATAAAAAGGATTATAACGCCGCGTATGAGCTGTATTCAACGGTAGTCAAAAAATACCCCGAAAGCGATTATGCCGGTGACGCATACTACTGGGTAGCCGAGATGAACTATAAATACTATGACAGGCTCGGTGAGGCGGGGAAATTCTATGATGTCGTGATACAGTACTACCCGCAGTCAAAATTTATCGACTACGCGTACTACTCCGTGGCGTACCTGCAATTCCAGGAGGGGGGTTACACCAAGGCGAAATAATCCGCCGGCAAAAGCTTTGAGGTAAAGCCCGGCGGCAAGGTAGCCGAACCCTCTTTGATCATCTCCGCCTTATCTTTATACTATTTATCACAATACGAAGAGTGCATAAAAAAGAGCGACGAGATATCCGTACTTTTCCCTGAAACGAAATACGGGTACATATTGTCATATATAAGGGGCAGCTCATTTTATGCCCTTGGGCAGTATGGCAACGCGAAGACAGAATTTGAGTATTACATGGAGAACTACAGAGAGAGCGAGTACTTGCAGTATAACCTGTACGTGCTTGGGTTGACTTACATGAAGCTCGGGCTCATGAAAGAGGCCATCGCGCCGAATGAGGAGCTGTTAAGAAGGTTCCCTGAATTCAAGGGCGCTGATACCGTTATGTTCTCGCTGGTAAAAGCCTACGCGTTTTACGGTGACTTATATGCCGCCGACGCGATGCTGCGAAAGCTCGAGCAGGCGGCGCCGGACTCCCCATTTATCGATTACGCTCATTATGAGATAGCATACAGGTACTTTAACAACCAGGACTACGAGGAAGTGAGGGCGCGGCTGCTCGTTTTCCTGGACAGGCTCCCGATCTCACCGATCCGCGACGCGGTATATTTCCTGATAGCGGGCGCGGAGGCGAACCTTGGCAGGTACGTAGACTCCATCAAGCATTATGAGATATTCACCGGCTTAAGTAAAGACGACAAGCTTATCAAGGAAGCGATGCTAAACACCGCATACGCATACTACCTTGACAGCCTCCCCAAGGAGGCGGCGCACGCCTTGGAGAAGCTCATCTACAAGTACGGCCCCGACTATGAAAAAGTTAATGAAGTCCGGTACTTCTTAGGCGAATCCTACTACATGATGAGAGACTACGAAAAAGCCGCCGCCGCTTTTGCTGACATCGACATAGAAGATGAATATTATCCCTTGTCACTATTAGGATCAGGTTGGATAAAGTTTGATGAGGGGGAGTTTGAGCAGGCGATAGAGTATTTTCAGAAATATTTGGAGACTGACGCGACCAATGCCCTGGCGAAGACTTATCTTGTGATCGCCGAGTCATATTTTAATCTTAAGGATTATGACAGCGCGATGAACAACCTTCAGGAGATAACAAAGCGGTTCAAAAGCGGTGAAGTCATCAGCAAGGTGAACTACCTGACCGGTCTGATAAATTTCAAAAGAGGAAACTATGAGAACGCCGTATCTTTGCTAAGCGGTGCGTTCGACGGCGGCAAAGGGAAGGCCTTTGCAGATGACGCCCTGTACTGGCTCGGTTGGAGCTACTTCCAGTTAGGTGACTATGATGAGGCGGCGAACAGATACACGCAGCTGGCGAGCGAGTACCCGAACTCACCGCTTACACCCAAGGCGATCTTGAAGATCGGTGACTGTTACTATAACCTTAAGAGATATTCATCCGCGACGCTCTCGTATAAGAGGATATTAAAAGCGGTGCCCGGCTCGGACGCGGCGGCGGCGGCGCAATACGGTATCATCCAGACATTCTACTCGCAGGGCAACTACGAGGAGTTTGCCGCGAAGTCAAAGGAGTTCGTGAAAGAGTACCTGAATAATCCGCTCGGTGCGACCATCTTGCTTCAACTCGCCGAGTACTACAGCGACAAGGGTGATTACGATGACTCATCCGCGGTATATGAGCAGATGGTGGCGATCTTCCCTGACAGTGAATTAGCGGACGACGCTCTCTATAAATCCGGCAGGCTACAGTATCAGACAAAGAAATATGACGAGGCGCAAAAGAACTTTCTAAGGGTGAATGAAAAGTACCCTGAAAGCAACCTTAAAAATGATAATGTCTACTGGCTTGCCAACACTTACTTTGCGCTTGGTAAATATAAAAACGCGATAAAGTACTACAACGAGACGACCAAGAACATGATCGACATAGATACTGTGAAGGAGAGCTTCAGCAAAGCGTCAAAGGCCTACCTGAAGCTTGGTGACCATATCTCGGCGGCTGACGAGCTGGTAAGAGCCGCGAAGATGTTTGCGAAGGATCCGTTCGACAAAGAGACCTACATCAAGGTAGGTGACATATTCTTTGCAAAAGGTGATTACGATAATGCGGTCAAGTATTACGAAAAGGGGCTTGGTTCCCAGTACAAGGGCGTCGGTGTGAGCGCTCAGATGAAGATAGCCAATTCTCATTACGCGAAGAACGATTTCGAGACCGCGCTTATCGATTACCTCAAGATCATATATCTGCATAATAGCGAGAAGGACTTTGTGGATGACGCGTACCTGAAGATCGGGCAACTTTACATGATGATGGGTAAACAAGAGGAAGCGAAGAAGATATTCCTGCGCCTGCAAAACGAGTCGTTAAACCCGGACAAGATCGGGGTCGCGATAGAAAAGTTAAAAGAACTCGGTGTTAGGGAATAGGTGTTAAAAAAAGATTTTTATCAGGAGCAAATATGTGCGGGATAGTCGGTTTCATCTCCGAATCCAAGGATACGGAATTTTTATTAGACGGTTTGAAGAAGCTGGAGTATCGCGGTTACGACTCTGCCGGTATCGCTGTGGTAAAGGACGGCGGCATAATGGTGCAGCGGTGCGAGGGTAAGATCGTCAATCTTGAGAAGAAGCTGCATGATTTTGCTATGGAGAGCACTATCGGTATCGGGCATACACGGTGGGCGACACATGGCAGGCCGTCCGAGGAGAACGCGCACCCGCACCAGTCAGGCGGGATAGTCGTGGTGCATAACGGTATCATCGAGAACTATCTGGAGCTGAAAGAGATGCTCAAGAGCAAGGGGCACGAGTTCGTCTCTGAGACCGATACGGAGATCATACCGCATCTTATCAACTATTTTATCACTAAGGGCAGTGGTTTTGAGGATGCGGTAACAAAGGCGCTGCACGAGATAAAGGGCTCTTACGCCATCGCTGTGATCAACAAGGACGAGCCTGATAAGCTGATAGCGGCGAGGATGTCCAGCCCGCTCGTCATCGGTATCGGTAAGGATGAGTACTTCGTCGCGTCAGATATACCGGCGATACTTTCGCATACAAATGAGGTAATATTTTTAGATGACGGTGAGATCGTGCTTATGACGACAGACGGGGTGACAGTCAAGTCGCTTGACGGCGCCGTCAGGGAGAAAGAAGTCACGAAGATCCACTGGTCACCGGTGATGGCTGAGAAAGCGGGCTATAAGCACTTCATGCTCAAGGAGATATTCGAGCAGCCGCAGGCAATCATCGATACGATGAGCGGCAGGTTGTCTGATGAGAGCGGCGGTGTTTTCCTAAGCGACATGAACCTGACGGATGATGAGCTTTTGGCGGTCAGGAAGATCACGATAGTCGCCTGCGGTACGTCATGGCACGCCGCGCTCGTCGGTAAGTTCATGCTCGAAGAGACGTTGCGGATACCAGTTGAGGTGGAGCTCGGGTCGGAGTACCGCTACAGAGACCCGCTTGTTGGTGACGGTGATCTTTTGCTACTGATATCGCAGTCCGGCGAGACGGCGGATACACTGGCGGCGCTACACGAGGGCAGAAGCAAAGGCGCGAAGGTTGTGTAGATATGTAACGTCGTCGGCAGTTCGATCACGCGCTATTCCGACGGGGTGATCTACACGCACGCGGGACCGGAGATCGGTGTCGCTTCCACCAAGGCGTTCACTACCCAGATAGTCGCTCTTTACCTTCTGATGATAAATCTTGGTGTGCGGCGAAGCAGGTTATCGCAGGACGCGTCGAAGAAGATGATACTGGATCTGGTCATGGTACCGAACCAGATAAAGGATATATTAGAGCAGAAACCGGTAATAGATAAGCTTGCGAAGCAATATTTCCACACGACGGATTTTTTGTACCTTGGCAGGGGGATAAACTACCCTATCGCGCTTGAGGGCGCCCTGAAGCTGAAAGAGATATCGTATATCCATGCGGAGGGTTATCCCGCCGGTGAGATGAAGCATGGCCCGATCGCGTTGATAGACGAGGACTTACCGGTAGTCGTTGTCGCCGTCCACGACAAGACCTATGAAAAGATATTAGGTAACATACAGGAGGTGAAGGCGCGCGGCGGGAAGGTGATCGCCATTACCGATGCCGCGGACGATGAGCTGCGTGACAAGGCCGACCATATCATAACGATACCGGGCAATTCACATCTTCTGATGCCGGTGCTCGCCACGATACCGATGCAGATGTTAGCCTACGCGATTGCGGATTTCAAGGGAACGGATGTCGACCAGCCGCGTAACCTCGCAAAAAGCGTCACGGTGGAGTAGGTTCCTTACTCCAGCTCGAATTTTATGATGATTGTGCCCTTCTGGTTCTTTTGTACGGCGCCTGTCGGCAGGTTCGAGAATTTCCACTTCTTCAGGTAATCGATAGCAACCCGCTCTAAATTAAGGTCTACTCTCTTTTGCGGGCGGATGTTTACTATCGTACCGTCAGGCATCACCTCGAAATCGAGTGTCACGGTAGTAGTGACGTCTATCTTCGTCACCGGAAGCTTGGGCTTCTTGTTGACTTTCCTGTCGATCACCTCGCCTTTAAGCCCTAATTTCAGGTTCTCCTCACGGATCTTCAGCTCCGGCTCCTTACCGGTGATCTTTTCCTTACCGGCTTTGTAACTCTCGGCGATTATCGGCTGCTTTATGTGGAACTTCGTCTCGGTTTTTATCTTCGGTAGCGGCAGATCCTTCTTCTGCCCGAATATGTTCCCGATCATCGCGCTGCCCTCGGGCTCAAACCTCTTCACCTGTTTCGGCGGCAAATACTTTTTGAACGTCACTGGCGATTTCAGCAATGTAGGCTCGTCAGCCACTCCCGGCAGTTTGATTATCGGCGGCGGCGGGACAAATTTCTCACCTAACTTGATCCTTTTTATCTCACCGTCGATGACCTTCTCCACCGATGACGGTATCTGCAAAAAATCCTCCCTGTTGACTTTCGTCATTATCTTCTTCTCTTCGGGGGGCTTCTCTTTCTTCTCTTCGGGCTTCCTTTGCTTAGGCAGGTCTATCCGTTCAATCTCAATTATCTTCTCTTTCTCCTCTGGCAACGAATAGTTCCGCATGAACTCCGGCGTCATCATTATAAAAGCTATGTGCAACGCTATAGATATTATTACCGCAAACGATAATCTTATTTGAACTCTATCCATTATTTATAATTACCCGCTTAAAATTTCTAAGGCTACTGTACAACCCGCAAACTGTTACCCTCCCCCCTGATGGGGGAGGGTTAGGGTGTGGGGGTGATTCGCTTTCACTTTCCCCACCTCCTCGCCCCCGTACATCGCGATGTCCCACAAGGGGAGGGGGGGATTTTCGGTGAAGCGTT
>JAJRZU010000091.1 GCA_024275075.1 Deltaproteobacteria bacterium | reverse complement strand
TCTGACGCGAAGAGTCGGTGGGCGGCGGCGTGGATCGGCAGTGACGGGTTCTCATCCTTATGGACACGGTTAGTACGATGGTCGCTGAAGAAGGAGGAATCCTCAAACTATGACGTGAACCTTGTCAAGAAGGGGAGCAGCATGAAGATATCCGTTGACGCCATAGACGATGACGGCAGGTTCCTGAACTTCGCAGACCTTAAAGCGACGGTGGTGTACCCTGACTTCAACACGAGGACAGCGGCGCTGGCGCATACCGGTTCGGGCAGGTATGAAGCCACCGGAGAGCTTGACAAGAGCGGTACATATTTTGTCAACATCTCGCGCTACGACGGCTCGGAGCTGAAAGAGAGCATCAACGCCGGTATCTCGCTGCCGTACCTTGACGAGTATAAGCGTTTTGATACCAATTACCCGCTCCTAAGGTATCTCATGGATATATCTCGCGGCGGATTCATAGATGACCCGGGCGATATATTCCGGCACACGAAGGAACCGACAATAACGCTCAGGACGATAATCACACCGCTGATACTCTTCGCTATTATCCTTTTCGTATTGGACGCGATGATAAGGAAGATAACGTTCAGCCCAAAACAGCTTGTCAGCATCAAAGAAGCGATCCTGCCGCAAGAACAGGTGCAGGACCACGACTATGAGTGGCTGAAAAAGGAACGGGCGGTAAAGATGGAGCAGGGCGGGAAGCGGGAACAGATATTGGCGGAGCTCGCGAAGAAGGAACCGGCGCCCGGTAAAAAGTCGCGCGGGCGCGGTGAGCCGCCGCCAGCCGCAAAAGAAGATACGACGCTTGGCAGGCTATTGAAGGTGAAGAAGGATATGGATAAGAAGAAATAACCACCGGGAGAAGGAGGCTTTACATGAAAAATATTATTAAGTTAGCGGTAATTCTGTCATTGTCGCTGCTGGTAGCTGCGGGCGCGTTCGCGATGGATTTCGCGCCTTTCGCGCCATGCAAGACTGCCGGCGCTGATCTGTACGTCAAGAAGTTCAAAGACACAAAGTTGAATGACATCATCTTTCTGAATGAAGATGGCGTCTGCGAGATCAAGTTCGAGAGTTACCGCGCCGGTTCCATGCTGGTGCGGAAAGTCGCGCTTGACTCAAAGAAGTATAAGTATATCAGCTTTGATTTCAAGGTGGACAACATCATCGAGAAGGCTAACCTGAAGAAGAAATCCGGTGACGACGCACCCGCGCGGCTGTACGTTTTTTTCGAGTTCGAGAAGGATAAGGCCGGTATGTTCGAGAAGATGTACCGCAGCTACTCCAAGAATGAGCGCGACGGTAACTCGATCGTCTATGTCTGGGGCAGTCACGTGAGGAAGGGGGAGGTGATCGAGAACCCGTACTCACGCAGCTTTATCCAGATAGTCGTCGAATCCGGCAAAAAGAACACCGGTAAGTACATGAGTTTTAAGCGGAACGTATATGAGGATTTCAAGAAATATTTTAAGTATGAACCGCCGGCGACGATCACCTCGATAGCGATCATGACCGATACGGATAATACCGAAGGACTCACTACCGGTTACTTCAGGAATATCTCGCTGAGCACAGAATAGCTGCGACCGCTTGCCAGACGGTCAGGCTCATCGTCTGCATGCGTTACCCGCAAAAAGGTTACGCAAAAAGGTTAAATGCAAATATGTTAAAAGTAAATATTTCTTGACGATTAGGAGTAAATTGTATATTTTGTGGTCTGATTGACATAGCAAGAAAGGATATTTCGTGGAAGAGAAGAACGAGCTGATGAACCAGCGTATAAAGAAGCTTGAAGAGTTGCGCGCAAAAGGGCTTGACCCGTTTTATAATAAGTTTCGGGTGAAGAACAGCACCGGTGACGCTGTGGAGTATGGTAAAGGGAAAACCGCCGGGGAGCTTGCGGCGGAAGAGAAGGAGTTTGTCATCGCCGGCAGGGTGATGGCGGTCAGGAACTTTGGTAAGGCTTCCTTCGCGCAGCTCAAGGACTCAAAGGGCGGGCTCCAGCTCTTTTTTATGAACAAGGAGCTTGGTGACGATGCGTATGCGCTCTTCAAGTCGCTTGACATCGGTGACATAATCGGTGTTACCGGCGTTTTGTTTTACACGAAGACGAAGGAGCTTACGCTACTCGTAAAGGGGTTTTCGCTGCTCACGAAATCGCTGAGACCATTGCCGGATAAGTGGCACGGCCTGACGGACAAGGAGACCCGCTACAGACAGCGTTATGTCGATCTTATCGTGAACCCGAAAGTGAAAGAGGTGTTTGTCGCGAGGGCGAAGATAATCAACGCGATCCGGGAGTTTTTCGATAAGCACGATTTTTTGGAGGTGTAGACCCCGATGATGCACTCGATACCCGGCGGCGCGACGGCACGGCCATTCAAGACGTTTCATAACGCTCTTTCCATGGATCTTTATATGCGGATAGCGCCGGAGCTTTTCCTGAAAAGGCTGATAGTCGGCGGTTTTGAGCGTGTCTACGAGATCAACCGGAATTTCCGCAACTAGGGGATATCTATCCAGCACAACCCGGAATTCACGATGGTTGAGTTTTACAAGGCTTACGCGACGTTTGAGGATCTTATGACCTTTACCGAGGAGCTCATCGCGCATGTCGCGAAGAAGGTATGCGGTACGTTGAAGGTGACGTACCAGGGTGAGGAGATAGACCTGACTCCGCCATGGACGCGGCTTACGGTAAAAGAAGCGATCATCTGGCATTCTGGTGTCGATCCGGCCGTTTTGGAGGATCGTGCGAAAGCGATGGATTACGCGAAGAGCATCGGGGTTCAGCTAAAGGACGACGCGCCTTTGGGTAAGATAGTCACAGAGATATTCGATGAAGTGGCGGAGGGGAAGCTCGTCCAGCCGACCTTTATCACGCAGTACCCGAAAGACGTTTCGCCGCTGTCACGAAGGAATGATGACGATCCCGAGGTAGTCGACCGGTTTGAGCTGTTCGTCGTACGGCGCGAGCTGGCGAACGCTTTTTCCGAGCTGAACGATCCGCTTGACCAGAGGGAACGCTTTTTAGAGCAGGTGAATGAGCGTGAGAAGGGCGACCTCGAGGCGTGCGAGATGGACGATGATTATATCAGGGCGCTCTCGTATGGTATGCCGCCGACAGCCGGTGAGGGTATCGGTATCGACCGGCTCGTCATGCTGCTCACAGACAGCGCGTCGATACGTGACGTGATACTCTTCCCGCAGCTCAGAGCGGAGACGAAATAAGAGCGAAGTATTTACTATGAAAAAATCTTATGAATTGATGATCGGGCTCAGGTACCTGAGGTCCCGGCGAAGGAAGCAGGGTTTCATCTCTGCTATCAGCCTTATATCCGTGGCGGGCGTCGCAATCGGCGTGATGGCGCTTATCGTCGTTCTGTCGGTTATGACCGGTTTCGAGTCCGACCTGAAGGAGAAAATATTAGGTACGAATTCGCACCTTGTCGTGCTTCAGTATGGCGGATTCATGGCGGACTATGACGATATACTGGCGAAGCTGCAAGATATCGATGACATTGTCGGTGCGACACCGTTCATATACTCGCAGGTGATGTTGTCATCGTCATCGTCGGTATCAGGCGTCGTCCTGCGGGGGGTGGCCCCCACGAGCGCCGCGAGCGTCATCAGCCTGGACAAATATATGCAAGAGGGCGCGGTCGCCAGCCTCGCCACCGAAAGCGAGCCCGATGAACCGCTCCTGCCCGGCGTCATAATCGGTACGGAGCTTGCCGGCATTCTCGGTGTCAGCAACATGGATACGGTGAACATTGTATCCCCGACTGGGAACCTGACCCCGATGGGCGCGGCGCCAAAGATGCAAAAATACAAGATAGTCGGTATCTTCAAGTCAGGAATGTATGAGTATGACACGACGTTAGCGTACATCTCGCTGGAGAATGCGCAACGGTTCCTGAACATGCCCGATGAGGTGACCGGTATCGAGATCAGCCTAAAGGATATATACGATTCAGATGATGTCGCGCTTAAGATCAATAAGCTTCTGGGGTTCCCGTATTTCTCCCGCGACTGGAAGGAGATGAACAGCAACCTCTTTGCCGCGTTGAAGCTTGACAAGGTAGTTATGTCGATCATTCTGGTGCTGATAATCCTGGTCGCGGCGTTTAATATCATCAGTACGCTTATTATGGTGGTGATGGAGAAGAACAAGGAGATCGCTATACTGAAATCCATGGGCGCGCGCCCGATCTCGATCATGAGGATATTTATATACGAAGGGCTCATCGTGGGCGCTTTGGGTACGGCTATCGGGTTTCTTGGCTGAATATCGACATGCTGGCTTCTAAAGAAGTATAATTTTATCGAGTTACCGCAGGATGTCTATTATTTCTCGACGCTACCGGTAAAAATTGTTTGGGTTGACATTATGGTCATTTGTGTAGTATCTATATTAATAACGTTTTTAGCTACGGTATATCCGTCGGTGAGAGCTTCGCGGCTGCGGCCTATCGAGGCGATAAGGTATGAGTAAGGGGGACAGAACATGAAAAGTCTATTTGGCGGGTCAAGTCAGACGAGTCTCAAGAAGAAGGCCGATGAACATATAATCAAGGGCAATTGGGCAAAAGCTCTTACAGAGTATAAGAAGATTGTTGACGCCGACCCGAAGAATATCAGGAACCGACAGAAGCTGGGTGATATTTACGCCAAATTGAACAAGAAGGAAGAGGCGGTGGAAGAGTATAGTATTGTCGCGGAGGAATATGCTAACGAGGGGTTTTTGATAAAGGCGATCGCCATTAATAAGATAATCATAAAGCTTGACCCTGATAACGTGGAAGTGCAAGAGAGCCTCGCGTCGTTATATTCATCCAGGGGAATCGAGTTCAAGAAACAAGAGAAGAATGTCTCTGCGCAAGAGGAGGAGAAGGTGAAGGTGATACCAAAGATACCGCTCTTTTCTGATCTCTCGCGGGAGGAATTTTTAAATGTTGTAAACAAATTGACAGAGAAGCATTACGCGAAGGGCGAGATTGTATGCAATGAGGGCGATAAGGGTGATTCCATCTTCATCATCAGTGAAGGTGAAGTCACGATCACAAGAAAAAACTCCTTAGGCAAAGAAGTCTCTCTCGCGACGCTGGGTGAAGGCAATTTCTTTGGTGAGTTCGCGTTCTTCTCAAACTCTAACAGGCACGCGACAGTTATCGCTGAAAAAGACACTCAGATGTTTGAAATAACAAAAGATGATGTCAGTGAGATAATCAAAGAGTTCCCGCGGGTCAACGATGTCCTGTTCACGTTTTATAAGGAGCGGGTCATACTGAACCTTTTGGCCATGTCACCGATATTCAGCTCGTGCACTACCGATGAGCTAAGAGAAGTAATGGATAAAATAACGAAAAAGGATTTCAACCCCGGGGAAGAGGTCATTA
>JAJRZU010000090.1 GCA_024275075.1 Deltaproteobacteria bacterium | reverse complement strand
TATGAGGTGTTCAACACTTTGATGAAGTACCTTGAAAAGGCTGTGAAGTCTGATCTTTGTTTTGTCGGTGAGTTATTAGAGGGTGAGGCGAGGGTAAGGACAATCGCGGCATGTGCTGATGGCAGGATTCTGGACAACTTCGAGTTCAGTCTGTCTGGCTCCCCGTGTGAAAAAGTATTAGCGGGCCTGAAGTGCGTTTATCCTGAAAATGTCCGGCAGGAATTCCCTGATGATAAACTTTTATTCGATGAAAAGATCGATAGCTATATAGCCGCGCCTCTAACAGGTTTTGGCGGGAGGATGCTTGGTTTGATCGTAGTTTTAAAGCGTGAGCCTTTCAAGGACTTTCAGCTGGTTGTGACTATGCTCCAGATATTCGCGGTCAGAGCCGCTACAGAGCTTGAACGCGGAAAGGCGGAGGAGAAGATCAAAGAGAGCCAGCAGAAGTACAAAACTCTCTTTAACAGCGCGTCGGACGCGATATTCATAACAGATATGCAGGGCAGGTTCATTGAGGTCAACAGTGTCGCGTGCAGGCGGCTTGGTTACAGAAAAAGCGAACTCATGCAGATGACGCCAAGGGAGATAGAACCGGTGGAAGAGGCGGCAAGGATGCGCGAGCGGTTCTACGCCCTGAAGAAAACCGGTCATATTGTATTTGAAGGGAAGCATATTACAAAAAACAATGAAGAGATCCCCGTTGAACTAAGCTCGAGGATGATTGAGTTCGGCGGTCAGCCGGCGATACTGTCGATTGCGCGTGATATAACAGAACACAGACAGGCGGAAGAGGTTATAAGAGAGAACGTGAATGTGATCAATTTAATAACTTCTACCGCCAGGGACGCTATTATCATGGCAGACAATGACAGGATGATATCATTTTGGAATAAAGCTGCCGAGACAATATATGGTTACTCAGAAGAAGAAGCGGTTGGTAAGAATATGTGTGATCTTATTATCCCTGCAAGATTCAAACAGATGCATATTAAAGCATTCGAACGATTTAAGAAGACCGGTAAGGGGAATAACATCGGTAAGACCCTGGAGCTGACCGGCATCAAAAAAAATGGCGATGAATTCCCCGCGGAGCTTTCTCTTTCCGCTTTGAAGGTGAAGGGTAAAAATTGCGCGTTAGCTGTTGTAAGAGATATCACCGAACGTAAGCTCGCTGACGAGGAGAAGAAGCGGAATTATTTAAACCTGATTGGCGTTATGGTCGTGGCATTGGATAATGACAGGAATGTCAGTTTTATTAACGAGGCGGGCTGTGATATCTTAGGCTATGAGAGAGAGGAGATCATCGGTAAGAACTGGTTTGAGACATTTTTGCATGAGGAGTACCGCGAAGAGGAAGATCTCTGTTGCGCCAGGCTCTTTTCAGGAGAAACGGAATCTGAGATCACTGAGACAAAGGTGTTTAGAAAAGATGGCGGGGAGAGGATTATTCACTGGAACAAGGTAGTGATAAAGGATGCGATGGGTGATATTACCGGTACATTAAGCACGGGAGAGGATATCACCGAAAAAAGGCTGACAGAGGAGGAGGTCAGGCTCCACGAGGTGCGCCTTGAGTCGTTACTTGACCTTAACAAGATGGTCGGGTCTGACGAGGAGGAGATATTCAACTTTGTCATAGAGGAGATACTGAAGATCACATGCTCTAAATACGCGTTAATAGGTTTCTTGAACGATGACGAGACCGATGTAGTTTTGCAGGGGGTATCCAGAGAGGTGATGAAGGAGTGTGTCAACATCACGAACCCGATACATTTTCCTGTAAAGGATTCTGGCGTATGGGCGGAGGGTGTCAGAGAAAGAAAACCTGTAATAATAAACGATTATTCCGCGCCGCACCCGCATAAAGCCGGTTATCCCCATGGGCATGTGACGGTAGAGCGGTTCTTGAGCGTACCGGTATTTTATGAGGATGGGATTGTCGCCATGTCGTGTGTAGCCAACAAGCCCGGCGATTATCAGGAGTCTGACGTCAGGGCGCTTACATCCATGCTGAACGATATGTGGCGGCTCATCATGTATAAGCGCGCCGCGAAGGAGAAAGAGGAGCTTTGGAACCAGCTGCTCCAGGCTCAGAAGATGGAGTCGGTGGGGCGGCTGACCGGCGGCCTGGCGCATGATTTCAGCAACATCCTGACATCTGTCATAGGTTTCAGCGAGTTGGCGTTAGAGAAGCTTCCTGAAAATCACCTTGCCTATGAAATGGTGGGGCATGTTATCAGAGTCGGTGAGAAAGCGTCTATGCTTGTTGACCAGCTGCTCGCGTTCAGCAGAAAGCAGCTGCTTGAGATGAAGGTTAACAACCTGAACTATATCATCAAGAGCCTTAGTGAGATATTTATGCGGATGACAGGTGATGATATTGTCTTAGAGATTGACACCAGGCCGTCATTAAGTAATGTAATAGCTGATGAGACCAAAATCGAACAGGTGATAATGAACCTTGTGGTAAATGCGCGTGACGCGATGCCAGATGGCGGAAAAATACTTATCAAAACAGACAATGTGGAGCTCGATGAAGGATATGTCAACGCTTATGG
>JAJRZU010000007.1 GCA_024275075.1 Deltaproteobacteria bacterium | reverse complement strand
CTTCCTTGAATGAAGCCCCGACTGAGAGCGCCAGGGTGAACGCGGCGATGACGGTATCGCCCGCACCGGTTACGTCATAGACGTTTTGCGCGACGGTCGGTATCTTGCTGATGCTGCCGTCTTTTTCAAAGAGCGCCATCCACTTGTCGCCGCGCGTGATGAGCACGGAGTCAGAGCGCAGGGCATCCATGAGCTTCGCGCCCGCCTTCTCCAGGCTCTTCCCGTCGGTGACCTTGATGCCCGCCGCCACAGAAGCCTCATGGTGGTTCGGTGTCATCGACGTTATCTTCTTGTAATACTCAAAATGGTTTGTTTTCGGGTCTACGGTGATGATCTTGCCGGCTTTTCTGCAGATATCGACGATCTTCGGGGCGAGTTCCTTCGTGACGACACCCTTCCCGTAATCAGAGATTATCACTGCGTCAAAATCGGCGGCTCTTCTTTTCACGTGTCCGATTATCTTGCTTTGCACAGATTTCGGGACTGCCGTCTTCACCTCTTTGTCAAACCTGACGATCTGCTGGTTATGCGCGATTATCCTCGTCTTCTTCGTGGTGACCCTCGCCTCGTCCACGACTAACGTGTCGGTTTTGGCGCGGATATTGCGAAACAGCGCCTTCACCTTCTTACCGTAGGGATCGTCACCGATGACGCCGCAGATGGTCGAGGAGCCGCTTAGCCGGTTGATATTGTTGATAACGTTCGCCGCGCCGCCAAGCATGAATGTCTCATCGTGCACATCGACAACCGGTACGGGCGCCTCTGGAGATATCCGCTCAACAGTACCGTAGATGAACTGGTCGATCATGACATCCCCGACGACAAGCACCCTGCCGCCGGAAAAGCTGCGCGCGATCTCGACTAACCGGTCGTTCTTTATTTTCAGCTTCCTCATTTTCTCCCAAAGGATTTTGTTCACCACTAAGGCACAGAGTAGACACAGAGGACACAGAGTTTTTTATTCAGGCTTGCCTGTTTATAGGGTTTAATACCTTGCAGCTTGCTGCGTAATTATTTAAAATTGATACCTCGTAGCTCTGCTACGGGGTAGTTCATTTAAAATTTCTGTGCAGCCTTAGTGTAACCCTCCGTGTGCTTAGTGGTTCTTTCTTAGTTTTTTCTTATAATCTTATGTTCAGGAAATCAAACAGAATTTCCCTGTTTGAATTGATGACCTTCTCTTCGCTTATCTCCACCTTACGCGCCATCTTTAGCGCTTCGTCAAAGTTACCGATATCGAACGATATGTGCGCGTCGCTGCCGATAGAGATGAATGCGCCGTATTTTACAGCGAGCCTCGCTATTGTTTCGCAGTTTATAGAGCTGCCCGGCCGCGTATTCACGAAGGAGGAGTTGTTCAGCTCCAACGCAACGTTTTTCTCTTTAGCGGCGGCAACCACCTCATCATAATCTATCGGGAACTTCGGGTTCCCCGGGTGCGTTATTATCTTTACATAGGGGTTGTCCATAACGTTAATCATTGCACGGGTATTCGTTTTGATATCCCGCGCCCTGTACTGTGCGACGTCATGGAAGCCAGCCATCGTATAGTCAAGCCTTGTCAGGCAGTGTTCAGGTACGTCAACGCCGCCCTTGTCATCGATGATATTCGCTTCCGCCCCGCGCAGTATCATGACATCATCGATGTATCTTGGTATGAACCGCAGTGTACGGAAGTGGTGAAACGACGGGGCGCCGGCGACGGATGGCCCGTGGTCGGTGACACCAAATATTTTTACGCCTTTCAAGCGCGCCTGCGTGACGATCTCCTGGATCGTACTGAATGCGTGGCCGCTCGCGACAGTATGTACGTGCAGATCGGCGACAAGCTCCATTACTCGTCTCCGGCGGCGTCGACCTTACCGACTATGGCTAAAGTGTAGCTGTCTAATTTGATATACTTTTTCGCTACCCGCGCGGCATCTTCGGGCGTGACGGCGTGAATTCTTTCAGCGTATTTTTTGTAAGCGTCATAACCAAGCCCGTATATTTCGTTGAAACCGATATTCGCCGCCTGCGCGGAATTCCTCTGCATATTTATCTCATGGTTACCGATAAGGTAGTTCTTCGCCATATCAAGCTCGTCTTCAGGTATCTTCTCGTTTACGACCTTCTCTAATTCTTTTAAAATGCCTTCGATAGCCTGCTCCTTCTTCTCCGGGCTCGACGCGATGTAGACAAGGAAGAACCCCGGGTCGTAACCCTCTTGCGAGAAGGATGTGACGGAATATGCGAGGCTCTGCTTATCGCGGAGCTCGATGAAGAGCCGCCCGCCCTGACGCGAGAGTATAGTGCTGAGCACCTCTAACGCTATCCTGTCATCATCGCGCACCGTGACCCCGAGGAACCCCAACGCGACATGTATCTGTTCCTTATCTTTGTTTATCACAGCTTTTCTTATCTTCTCTGGTGGCGTCTCGAGTGGTACTTCGGGCGCTTTGAACTTACCCTTCTCCATCCCGCCGAAATATTTCTTCACCAATGCGACTATCTCTGCTGTATTGACATCGCCGACAACGGATATGACGAGGTTCTCTGGTGCGGCTACGCTGTGGTAGTACCTGGCCAGCCCCTCGCTTGTAAACGCTTCCACGTTCTCCTTTTTGCCAAGGGTGTTGAACCTGTACGGGCTTTTTTTGTAAAGGGTATCTCGAAACAGGTTAAACACGAGGCTCGTCAGTTCATCCTCCTGCCTTTTTATCGACGCGATGACGTGCTTCTTGCGCTTTTCGACCTCTTCTTCGCCAAAGAGCGGGTTAAGGGTCATATCAGCGGTTATCTCAAACGCTTTGTACAGGTACTTTGTCAGGAACTCACCGGCGACACCGATGGAATTCTTACCAGAATAGCCGTCCAGCGAGGCGGCCATGGACTCTATCTCCTTGACGATTTGCGCTGCCGAGCGTTTCTTCGTGCCCTTTGTCAGCATCCCTGAGATAAAATTGTTTATACCGAAATTCGATTCGTCCTCATACCGCACGCCGCCTAAGAATATCGTCCTTAGCGCGACAGTCGGGTTCGCGTGATTCTCTTTCACCAGGATGGTGATACCGTTATCGATGACGATCCTGTTTACCTCACCGGTTGTATCGTAGCCAGAGCCGGTATCAGACGCGTACTGTTCCTTCGCCATATTGGCGCCGCTTGTCACCAGCTCTAACAGCTTTGCCTTGTCCGGTACGTTTTTTGCTTTTTCCGGTGCGAGCATGGTCACCGAAAGGTTAGTGATATCGATATACTTGTTCGCTACCCGTATGATATCCTGCGCGGTCACCGCCTGGATACCTTTCAGGTACTTCTCCTCATACAGGTGGTCGTTCAGTGACGTTGAAAAGTAACCAAGTTTGCGCGCCTGCCCCTGCACGGTCTCTTTCTCATAGATGAAATCGCTCTCTAATATAAGCTTCGCCTTGTCTATCTCCTCTTCATCGACGAGCTCGTATTTCAGCCGCTCCATCTCCTTTATAGTCTCCGTGGTCAGCGCGTTAGTATTCTCCTGATTGAACATCGTACCGATCATCAATATGCCCGGCTCCTTTGGTGTAAACGCGTAAGCGTATATCGAGTGAGCAAGACTCTTCTTCGCTTTGATATTGGCATACAGCCTTGAACTCTCGCCCTGCCCGACCAAAAGGGACATAACGTCAAGAGCGAAATTATCCTTGTCCCTGACAGATGGGATGTGGTACCCAAAATTCATGTGTATCTCGCTGACATCATCTTTGATGAGCGAGAAGCGGAACTCCTTCTGCTCGGGCTCCTTCGGCCTGTCAGGCTTCGCGATCTCCCCGGGCTTGAAATCCTTATACAGCTCCTTTATCTTGCTCAACGCGTCGTCAGTGTCAAAATCGCCGACGATGACAAGCGTCATATTGTTTGGCCGGTACCACTGCCGGAAGTACTGCAATATCTTATCACGGGTAAGCGACCTCACCGTCTCTGGCGTACCGATAACAGGCCTTCTGTATGAGTGCACCTGATACGCTGTCTTGAAAAATTTATTGTTCAGTTTCCTGCCGGGCATATCCAGCCCGCGCTTTATCTCCTCAACAATGACCTCCTGCTCTTTTTCAAGCTCCACAGGGTCAAACGATGAGAACTGAATAGCGTCGGCGATTATGTCAAGACCGGTATCAAAGAACTCGCTCGCCATCGTGATGTGATAGACAGTCTGGTCAAGGGACGTGAACGCGTTTATATCTCCGCCGGCCGCTTCCACCTCGCCGGCAATCTGCCCGACACCCCTTTTTTTGGTGCCTTTAAACAGCATGTGCTCATATACATGTGAGATACCCGATATCTCGTCGGTCTCGTCAGCGCTGCCGACCCGTACCCACATTTGAAAGGCGACCACTTTTGCCTGATGATTCTCCTTCAAAACAACGGAAAGCCCATTTTTCAGCTCAAATTTCATTATGTCGTTCCCCTTCCCATCCGCATGAGCTAACCTTAAATTAGCGATAAGTATAAAAAAAGATAAACAAACAACAGCAGTAAAACAGATCGACTTCTTCATGTGATTTTCGGTAAGCCGGTGAACCGGCACCAACCTCCTTATAAAGTAAAAAATAAAAAAGGCTGTTTGACAGCCTGTTCATTTTTATAAGAGATTGTCGGCGTTTTGTCAAGTATTAATAAAAAACCGCATGGAATCGGGTTAGATTTATCTTGATTTTATCATTCTTTAAGTATAATATACCGTAAAATTTTGTAATTGAAAGGGTGGTCTGTTATTTTTGAAAGTATAGAGATGTATTACGATTTTCTACTGTTTTATGAGAAATGGCTCTTTTGGTCGGTAGTATCCATTTACTCGTTATCCGGGATCCTTTACCTGGCTTTCTACTTCTCGCCAAAAAAAACGATCGGTGACGCAGCCTCAAAGCTTTTGCGGATCGGGATAATCGCTCACACTGCGATGATATTTTTGCGGACATACGAGGCTGGGCGAGCGCCGTTCCAGTCTCTTTATGAGAGCCTTTCGTGGTTTGCCTGGTCGGCGCTTGCGACTTACGTTTATATCGAGAAGAAGTCAAAGGTGAAGGTCGCGGGGTTCATCCTGGTGCTGATATCCGTCAGCGCAGGCCTGTATGCGCTCCTGAGCAGGAAGCCCGATATCAGGCCACTGTTCCCGTCTTTACAAAGCGCGTGGTTTGAGTGGCATGTCATACTGGCGTTCCTCTCCTACGCGGTCTTTATGGTAAGCTTTGGCGTAGAGGTCACCTACTTGTTCCTGCAACGCGCTGTTCGAAGGGGGAAGGATCTTTCGGACTATAACATAACGCCGGGCAATATCGAGACTTATCACCGCTATGCGCATAACCTTGTTCTGTTCGGGTACCCGCTACTCACTTTTGGTATAGTCTCCGGGGCGATGTGGG
>JAJRZU010000089.1 GCA_024275075.1 Deltaproteobacteria bacterium | reverse complement strand
TGTTCACGTTTTATAAGGAGCGGGTCATACTGAACCTTTTGGCCATGTCACCGATATTCAGCTCGTGCACTACCGATGAGCTAAGAGAAGTAATGGATAAAATAACGAAAAAGGATTTCAACCCCGGGGAAGAGGTCATTAGAGAAGGTGACCTAGGGGAATCTCTTTTTATTATAAAAAGCGGCAAGGTCAAAGTATCGACTACAAAAGGCAACGATATGATCGAACTTGCCGAGCTTGCCGCCGGTGAGTTCTGCGGCGAGATATCCCTTGTTACCGGTAAGCCCCGGACGGCGACTATCAGTGCAATTGACAAGGCGGAGCTGTTAGAGCTTAAGAAGGTTGATTTTGAGCACATATTAGATGAACACCCAGAGATCAACGATGTCATACAAGCGTATCTGCAAGATAGAGCCAAGAAAACGGTAAGCGCCATCATCTCGCATGATAAAGAGGCGCGAGCCAAGAATAAGATGGTTTAGTTTAACAGGCTTGCCTGTTTTTCGGGTTTAATTCCCCGTAGCTTGCTGCGAGATTTTTAAACTTGATACCCCCGACAGCTTGTTGCGGGGTAGTTCATTATAACCTAAGGATGCCGCGTTTAAGTTGTCTTATATTATATCTGTAAAAAATTTGAAGAAGGATTTTAATACCCCAACAACAGTGGTGCACTCTTTAAGGGGTATTGATCTGAACATCAAGGCTGGTGAGACGGTAGCCATTGTCGGGGAGTCCGGCGCCGGCAAGAGTACCCTTTTGCATATACTCGGTACCTTAGAGGAACCCTCTTCTGGTGAAGTGATAATCAACGGGGTCGATCCTTTTAAGGAGACAAAGAGCGGATTAGACGGGCAGGGGCGCAAAAAGCGCTTTGGCGCCTGGAGCGCGCTCAGGGCCGAGACCAGGCTGGCGAAGTTCAGGAACGAGAACATCGGGTTTGTATTCCAGTTCCACCACCTCCTACCCGAGTTTTCCGCCTTAGAGAATGTGATGATGCCGTTGCTCATCAGGGGTATTGATAAAGCGTCCGCCATGCAAAGTGCGCAGGAGATACTTTGCGCGGTCGGTCTGAAAGAACGGCTTACGCATACACAGTCTGAGCTGTCTGGCGGTGAGCAGCAAAGAGTCGCTATCGCACGCGCTGTCGTAGCGAAACCGAAGATACTTCTTACCGACGAGCCGACGGGCAACCTTGACACGAAGACGAGCGCGAATATCCACGAGCTTCTGATGGAGTTGAACGAAACGAAAAAGATCACCATGGTGGTTGTCACGCATAATCTTAATTTTGCAAAAGGTATGAAGAGAACCATTACTCTTGTCGATGGGATGATAGCGTGAAACATATCCTGAGAAAAACGATAAAGGGGAAGTTTACTTTTCTCCTTCTCCCGCTCCTTTTTATGTCCATATTCTACCCGGTAACCCTGTATGCCGCGGGGCAGGCGTCCACGATAAAAAGCATAATAATAAAAGGTAACAGCCGCGTACCAGAATCCACCGTTTTAGGTTATATCAGAACACAAGCCGGCGATGACCTTGACCTGAGCGCGCTGAACGAAGACCTGAAGGCGATTTACGGCTCCGGCCTCTTCATCGATGTCTCGATCGACAAAGTCAGCGAAGAAGACGGGTTGATAGTAACGTTCATCGTATCAGAAAAACCGGTTATAAAAGATATCACTTTTGATGGCAACGAGCAGGTGCCCTCTGAGACGCTCGAGGATGAAATCACCATCGAGAAGAACCAGCTGCTCTCCGCCGGTGAACTCACAAAAAACATCAAAGCGCTGAAGAAAATATACTCTGACAAGGGTTACTACATCGCCAGGATAGACTACGAGATCATCGAGCGGGGCGACAGCGCTGTGGAAATAAAGTTTAATATCGATGAAAGCGACAAGGTGCGCATCAAGAAGATAAATTTCATCGGTAACGATTCCTTCACCGACGATGAGTTGAAAGATGTCATGGAATCTGATGAGAGCGGGCTTTTCTCTACCCTGGACGATTCGGGGACGTTCAAGGAGGAGGCGTTTGACGGTGATGTTCAACGTATAAAGAGTTTCTACAAGGAGCGCGGCCATATCAAGGTAGAGGTAAAGCCCGCCAAAGTGAGCCTGTCGAAGGACATGCGGAGCCTGTACCTGACGATCAAGATAAATGAGGGCAAGATATATAAAGTCGGTACGATTACGATAGAGGGTGAAGGGCTGATCTTTACGAAGGAGGAGCTTCGCTCGTCGATAACTTTGCAAACGGGCGATGTGTTCAACGAGACGACGCTCTTTAACAACATCCGCGAGATAACGGACAAATACGCGAATATGGGTTACGCTTACGCTAATGTCTACCCGGTATCTGCTGAGGATGAGGAGAGGCAGACGGTCAGTTTTGTCATAAATATCAACAAGAACGCGCTCGTCCATATCAACACGATAAAGATAACCGGTAATGAGAGTACGCGCGATAAGGTGATCCGGCGCCAGATGAGGATAGACGAAGGGGAGCTGTACAGCAGAAAAAAGATCATCAAGAGCAGGGAGCGCATATACTATTTAGGGTACTTTGAGGAGGTCAACGTCCTGACCGAGAAACCGGGCGCCGGGCTGATGAACCTTGAACTGAACATAAAGGAGAAGAGCACCGGCACGCTTAATATCGGCGCCGGTTACAGCTCGACGGACAAAGCGCTCGCTTTCGCGTCGGTATCAAAGGGTAACTTCTTAGGGCTTGGTCAGACGATAAAGCTTGAGACCCAGCTGTCGAGCAAGAGGCAGATATACGATGTCAGCTTTATGGAGCCGTGGCTCTTTGACGTCCCGCTCTCCTTCTCGATCAACCTGTACAACTCCAGGAAACGCTACACTGACTATCTCAAGAAGAGCACCGGCGGCTCCGTCAAGTTCGGGTACCCGCTCTTCGAAAAGGTGCGCGGTTACATAAAATATAAAAACGAGATAGTGAATGTCACCGATATAGATGATAATGTCGAGTCATTATATATTTTAGACCAGGAAGGCTCGACAAGGACAAGCGCCCTTGAGCTCACGTTGCAGCGCGACACAAGGGACAATCGGTTTGACCCGTCCAAAGGTGCTTTGACAAGTGTAAACCTCGAGTATGCCGGCGGCTCCTTAGGCGGCGATAACTACTTCACGAAATACAGGTTTAACGGTTCAAAATACTTCGTGCCGTGGTTAGACCACGTATTCATGTCGCACATGAGAATAAGCTACGCCCAGGGTAACTCCGGGCACGAGCTGCCGATCTACGAACGCTACTACTTAGGCGGCATTAACACGCTGCGAGGATTCGACTACGCATCCGTAGGGCCAGTAGACGAGGATACCGGTGACGTTATCGGTGGTAACAAGGAGATCCTGTTCAACTTTGAATATACTTTCTTTTTGATAAGAGAGGCTAAGTTTAAGTTCGTCACATTCTATGACGCCGGTAACGCCTTCAAAGAGAGTTACGGTATAAAACTGTCTAACCTCAGGCAGTCAGCCGGTTATGGTGTCCGGTGGATCTCACCGATCGGGCCGCTCAGGTTAGAGTGGGGATACAACCTGAACCCTGAGCCCGGTGAAGCGAAAAGCCTGTGGGAATTCACTATCGGTACGTTCTTCTAACAGGGCTATGATAAGCGACATGCCTTTCTAATCGGGCATCATGTCCTTTGTCTGCCCTTCGGCTTGACATTTTTAATAATAAAGGATAGATTCACACATAATTAATACATACAGAAGAATTTTACAATATTTTAAACCGTATATATTTAAGATAATCCTCGCGCTTATATTCATGCTTATCGTATCTGGCGCGACCGCCCTCGCGGCGTGGCTTGTAAAACCCCTCCTTGACGACATCTTCATCAACAAGAAAACTACCATGTTGAAATTACTGCCGTTTATTATCATGGCGGTATACCTCGTCAAAGGTCTGTTTGAGTTCCTTAACTCGTATATCATGCGCTCCATGGGGCAGGAAATAATAATGAAGATAAGGAACGAGCTGTACGCGAAGTTCTTGAGTCTGTCGGTGAAGTTCTATTCTGACAACTCGACGGGCGTTCTGATGTCGCGGATAACTAACGACGTTTTTCTCATGCAGCAGGCGCTACCGGCTTCGGTCAACCTGTTCAAACAGTTTGTCACCGTGATCGGGCTCGCCGCTATCGCGTTTTACAGGGACGTGACGCTGGCGTTCCTCGCGCTCTTCGTATTCCCGCTCTCTGTATGGCCGGTGGTCAAGTTCAGCGCGAAGCTCAGGAGGTTTTCAAGGAGCGGTCAGGAAAAAATGGGCGAGCTTTCATCCATACTGCAAGAGACATTCTCTGGTATCAGGATAGTGAAAGCGTTTGCGATGGAGGCGTATGAAAAGGAGAGATTCGCTTTTGACAACATGAAGTTCTTCAAGATATACAAAAAGATAATAAAAGTGGACTCGATGACGACACCGGTGATGGAGTTCATCGGCTCCATCGGTATCGGCGGCGTAATATACTACGGCGGCTATCACGTGATCAACGGCGGGTATACCCCCGGTACCTTCTTCTCGTTCATGACGGCTATCATCATGATGTACCAACCGATAAAGAGCATGAGCAAGGTCAACAACGCGATACAGCAGGCTATGGCGGCGGCGAACAGGGTCTTTGAGGTGATAGACTCCGAGCAGGAGATAACTGACAAAGAAGACGCCATCTGTGACATATTGTTCAAAGATAACGTTGAATTCAAAGACGTTAAGTTCGCGTATTCTAATGGTAACTACGTATTAAACGGTATAAACCTGAAAGTGAGTAAAGGTGAGGTCGCCGCGTTTGTCGGTTCGAGCGGTGGCGGTAAGACCACCCTAGTGAACCTTATACCACGTTTTTATGACGTGACGAAGGGCGCTGTCCTGATCGACGGCACCAACATCACCGACATAAAGCTGAAAACGCTTCGGGAGCAGATAGGTATGGTGACGCAGGATACATTCCTGTTTAACGATACGGTGAAGAACAACATCGCTTACGGTAAAGCGGATATGGATGAGGCGCAAATCATCCAGGCGTCGCGGGCGGCAAACGCGCATGAGTTCATCACAAGCTTCCCTGACGGGTACGATACTATCATCGGTGAGAGAGGCATCAAGATCTCCGGCGGGCAGAAGCAGCGGCTGGCGATTGCACGCGCGATACTGAAGAACCCGCCGATACTTATCCTTGACGAGGCGACATCCTCGCTTGACACCGAATCTGAATATCTTGTACAGCAGGCGCTCATGAACCTTATCAAGCACAGAACGACTTTTGTCATCGCTCACAGGCTCAGCACCATCGCAAACGCTGACAAGATATTTGTCCTTGATGCCGGTAAGATAGTCGATTGCGGCAGGCATGAGGAGCTGTTAAATAAAAGCGAGATATACAAAAAACTGTACAATATGCAATTTAAGTAAATGTAGGATGGGCAGGCTTGCTATCCATCAAGAATAGGCAGCAAGAGGGTGGGGGAGCCCATAAGAGGAATAATATATGCAAGTAAAATTTTTCGATTTAAAAGAACAAAACGACATGGTAAGGGATGAGATACTATCTGAATACGCGAAGGTGCTCGACACCAACCAGTTTGTCGGTGGCCCCATGGTCGGGCGAATCGAGGCG
Organism: Deltaproteobacteria bacterium; assembly: GCA_024275075.1. Lineage (GTDB taxonomy): Bacteria > Desulfobacterota > JAJRXV01 > JAJRXV01 > JAJRXV01 > JAJRZU01. The sequence continues at coordinate 16,514 of JAJRZU010000089.1, read as the reverse complement.
GAGATCGCGTCTTATTGCGATACAAAGTACGCCGTCGCCCTATCGTCGGGCACGGACGCGCTTCTGGTCGCTCTGATGGCGCTCGATCTGAAGCCAGGGGACGAGGTCATCACCACACCGTTCACATTCTTCGCGACGGTCGGTTCCATCGCGAGGGCAGGCGCCGTGCCCGTATTCGCGGATATCGATCCGGTAACGTTCAATATCGACAGTGATGAGATAATCAAGAAGATAACGGACAGGACAAAGTGTATATTACCGGTGCACCTGTACGGGCAGGCGGCTGATATGGATGCGATAAACAAAATTGCGAAGGAGCGCGGCATAATCGTTATCGAGGACGCGGCGCAGGCGATCGGGGCGGCTGTAAACGGTGATAAAGCCGGCGGCGTCTCAGATATCGGGTGCTTCTCATTCTTCCCGACAAAAAACTTAGGCGGTTTCGGTGAGGGCGGGATGGCAGTCTGCGGCGACGAATCGCTATATAACAAGATGATGATGCTAAGGAACCACGGCTCTTCAAAGAGGTACTACCACGAATATATCGGTGGGAATTTCCGGATGGACGCTCTACAAGCGGCGGCGCTTGGCGTGAAGCTGAAAAGGCTCGACAGCTATATCAGGATGCGGCGTGACAATGCGCACCAATACTTTGAGCAATTACAAGGCGTTATGCCAGAATCTCTGCCCAAAGAGATAAACGGGCGGCTACATACGTATAACCAGTTTGTCATCAAAGTGGATAAGAGGGATGAGCTGAAGGAATTCCTCGCGCAAAGCGGTATCGGCACCCAGATCTACTACCCGCTCTGCCTGCACGAACAAAGCTGCTTTAAGTACCTGGGCTGCGCGCGCGGCGACTTCCCGAAGGCCGAGGAGGTAAGCGGCAGGTGCCTGGCGCTCCCGATATACCCGGAGCTGACAGAGGATGAGATAACGTATGTATCAGATAAGATAAAAGAGTTTTACCGGTTATAACCGCACGGTGACACCGCAAAAACTTAATTGCAATAAAAAGAGTAATTATATTTAGCATTGAATACTGTTTTTGAGAACCCCTTTTTGAAAAAAGTGGTTCTCAAACTCTCCCCAAGAAGCTGTGTTCAATATAATTAACTTACTCATTTATCGCAATTAAATCTTCGCGTCGTTATGGGGGACGAATGAAGTTTTTTAATATCAGGATATTCTACTTAACGGGTATCGTTCTCATCAGCATACTGTTTTACATCCGCTTACACTATAAGAATAAAGCGAAGATAGCCAGGCTCGGTGACGAGGCGATGGTACGCGCAATGTGCGGCTCTGTCAGCACGAGGAAGCGATTCATAAAGAGGCTGCTTAAGCTCACGGCGATGCTTCTTCTGATTACCGCGATGGCGAGGCCGAAAGCGGGTCTCAAGGCGGAGACGGTGACGAAGAGCGGTATCGATATCATCATTGCCCTGGACGTTTCCAAGAGCATGTTGACGAAGGACATCGCCCCGAACAGGTTCGAGCGGGCAAAGCTCGAGCTGCTCTCATTAGTCGACAAGCTTAAAAACGACAGGATCGCTCTGGTGCTCTTCTCGGGCAGCGCGTTTATGCAGATGCCCTTGACCCTTGACTATTCAGCCGCTAAACTATTTATTAAGAACGCGTATATCGATGCCTTGCCGACACCGGGCAGCGCCGGCGCCGCGGCGGTAAATATATCCCTTGATGTCTTTGAGCGGGTGCGCGGCAGGGCGAAAGCTATCGTGATCTTCACTGACGGCGAGTTTCACGACAAGAATATGTTTGAAGCGGCAATGCGCGCGAAGGAGGGCGGTGTCGCCATCTACGCCGTCGGTTTCGGCACGGAGTCCGGCGGACCGATACCCGTGCCGAAAAAGGGCGGCGTCACGAATTTCAAGAAGGATAAGATGGGTAAGACCGTCCTTAGCAAGATGAATGTCAGCAACCTGATAGAGGCCACCCAAATAACGAACGGCAGATACTTTCTGGCGTCCGAGGCGAATATGGTCGGGAATATCAAGAACGATTTTGACGCCTTACAAAAGAGCGGGATAAAAGAGACTATTTATACACAGTTTGAGGAGAAGTTCCAGATACCGCTTCTGCTGGCGGCCTTGATGTTGCTGGCGGATTCGTTGACCTCAGACAGAAAGAAGCAAAAGGGGGAGCGCATAGCGAAGGCATGAAAAACTACCACCTGCTGAAATTAGCGGCGATCCTGCTTATGTGCAATTTTCTTCTGGGCGCTGATGCGTTCACCTACCCGAACCCGTTCGTCAAGGTTGCGAACTTATACTATAACAAGAAGATGTACCCGAAATCATTGGATATGTTCCTTCGGGCAGAGAACACGGTAAAGGACAAGAACACGCTTAATTTCAATATCGCGAACGCTTATTATAAGACCGGTGACTTTGAGAACGCGTTGAAATATTATGAGAAATCGCTGAAAAACGATGACCGCGCCTTCAACTCAAAAGTCATGTTCAATATGGGTAACAGTTTCTTCAAAATGGGTGATTTTATCAAAGCGTACGGGAAATACAAGTCGTCGCTGAAATTAGACCCGAAGAGCAAAAACGCGAAGTATAACCTGGAATTTGTGCTGTCATTGATAGATGAGAGCAATAAGAGCAACCAGTCGAAGCAGGGCAGGCAGGAGAAAAGAGCGAAACAGCGCACCGCTGCGATCAACCAGGACAGCGACGGCGGCGGCGCGCCCAGAGGGTCGAACAACAACAACGAGGCGCAGACAACCGCGCTTAATTATAGGGATAACATTAATGATAACAACGCGATGGATGACATATCCGAGGATGACGCCAGGCGAATCCTCAGCACGCTCACAGAGAAGGTTATGGTAAGAGTACCGATGAAGAAGGAGTCCTTGACAAAGAGAGGGGATCTCGATGAGAAAGACTGGTAGGCTCTTGTTGCCCGTTCTCGTGGCATTCGCGTTACTCCTTGATATCGCTCCGGTTCTCGCCGTGGACGATATTGTCATATCAATAAACAGTGACAAGAAATTGGTCTATGTGGGGGACGAGTTCACGATAACTTATTCGATATCGGTGACCAACCCAAAAAAATTCTCTTTAAAAAAGAGCGCTGATTTCAATAAGATAAAAGGGGCGGAGCTAATCAGCACACGGGAGAAAACCACAAGCTATCTGATCGGCGGTATCCCATATACGACATTTATATACCGCTACACGATTAGAGCGAGCAAAGCCGGCGCCATAAAGGCGGGTCGGTCGGTCTTTACCTATGAGAGCGCGACGTATAAGACCTCTCCTGTGGCGGTAAGGGTATTGCCGGCAGCCGTATCTATAAAAAAACGCGATAAAGTGGTAAGATCGAACGCAAAGGAGGCAAAAAATACAGGCAAGGTGGAGAAGAAACCCGCAGAAGTTGCTAAAGAGCCTGCTAAAAAGCGTGATATTGAAAAAAATATGGGACGCCGCCCCAAAAAGCAAGGAAGAATGAAGGAGATAATGGGCTTAGCTGGTTCATTTGCCGTTGAATCGGTGGCGAGCAACCCATCGCCCTATGTCGGCGAGGGGGTCGTATACCAATTTAGATTCTACCATAAGATCGAGTATGTCGGTGCGCCGGCATTCTCACCGCCGCAGTTTACCGGGTTTTACGTTGAGGAGCTGCCGCAGTCGCGCGGCCTCGTGGAGGTCGAGCGGTTCGGTGGCGAGTTCATCATCGAGGAGGTGAACTACATCCTCTTCCCGCTGGTTGCCGGCAACGTCACCATCCCGCCCGCATCGCTCGAGGTGAGGGACTCTGCCGGTAAGATGAACACGCTCTGGTCAGACCCGACAGACATTGTTGTGAGGAAGCTACCGGAATATAAGGGGAATGTGGCGATACCATTCTCTGGTAGCGTTGGTGAGTTATCCATCGCGTTAGAGCTTGACACGAATAAGATGATTGTCGAGGCAGAACCGTTTCAGGTGAGCCTCACCGTCAAGGGTGTGGGGAATATCACCGGTATCAGCGAGCCGCGCTTCATCAGTACCGATGACTTTGACTATACCCTCATAGAGGCGAAAAGCTCTGTTGATAAAGAGATAGACCGCATTTCCGGTGAGAAACGCTTTGTTTACAGCGTTACGGCAAGGCGCGCGGGAGATATCCCCTTCGATGGCGCGGCGTACGTCTATTTTGATACCCAGAAGGTGGAATACGTAGAAGCCAGGACTAAGGCAGCCGTCTTGAACGTAAAGCCGGGTAAAAATGAGGCGGCAAAAGAGCGCGCCGCCGCGTCAGCTATCAGTGCGATATTAGCGCCGATCCGCGCCGGTGTCATAATCAGCAAGAGAACGCCGTTTTACAAAACCCACTACTACACCTTCATCATGCTGTTTCTCGTTTTTTCATCGCTGCTTGTCGTGTCGGTCTCGCTAAAGAGGGGCTATGAGGAGCGGAATAAAGACGCGCTTGTGAAAAAAAGGGCGGTGAAAACCGCGCTCACGGGTATCAGGGACGCCCGCGCTCACCTGCATAACCAGAAAATCGAGGATTTTTATATACAGATGCGCTACTTGCTGAACCAGTTCTTTAAAGAGAAATTTGGTATCGAGCTTATCGCTCACTCGCTTGATTCATTGGCGGAGCTGATAAATGTCGGGAAGAAGGATAAAAAAGTGATAAAGGAGCTCATCAGCAACATAAAGCTGCTGAACTATTTCAGGTACTCGACAGTCGAAGTGACCGAGGATGAGCTTAAGGATTATTTAACCGAACTAAGGAGAACTCTCAAAGAGCTAAAATGATGGGTAACTTACGAAAATCATTGCTTATATTTATGCGGGCGCTTGTAATCACACTGCTTTTCTCCGGTGCGGCGCAAGCCCGCGATGCCCAGCATATCTTTGATGAGGGGAACAAGTTCTTCATGACGAAGCGGTATGACAAGGCGCGCGCAAATTATGAGAAAGCGCTTTGCATGGGGTACAAGGACGCGTCTGTCTATTATAATCTGGCAAGCGCGTACAGCTTTTTGGGTAAGCCGGGTAAGGCGATCGCGAACCTGCACCGGGCGCAAAAGCTTGAGCCGTGGAGCAAGGATATCCGAAAGAATCTTAAGACATTGACCGTGCTTGTCTATAAAGATATGAGGGGTTTGCAGAATATCCAGCCAAAGCCCGCACTGCTAAAGAGCGTAGTCCGGTCGTTTAACCTTCTGAATAAAGATGAGACCGCCATCGCTATTGTCGCCTTCTATTCCCTGTTTTTCGTATGCCTGCTCGCGAGGAAGTTTATCTCGTCACGGTTTGTCAGAATAACTGTCGGTGTCACCGGTGTCAGCGCGTGTATCGTGGCGATGCTCCTTATTTTCATATTCACAGGGTCGTTCTATTTCGACCATTTCTATCCGCAGGCGGTAATCACCAGGGCGACACAGCTTCGCACCGCACCAGGAGAGCCGCAAAACGATGAAAACAGCTTCAATCTCAAAGAAGGTATGGTGGTGGAGATCACAAGCGCGGATGACGGTTGGCGCAAAGTAGCCTTAGAGATCGGCGATAAGTCCGGCTGGGTGAAAGCCGACACGTTAGAGCGGATCTTCTGAAACAAGTTCTCACAGCGTTATTGGTGGGCACAGCCCACCCTACCACTTTTTAGCAACTACAATCACTTGTCCATGGTTACATTTAATTTGAGTCAATTCAGAAGATAAAAGAAGATAAAAATACTTTACAAAGAGTAAAAAATATTGTATGCTAAGGGAAATGTTTGGGATAAAGCTAATAATTTATTATGAAAAGGAGGTAAAGAATCTTGGTTGAAAAAGAGGCTAAGTTAGGTTTTATTTTTGAAGAGATGTACGGGGAAAATCCCTCAAGTCTTACTTTAAGTGAAATTGACAGCCTTGTTTTTAAAGGAAAGAAACCTAAAGTAGTTTCAATAGATACTAATGTCGTTTCCCATAGAGGAAACATATTTGAAGTAAAGAATTATGATATAGACAATGAAGTAGATAAAGAACTGCGGAAAATAAAGAATTGGTAATGGACGATGACTTTATTTTAGAGCTGTTTGAAATATACCAAAAGAAATTCTTGCCTGCATGGGCTGACTTAGTAGCCTATCGAGCCGATAAACCCGCACAAATATTAATCGAAATAGAAAACACATTCGCTCACATCATGCAAGCTTATAACATGGAATTAACTGCTAAGAGTATGGTATTATATTAAAACACAAACCGTAGGTGTCCTGATGGGCTTTATATTCGGGATAGTCGCCTCTTTTATAGCTGCAATATTATACAATAATATTTTCAATAAGTAACCTTCTTGTTTTGAATTCACTATATGTAAAGTAAAGAATAGCAGGTACTCCCTCTTCAATGAATTTCTTCGGAACAAGTAGCGAAGAATCAAATCCACAGATAAAAACAGGCTCGCCTGTTAAATCACACAAAATATTTCTACCAACATAAAATAAGTAAACGGGTGTAATTGATTTTTTAGGCGTTATTTATGTATATTCGGTTATGCGAAAGATCAAGAAGCGTTTAGGTGACCAGCCAGGCAGCCTTCTCATCAACGATCTCCTCCCGAAGAGTGTCATAGCAGGTGTTGATTTCGGTTATTCCAACCCTGCTGTGATACTCGTCATCGCGATCGATAATGATGATGTCTACTACGTCATCGACGAGCTGTACCAGGCGGAGCTGACGGTCAGGGACTTCATCGTGAAGGGTAAGGAGTTCAAGGAGCTGTACGGTGTAGAGATATTCTTCGCGGATCCGTCCGAGCCCGGCATCATCGCAGAGATGAACAACGAGGGGCTTTATACCGTACCAGCGAAGAACAACATACTGCCAGGGATCAGCGCCGTTTGCGAGAAGCTGAAACTGAACTCAAAAGGGAGCCCCTCTTTGGTGATAGACAAAAAGTGCCGGCAGCTGATAAAGGAGCTCGAGAACTACAGGTACTCCGAGCGAGCCGACGGCGGCGGGCCGACGGAGCTGCCGGTAAAAACGGATGACCACGCGTGCGACGCTCTTAGATACGCCGTCTATTCTATGAAGAAGATGTTCAAACCGAAATCGTATAAAGCGAAATGGCTGTAAATACACAAAGAAGGCTGTAAATAAAATTCAGGGGGGGTAATAAATGGATATGGTGAAGACATATCACGATGACTACTTAAGCAATGTAAATCTTTGGGATTTTTTGAAGAACGCGTACTTCGGTGCCGGTGGGTTCGCTGACGGCGGGTACATCCAGAAGTATGACAAGGAGTCACAGCAAAAGTACTATAACCGGAAAAAGAGCGCGTACTACCTGAACTATTGCGCGAGCGTTATCGACACGTATAACGCGCACATGTTCAAGAAGCCTGTGGTGAGGAAGAGCGACAACCCGTATTACAAGCGGTTCATCGAGCACAGTGACGGCTTTGATAAGGGGATCGACGCGTTTTTCAAGGAGGCGTTTTTGTGCGCGCAGATATTCGGGTACTGTTTCATCGTTGTGGATAAGCCCGATACGCAGGCCGCTACGATGCACGAGGAGTTTGAGCGCGGCGCACTCCCGTACGGATACGTACTCCCACCGCAAAGCGTGATCGACTGGTCAACAGACAGTCACGGCAGGTTCAACTGGGTCAAGGTGATGGAGGAGCAGACTCAGGACGCGGAGAATTTCCTGTCGCCAAAGAGTGCGCAGACGTTTTATCGGGTATGGACGAAGCGCGAAGTGTACCTGTTCAACGAAAAAGAGGAGCTGGTCAGCAGGGTCGCCCACGATCTTGGTAGCGTACCGTTTGTGCTGCTTCGCAACAAGCGGGGCTGGCTCGGGAGTATCACCGGCATATCGGATATCTACGATATCGCCAAAGTAAACAGGCGGTTATATAACCTGTGCTCCGAACTGGACGACCTTTTGCGCTCACAGACTTTCGCGATCCTCACATACCCGGCGCTCGACGCGAAAGACCTGTCCGATGTCGAGCTTGGCACCGACCGGATACTGACATACGACCCGTCATCGTCCGCGGCGCCGGCGTTTATCGCGCCGTCCGCCGCCGCGTCAAACGCCTACGAGGTGCGTATAGACGCGCTGATACAAGAGATCTACCGGCTTGCGAGGCTGAATTTCAAAGGCGGAGTCTCCCCGTCAGGGATCGCGCACGCGTTTGAGTTCGAGAAGACTAATCAGGCGCTTTGCGATAAGGCGCAGAACCTTCAGCAGGCGGAGCAAGAGGTCGCGAGACTTGTCTGCAAGTGGCAGGAGAGCGTTTTCGACGGGGAGATCCAGTACCCGCTCGACTTCTCGATCACCGATCTGGAAAAGGAGCTTAAGCTGGCGTTTGACGCGATGAGCATGAACCTTAGCGCCCAATTCAATAAAGAGTGTAAGAAATCTATTGTAAGGAAGCTTATGCCAGGTCTCCCAGAATCGGTCAAAGAGGTGATCGACAAAGAGATCGCCACGGGCTATGAGAAGGGATAATGGTCGCCTCTCCTTTTTACAGGTACTTACAGCGCCAGCGTTTTGGGAAATCTGTAAAATGTTCTATTTGGCTTAAGTCCCAACATGTTACGGCAATGACATTCAGGGTGCTTCCATTGCATATCGTAAGTCGGGGTTTTTGCCGACTATCCGACCCTACCGCCAGGAAGGCGGTAGGGGTTCAGTTACCTATATCTGGAACGTGTCTTTTTTCTTATAAGATTCTATCAGGTAGGCGGCCACCTCGGGTCTTGAGAACTCCGGTGGCGGTACCTTCCCCTCAGAGAGCATCTGCCTGACCTTTGTCCCCGAAAGCGATATATGGTCATCGGCGCCGTGAGAGCACGTCTTGTACGACGCCATCTGCCCGCATTTTTTGCAGAAGAATGTGTAATCGAAAAATAGCGGGGTGATACCGATCTCCTCGGGGTCGAACTCATCGAAGATATAGTGAGCGTCGAAAGAGCCGTAATAGTTGCCGATGCCCGCGTGGTCCCTGCCGACGATGAAGTGTGTACAGCCGTAGTTTTTCCTGATTATCGCGTGGAATATCGCTTCCTTGGGGCCGGCATAGCGCATTGCGGCGGGCAGTACCACCAGCGCAGTCCTGTCCTTTGGGAAGTACCCGTCCAGCACTAACTTATAGCACTTCATCCGCACGTCTGCGGGTATGTCATCCTTCTTCGTCGCACCGACAAGCGGGTGCAACAAGAGCGCGTCTACGATCTCGAGCGCGCATTTCTGGATATATTCATGCGCCCTGTGTATCGGGTTTCTCGTCTGGAATCCGACTATCCGCTTCCAGCCCTTCTCCGCGAACAGCTTACGCGTCTGAGCCGGGTCTAACCTGTGCTCTGTGAAATCGTTATAGGGCGTCCTTTTGACCAACGTGATTTCGCCGCCTACCAGCATATCGTTCATCTTGTACAGGTACGTTACCCCCGGGTGCGCCTCGTCATCGGTGCCATACACCTTGAGCGCCTCTTTCTGCTTATCTATCGAGTACTTATCCGCGATGTCGATTACCGCTAAAACCTCGTCGGACTCGTTTACCAGTGCGGCGCGCTTACCTGTTGACAATTCATCCGCCTTGCTCTTCGTAACCGAAAGTGTGACCGGTATTGTCCATGGCAGGCCGTTCGCCAGCCGCTGGCTATCGAGTACACCGTCGTAATCTTCCTTGCACATAAAACCCGTCAATGGGCTGAATGCCCCTACCGCGATCATCTCGAGGTCTGATATCTCCCGCTCGCTCAGGGTTATCCTTACCAACCCCTGGATATTCGCTAATATCTCGTCCTTCTCCCTGACATCCGCTACCTGGTTTACCAGTTTGCCGCCGTGAGGCGCTATCTGCTTCATCTTGATTCTCCTATGATAAATTTATTTTTTCACCACAGAGGGCGCACAGGGTTTTCTATCACACAGAACACAGAGATTTCTTTTTAAAAAGTTTTTCCCCGTGCGCTTTGCGCCTCCCACCGTGTTCTTTGTGGTTTATAGCATCTTGTGTATAAAACTATAGTTTAGGCGAGCCCAATAAAAACAGGCGAGCCTGTTAATAGCAGTATAAAGTGCCGTACGGCCTTTTGCTTTTCGGGTAGACTTTCGTGAACTCTTCTTTTAGTATCTCGTTTATGTCAAGGTCAAAGTCCTTGCAATAATCTTCGAGGTATCGTTTAAGGAGCTTCTTGTCCATCGCATCGAGCTTGTCAAGCCCGACTTCCGCGCCGCATCTGTCTATGTCAACCTTGCCGCGGATGTACATGACACCGCCGTGCATACCGGTGCCAAGGTAGTCGCCGCAGATAGGCATCTCTTCCCTTACCGGGTTTATCCCAAGAAGGATGAGCACGCCGCCGGCCATGTACTCACCGAAAAAGTCGCCCGCGTTTCCGCCGACGATGATTACCGGCACCTTCTCCTTGTACGATTTCATATGGATACCGACCCTGTAGCCGACATCGCTCAGGATGTGCATCTTCCCGCCGCGCATACCGTATCCCAAAACGTCACCGGCGAGCCCGTGAATGACAATCTTACCAGAATCCATGGTATTACCGATAGTGTCCTGCGCGTTGTTCTTCACGACGATAGTAGGTCCGTTCATAAAGGCCGCGAGATCCTGACCGGGCACCCCCTCGATCTCGATACTGGCATCGCCGGTGATGCCGTCGGCGATATAGTACTGCCCCATGACGTTCGTAAGCTTGATGCGCTTTGCACCGTTTGCGACAGCTTCTTTTATCTGCTCGTTTAACTGCTTATAATAAACGCCTTTTGCGTCAATAGTCGTCATCTACGACTCCTATAATAAAATTTCTTTTTTCTCTTTGAGCTCTGTGGGGCATTTATAATTTCCTATGAAAAATACTTCAAATTTTGTTAGTAAATCCTAATTGAGGCTTAATTTCCCCAAACAAGCACCGCCTTAATTAGTAAAGCGTTACGCTCGCGGGGGCCTTTATCAGGTAAAGCGTTACGCTTCCGCTTCAAATTCAACGATGACCGGTTCTCCCGCTTTCGGGGCGAAAACTGTATCCAGGTCGGGTTCGATTATCCTTATCGCGGATTCCTCACTCGACATGTAGACTCTGTCGCCCTTGTAACCGACGATCAGCGGCCGTAGCTTTACCCTGTCATTAAGCCCGATAAGCCCGTTTTTGTATGCGAACAGTATCGCGAACGGACCGTTCAGGAGCGCGGAACCATACACCATCCGAAGCGCGGTATTAACCTTCTGGTCAATATCGTCCATGTTATCGATATCCTTCCAGAACGCGCTGGAGAGTACTTTACACGCGAGCTCCTTTGACAGCTTGTGCTTTCTTATAAGCAGGTCTAATATATATGTGACGACCTCGGTATCGGTGAAGAGTGTGCATTTATACCCGAACATCTCAAGGTACCTCTTGTTGATGCCGTAAGATGACACCTCGCCGTTGTGTACGATCGACCAGTCAAGCAGAGTGAACGGATGCGCACCGCCCCACCAGCCGGGCGTGTTCGTCGGGAACCGGTTATGCGCCGTCCAGATATAGCCGTGATATTCATCGAGTTTGAAAAAGTCAGCGACATCCTCGGGGAACCCGACGCCTTTGAACGCCCCCATGTTCTTACCGCTTGAGAATACGAATGCGCCTTTGACCTCGGAGTTGATGCGCATGACGAGCCGCACGATAAAGTCATCTTCATCCAGCGATTCTATGTCCAACAGCTCATACTCCTCTTCAGAGGGTTTCGCTTTTACAAAGTACCTTCTCAGGATCGGGTGAGTGGGTATCTTCAACGTCCTGCGCACCGGTATCTTCTCGTAATGCTTCACCAGAAGATCCTTGTGCAGAAGCTCCTCGGTAGTGGCGAGCGCGTTCATATTATCGTACATTATGTGGAACGCGTAATAATCCTTGAACTCCGGGTAGATACCGTATGCGGCAAACCCGCCGCCAAGGCCGTTACCCCTGTCATGCTGGAGCGCGATCGATTTGATTATCTCCTCGCCGCTTACCCTCTTTTTGCTCTTATCAATAAAACCAGACAGGCCGCACCCGGAAATATCTTTTTCATAAAACATTTATATTCCCCTATATAAAATGAAACAAGTCAATCGGTAACTCACAAATGTTTGCTTATACCTTAGCGGCATCTGTACTAACCCCTTAATGACTGCGGCATCATGCCGCCCCCTATATAACAAGCGCTCTGTTTAGTGATTCCAGCCGCTGTTTTCTCAGCTCCTTACTCAGGTAAGCGAAACTAAAATCGTCCTCTAAAAGAGAGCCAAGGTAATCGCTCACGTCGATCCTGTCCTTTATCAAGCCCGTTATGATACCCGCACGGTCGATATTGGTGACGAAACAGCCGCCGACGATAACATTATCCTTTAAAATCAGTCGTTTATGCACTCTCTTCTTCAGATTGTTCTTCTCGATGACTTTATAGCCCTTCTCCTTTGGCGCCTCTGTGAAGCCCATGGAGATTATCGGTACGCCGCAAAAAGCGATCGAGTTCATCGGCAGAAGTTTTGTGAAGGGCGCTTTTTTGCCCGCCATGTTCATGCCCGCGACCCTGCCCTGTACGAACGCGTTAGTCCAGATCGGGAGCACCCGCTTCGCGTCGAGTATCATGTCGTAGCCCTACGCCACGTCGCCCGCCGCGTAGATATTGCTAAGATTCGTCTTCATATAGTCGTTGATGATAATGCCCCGGTTAGTCTTTATCTTACTCTCTTTGACTATGTCACAGTTCGGGACGACACCGATAGCGACGACCACCGCGTCACATTTCAGCTTGTCACCGCTCTTCATATCCACACCGACTATCTTCCCGCGCTTCTTCTTCACTTCGACGACAGTGTCAGAGGTGATTATATTGACGCCGGCTTTTTTGAAGGCGCTTTGTATGATCCTGCTGGTAACGGCATCGAACGCCGTGGAGAGCACTCTTGGCGCAAGCTCAACGACAGTTACGTCAAGACCGGCTTTTTGCAGCCCTTCCGCCGCCTTCAGTCCGATGAGGCCGCCACCTATGATAACGACATCCTTTATCTTTTTACTCAGCTCTTTCAGTTTAAGCGAATCATCGATAGTGGTAAAGGTAAGCGTATCATCCTTTTCAAGCCCCTTTATCGGTGGGACAAACGGCTTGCCGCCGGTCGCTATCAGCAACCTGTCATATTTTACGGACTTTCTGCTCTCAAGCGTCAGCTTCTTACCCTTGGTGTCGATCGATACGACCTCTGAGTCAAGCATAGTCGTGACACCGTTCTTCTCGTAGAATTCCTCATTCCTGTACGGCATCTTATCCATCGTTATCTTACCGGCAAGCAGCGCCGAGATAGAAGGTCTTGAATATGCAAGGTAGCTCTCCTTCGAGAGGATCGTTATCTCACCCTTTGCGTCAAATTTCCTTATCCCGATCACAGCGCCGATAGCCGCGGCGGAATTACCAATGATTACGTACTTCATATATTATCTCTCTTCATAAATTAGCGCTCTGTTAGGACATGCCTGAACACATGCCGGTGTCTCCCGCTCGACGCACTGATCGCATTTGGTGGAGACATTGTTTACCGTATCGCGTTTTATTACCCCAAACGGACACGCCATTATGCATGACCAGCACGCGACGCATCTGGCCTGATCTATCAGTACCCGCCCGTCTTCGTCGAAGTCAACAGCGCCGGTGATACACGCCTCGATGCAGGACGGCTCTTCGCAGTGCCTACAGTTGATCGAGTAAGACAGGTACTCCTTGCGCTCAACGAAATTGCGCGGGGTGACCGCCTCTTCCTTGTATGCCTTGACGATATCCTTGCTCTTTGAGTGTTCTGTCGCGCAGGCCACTTCACACAGCCCGCACCCCATACAATAGTCTTCTACCGGATATACTCTCTTCATCTTCCCTAACCTCTATTCCCTACTTCCCTGCCGGCGCTATACCAAGGATATCAAGTTCGCTTTCAGACAGGCCGACACCTCTGAGCCTGTGCCGCGAGCCTCTCATACTCTCTAATGCGTTAAGCCCCATGCCGCCGATTATCTCTTTGATCTCAAGCCCCCAGCCCCTGATCAGGTTGCTTAGTTTCTCCTCGGCAATGTCCGGGTTGATCCTCTTGGACAGGCTCTGGTCGTTTGTCGCGATGCCCCACGGGCATTTACCGGTGAAGCACATCCTGCACAGCGTGCATCCCACCGATACTAATGTCGCGGTACCGATATAAACGGCGTCCGCGCCCAACGCGATAGCTTTCACCACGTCAGCGCTGCTCCTTATTCCGCCGCCGACAACGATGGATACATGGTTCCTGATGCCCTCGTCGCGCAGCCTCTGGTCGACGGACGCGAGCGCGAGCTCGATCGGTATGCCGACGTTGTTACGGGTCACCAGCGGCGCCGCACCCGTACCGCCGCGGTATCCGTCTAATGTTAGGATATCGGCGCCGGCTCTTACGATACCGCTTGCGATAGCCGCGGAATTATGTACCGCCGCGATCTTCACTGATACCGGGTTCTTATAATCAGTCGCTTCCTTCAGTGCGTAAATAAGCTGTCTTAGGTCTTCTATGGAGTAGATGTCGTGATGCGGCGCCGGTGAAAGCGCGTCCGTACCCGCGGGTATCATCCGGGTTCTGGATACTTCTTCATTCACCTTCTCGCCCGGCAGATGCCCGCCGATGCCCGGTTTCGCTCCCTGCCCGATCTTTATCTCGATGCCGCCGGCCACGTTCAGGTACTCCGCGTTCACCCCGAATCGCCCGGAAGCCACCTGCACGATAGTGTTCGCGCCGTACGGGTAGAGTGACTTGTGCAGGCCGCCCTCACCGGTATTGTAATAGATACCCATCTTTTGCGATGCGCGCGCCATACCGACATGAACGTTATAGTTGATCGCACCGTACGACATTGCCGAGAACATGATCGGGTACTCGAGCTTGAGCTGCGGCGTCAGCTTCGTCTTCAGGCTGACCCTGCCGTCCTTCTCCTCAAACTCCAGCCTGTCCGGCTTCCTGCCAAGATACGTGCGCAGCTCCATCGGCTCCCTGAGCGGGTCAATCGACGGGTTCGTCACCTGCGACGCGTCTAACAGCATACGGTCAAAATAGGTGGGCTGCTTACCGGTCGGGTTACCCATACCGACTAACAGTATGCCACCGGTCTCCGCCTGCTTATATATGTTCTTCCTGTGAGATGCTGTCCAGTTAGAGTTTCTTTTGAATTGCGAAGGGTTCTCGCGGATGGAGATAGCGCCGGTCGGGCACATCGCCTCGCACCTTCGGCAGCAGATGCACTTGTGATCCTGTTTGGTCATCACACTGTTCTTTTTATCAAACCCGTGAGCTTCATAAGAACACTGCCTCTCGCATATCCTGCACAAGATGCACTTATCCTCATTCCTGTCTATTATGTAATCGCTAAACGAATCGACGAAGCTTTTGTATAACATGACACCCCTATGACAAAATTCTACTATACATTATATTTAGCCCAATTAGATGAAACATTATGTTTTCTCCTCTTAGGTAAGAAGAAGGTTTATACTTATAGTAAAATGTTCACTCTTTGTCAACGAAAAAGTGTGATTTATCGCCGATTGGCTATCATTTTTTTTACCGGTGTAAAAACGCGCAAAAAATGCCCTGTTATTAATTTATATAAAAGATGAATCCGAGACTTCAAAAAAACTGTTTTATTTGTAATTGCGAGCAGGTTTTGCCATTGAAATACTACCGATAAGATGGTAGTGTCTGATAAAAGGTGGTGGAAGCTATGTCGCAGGCTGTTCAAATCGGTATTGACATAATAAACTCGAAAAGGAGTATCCTCGCGGGCGGGCGGCTTGGCCTCCTTTCCAACCACGCGTCCTTTGACGGCTGTCACAACTATACGAAGGACGTGCTGCGCGCGCTTTACGGTGATGATCTTCGGGCGTTATTTTCCCCTCAACACGGTTTTTTCGGTACGGAGCAGGACAACATGATCCAGTCGCCGCACAGCGTAGACCCCGCAACAGAGCTGCCCGTCTACAGCCTGTATGCCGACACAAGGGAGCCGGTGGACTATATGTTCGATGATATCGACACACTGGTCGTCGATCTGTTCGACGTCGGTACGAGGGTGTACACCTTCATCTACACGATGGCGCTGTGCATGAAAAAGGCGGTGAAACTGCGAAAGAGGGTCGTTGTGCTCGACAGACCCAACCCGATCTCCGGCGCGATCGAAGGGAACCTCGTGGATGAGCGATACACCTCGTTCGTCGGGATGTACCCGATACCGATGCGGCACGGCATGACGATCGGTGAGATGGCGCTCCTTTTTAACGGTGAGTTTGGTATCGGCTGCGACCTCGAGGTGGTCAGGATGCGCGATTATCGGCGCGAGCGCTATTACGACGAGACTGGGCATACGTTCGCGCTGCCGTCACCGAATATGCCGACTATCGATACGGCGGTGGTCTACCCCGGGCAGGTGATCTTCGAGGGTACGAACGTATCCGAGGGGCGTGGCACGACAAAGCCGTTCGAGATTTTCGGCGCCC